>JAIRKR010000061.1 GCA_031260015.1 Puniceicoccales bacterium
TTTGGAGTTGAAATCACCCCGGGGGTTGAATCCGGGGCGGGGATTAAGGCCAGAACAATGGTTGAAACCAAGTCGGGAATCGAAGCCGGTCTGGGGATTGGAACCAGAACAACGGTTAAGGGTAAATCGTGAATTGACCCCGAGCCGGGATCTGAAGCCAGTTCAGAGGTTGAACCCCGAGCAGGGAGTAAAAACTGGTCCAGGATTGTACCCAAAATCGGAATCGAACTGGGAATTGGAACCTAGCCGGGATCTAAAACCGAAACCAAGGTTGAGGCTAAGCCAGGGATTGGGATGGCTGAAGTCCTTCGGATGTGCGGGTTTACGGCGACGTTGCGGCTTATTTTGTGGTTTTACACTCCTCTATTGTTTATTCCTTAGCACCATTGCGCATCCATTATCCGCCTACACACCACCATTTTCTGGTAAATACGTCCAAGGGAAATGTAAGTATCCATACGAGAAGAAGGGAAAGTGGTATGCCGCATTAAAAACACAATACGGTAGCGATGATGCGGTTTTAGAGAGTATTAATCCTGGTTTTTTAGTGGATGCGTCCGGAACTTTGTTCTACGTAACAGTGGATGCAGGATACTATTTTGGGGGGAAAAGTTACTATTTTGTAAAAGTACTTCCCAATGGTACCTTAAGCCAAACTTACAGAGAAATTGACGATATTTTAGGGGTGCCGGGCAAATGGGATGGATATGCGGGCCCAACTTCTGCAGCACAAGCGGGAACAGAAAGTTTCCGCACCGCATGGATTCCCCTAAGTCCCTGTATTGCCAATGAAGTCAATGGGACAGGAAATTTTTTCAACGTTTTGATTTACCAAACTCCTGCTTCGTGGTGGTGGTTAGAGGCGGGGAGCCAAGGTTTTAGTGAAGGTTTTTTGTGGTGCAGGTTTAATAAATCTGATTTAAGCCTTAGCAATTCGTATTATGTTACCTATGGGGACACGCGTGCCAATATGGCTCAAGGGGGATTACCTAGACGAGGTATTAGCGCCAATCAGCTTGGTTGCGTAGCTTTATATCAGGAGACCGCGAATAAAGTCTTTGTATGGTGGCTCAATTGTTTTCCTCCCTATTGGTCCAGCTATTCAACAAATATGTATTTATGCGCGGCTACATTTAGTACAACGAACAATTCGCTGTCGTCAACCATAAGGTGCAGCGGTTCTTCTTGTGTCGACTACGCTTACAATTTAGAGCCCAGAGTATTTATGCATGGCGATTACATATATTTACTAACCATGCGTAACGGTTACCATCCTTTTATATCCCAAATTAGTACCAGTAACGGAAATGTAAATACGTCCTATTCGGCTTCTTGGGGGAAATGTTTACACGGCTCCGGTGACAATGCGACGGAATGCTGTTACCATTCCGACATGGCTATGGTGCGTGCCAGCGACGGAACAAACGTATTTGTCGTGTTGATGTACTCTGCCGGCTCCAGGTGTAACGCAATGAACGATGCGAATGCTGGTCCCAATCGGTGGAATTCAAATTATACCCCTTGGGGTGATTCCAACATTGTGCTTCACGTACAATCTTCCACCAATGGAAGTAATTGGGCCAGTGGTCCCGAAAACATTATTTATCACACCAATGTCAGCATGGGTAATGCTTCTATCGCTACCACGACTTCCAGTGCAACATTGTATAAAAGTACGCATAAGTTGGTTGTTTACAATAATTACATCATTTATGCCTACTGCTATCCAGGGAAAACGCAACAACTCATCCTTGGAGTCGCGCATTACGGTGTAGACGCCAACCACAATGTACATTTATTAACGAAAGTTGACTTTAAAGATTCCGGTGGTAACAGTTTTGGTAATTTGACAAATTGCTCAAGAATCCTTTTTATGGATGTCAAAGGCAGTCATTTGTGGATAACTTGGATGTCCACCGATAATAAGACGATCTATCATTTTCACATTAACCCCCAAGATTTAATCGATAATGCCGCATGATTTTTTGAAAAATGCTTTAAATTTACCTAGGCCGCATTATATTCGTTCCCTGTGATATATCTTAGCTTGGGGTCTAATCTTGGTCACCGCCTAGAAAATCTACGTAAAGCGGTATCCTTAATTCAAGAGCGTTGTTTGCAGCATGTGACATGTTCAATCCTGTTGGAAACAAAGGCAATACTCCCGCCAAATGCTTCTCGAAATTGGGATTTGCCTTATTTGAACATGATTGTTTGTGGTGACACGACCTTATCGCCACAAACTTTATTGCAAACTTTAGGTGAGATCGAAGAGGCTATGGAACGTCCCCAAAACCATCCCAAGTGGGGCCCTCGCGTGATTGACATAGATATTTTACTCTACAATACGGTATGCCTCTCAACAGAATATCTGACTTTACCGCATCCTGAATTATTAAATCGTCCCTTTTTTTTGCACTTACTGGCTTTACTGAATCCCCGTTTGACGCATCCCACTAATGGCATTGATTTCGGAACGCTAGCCTTGGAGTCTTTCGGCAAAACTTCTGCCACATTTTTGCAAAGCTTTAGCTTACGGCCGAGTTACATGGGTGTTGTGAACGTAACCCCCGATTCGTTTTCGGATGGAGGACTGCACTTTTCTCCAGAAGCTGCCCTGCAGTGCGCCCATCAACTTGTTACGGAGGGAGCCAGCATCATTGATTTGGGTGCCCAGACAACACGTCCAGGTTCGAAACAGTGGGGCCCCGAAGTAGAATTTGAACGCCTGCAACCCGTATTGGACACCTGGTACCAAGATGCCTATCTTAAAGACATTCCAGTTAGCATAGATACCTATTGGCCAGAATTGATGGTAAAATTGGTAGAAAAATACCCCATTGCCTGGATCAATGCCGTTCAATGTCCATGGGATGAGTATGCTTTGTCGGCTGTAGCGCGGGCCGGGTGTCGCATCTGCGTTATGCATTCCCTATCGATACCACCTCAACGTACCATTCATTTACCCGTTGGAGAATTACCGATGAAATCCATCGAAATTTGGTTCGACTCACTTTTAACGCGACTAGGTAAATGCGGATTCGAAAACAACGCGATTGTTTTTGACCCCGGACTGGGTTTCGGCAAGACGATGTACCAAAATTGGCTTTTACTAAAACAAATTGATTGCATGCGAAAGTGGCATTGCCCCATTTTGATAGGACATTCGCGTAAATCTTTCTATGAAGCCGTAAGTCAAGAAGAGGCCCAGCAGAGAGATTTGGAAACTTTGGCCGTTTCAAGTTATCTAGATGGATACGAAATAGATTTTTTACGCGTGCACAACGTTCGTATGCATCAAAGGTTTTTCGCAACACAAAATTGTTTAGAAAGTTGCTATGCGCATTGAATCCATTAAAACCTGCCGCGTGAACGCATTCCAAGATTTAAATCAATTTGTAGATGCCTATTTACCCACGATGAGCGAAGAAAGCATCGTGGTTTTTACTTCCAAGGTGATCAGCATTTGCGAGGGACGTACGGTACCAAAGCATTCTGTGACCAAAGAAAAACTTATTCAACAAGAGGCCGATGCAATTATTGCCAATACTAAATTACCGAATGAACACATCGTCTTAACTTTAAAAAATAATTTGCTCATTCCATCGGCCGGCATTGACGAATCAAACGGTAACGATGCATATGTGTTGTACCCCAAAGATTGTTTTGCGTCCGCAAAACAACTGTGGTCTTTTTTACGTACCCAGCGTCGTATACAGAAGTTGGGCATACTGATTACGGACAGTCATACTACCCCTTTACGCAAAGGCGTGACGGGCATTGCGCTTGCCTGGTGGGGGTTCGATCCGTTGTTCAGTTACGTTGGGAAACCGGACCTGTACGGGCATCCATTGCGCGTTACGTGCATTAATATCGTCGATGCATTGGCCGCAAGTGCTGCTTTCGTCATGGGTGAAGGCAATGAATGTACACCCTTGGCGGTGATTAAAGACGTGCCTCACATGACATTTAATGAGAATTTGCATGTTTGCCATGAGGTATGCATTGCACCCGAAGAGGATCTGTATCAACCACTTTTAAAATCGTTACCTCTCAAGGATAACAAGACTTCTTCTCAAAATTTTGAAATTTCGTGAGGGTTTATAAAGCTTGGTGAATGGCTATGAATTGTCCCGTTGTTTTACGCAATTGCAAGCTGAGGTAACGGGCAATCCCTTTGAGTAAAATAACACCCATGTGGTGATATTTTTCAATAATTTCGTAAAAATCATCTTTTTTGAGCACCAGCAATCGACTCGTTTCTGCAGCTTGTAAGGTCCCGGAACGTATACAATTGTCGAGTACCGCCTGTTCGCCAAAAAATTGGTTCGCAATCACACGAGAAATTTCGAATGGAATTGCCGAGTTATTGCTTTTGTAAATGATCAATTCACCCTCCAGAACATAGTACAGCGCGTCGGCCGGATCCCCCTCAGAAAATAAGATTTCTTTAGGTGGCAAATCCAAATAATGCCAATAGGGAGCTACGATTTTTAGTTCTTCTTGCGACAATTCTTCTAAAATTGGAATATGTGCGAGTTCATCAAATATACTGGAATCTATCATAGGTACAATATCATTTTATCCTATGAGGGTACTGCAATCAAGCGTTTTTTTGCGATTTCTGCCTTGTTAAGCAAAATAAAAAAACGACTTGCAAAAATGAATCTTTGTTGGTTTATTTTTTTAAAAATGGGAAATGTTAACACGAGTACATGCATTTTACTAGGTAATCAAGCGGGAGGGTCCGGAGCTTCTTCTCTAATGATCATGGGGCTGTTTTTTTTGGCCTTTTGGTTTTTGTTGATAGCACCTCAGAAAAAGAAACAAAAAGAACAAGAAAAGATGATTTCCAATTTGAAGCCTGGAGACAACGTTGTAACAACGAGCGGTATTATTGGGACCATCGTACAAATTAAGGGCGAGTGCTTAATTATTAAGTCGGTGGATTCAAAAATTGAGCTTCACAAAAGCTTTATTCAAAGCAAGTGGATGTCGGAAAAATCTAAATAGCAATTTCAATTGTAAATCGAACCATGTTGCAGGCTACCAAGTGGAGGTTGGTATTTAGTTTAGGCGCCATTGTGTGGGCTTTATTTCAATCTTTTCCGTGGAGCGATCGGCCTTTTAAAGATTATTTGCAGACAAAAGTAAAAGCGCATGCGGAAGAGTTTAATACCCTGTTGCAAACGGCTCAATCGCTTATGCAGGCGGGTGAAGAAAAAAATTTGGTGTCGGCATTGCTGAAGGCATGTGAAAAAGATAAGATTGACCTGTGCAAATTTTTTCCGGCATTCCGTCTGGCGGATATAAAAAATTTTGACAAACGAAATCGAATTTTACTGCAGCATTTGTTCAAATGTTCCCAAAGTGTTTTCAAACAGGGATTAGATTTAAAAGGCGGGGTTGCCTTTTCATTGGAAATTAATCCTAAAGTTTTATTGGGTAAGGAAAGTTGGGAACGCCAGCAGCTGGTGCAAAAGGCAATTGAAGTTATTGCAAGTCGCATCGATTCGTTGGGTGTTACGGAGCCCATCATTCGCCCTCGCGGGGACCACGCCATCGAAGTTCAATTACCTGGAATATCGCTGGAAACCAATTCCGATGTCGTTCAAGCTTTAAAAAAGCCCGCTAAATTGGAATTTCGATTGGTAAACGATTCTCTGGATCCGATGCAAGAAAACTTACCTTTGGGATACGAAAGATTATGGTTGTCCCAGGAAGACACTGCGGGTGATGAAAAACAAATTCCCGTTGTGGTCAAACGCCTGCCGGAGATGACGGGGAAATCCATTAAACGAGCTCAACCCGTCATTGATTCTTATGGTCGTCATGAAATTAGCTTGCAGATGACCGATGTTGGAAAAGAGCGCTTTGCGAAAGTGACTAAAGACAATCTGCACAAACGTTTGGCAATCGTTTTGGATGGAAAAGCTTATTCGGCTCCCGTTGTTCAATCCGAGATTAACAATGGTCAGGCAAGTATTTCTGGAAAATTTACGCAGCGAGAGGCTTTAGAATTGTCTCACGTTTTAAATAATCCGTTGGAGTTTGAATTGGATCTCATAGAAGTATACGAAGTTGGACCTTCGTTGGCCAAAGAAGCAAAATCATCGGCCGTTCAAGCAGCTTTGGTGGGCATGTTATTGGTTATGGTTTTATTGGTGTATTATTATCGTAGTTTTGGGGTTATCAGCTCTATCGCTTTATGCATCAATGGATTACTGATTATAGGCGCTTGGGCATTGATTGGAGCCACCATTACGTTGCCGAGCATCACGGCATTGGCCATTACCTTTGGTATGGCGGTAGACGCCAACGTGTTAATTTTAGAACGTGTTCGAGAAGAAATGCAGGCGGGGAAAGATTGTATTACGGCCATGGAATGGGGGCATCGAAAGGCGTTTGTAACTATTTTGGATGCAAATTTAACCACTTTATTGACGGCCGCTTTACTCATTTGGTTGGGTGTGGGCGCGGTGAAGGGATTTGGCGTTACGCTGGCAATCGGTATTTTCACAACCTTATTTTCGGTTTTGGTTTTTAATCGTGTACTTGTGGACATTTGGGTGCGAAAACGCTACAACTTTTTGCCCCTAAGGGCTTGGTTGAGCACATGTTCTATTCATTTTTTAAAGTACAAGCGTCTTGCGTTTGTCCTATCGTTTATTTTAATAATGATAGGCATCACTGCGGTGGGAGTACGCGGGAAAAAAGTTTGGGGGATCGATTTCGTAGGGGGAGATGAACTGTTGGTTAAATACGCACAAGCGGTTGATTGCCAAGCAATACGTTCGGTGGCTCATAAAGCAGGTTGTGGAGAAATAGGTGCCGTCTACCAAAAATATATGGGAAAAGATTTTAGTCTGTTAAAAATCCAATCCGAAAAAGACAAGGGTATGACCGTCCTGCAAGTGTTGAATGAGAATTTTCCAGAGGCAAAATTTCAATGGGTAACCCAAAGTACGATAGGTGCTTCCATAAGCGTTGACGTCCAAAAAAACGCTATTTTGTCCATTTTTACGGCACTCTGTGGTATTCTACTGTACGTTGCTTTGCGATTTGAATTTGGATACGGCATAGGGGCCGTCATAGCCTTATTACACGATACGTTGATAACGATCGGCTTGTACGTTTTGATGGGGCACCAATTTTCAGCTCCCATGATTGCAGCCGTTTTGATGATCATTGGTTATTCGATCAACGATACAATCATTATTTTCGATCGTATTCGCGAGGAGTTAGGCTTAAATCCGAGTTTATCTTTGGAACAAGTCATCGACGTATCCATTAATAAAACTTTATCGAGAACTTTAATGACAAGTTTAACGACGTTTATTCCAGCATTCGTTCTATTTTTAGGTTGTTCTGGTGTCGTAAGTGATTACGCTCTGGTGTTTTTGCTGGGGATCGCAACGGGGACTTTTTCGTCTATTTTTATTGCATCGCCCATTTTGTACCTTTGGCACCGAGGAGACCGTAAACGGATCGAGGGAAAACACGATGAAGTTCCAGTTTATACCTGGGCAAACAGTTGAGAAATACCTTCATGCGTTGGCATTATGAAGATGACATTCCCATACGACAGATCGAAACCTTATGCAAACAGTTGGGCATTTCTGAATTTTTAGCCAAGTTATTGGGATCCTTGGGTTACTTGGATGTACCCTCAGCCTTCAACTTCTTAAATCCATCTCTAAAAAATTTAGAAAATCCTTCCGACATTGCACATTTAGATCAGGTCGTTCAAATAATAAATGAAGCCTGTAAAGCGGGGCAATCGATAGGCGTTATCAGCGATTACGATGTGGATGGTATTACGAGCATGGCTCTATTACATCGCTATTTTGAAACCTTAAATTACAGCTTCACACCTTTTTTCCCGAATCGAGAAAAGGAAGGTTACGGGTTAAGCAAACAAGTGGTTAAGCGTGTGATATCTACGGGTAAGTTTGATTTAATTGTGGCACTCGATTGTGGAACGAATGCCGTTGAACCCATCGAGCTACTCAATAAAAATGGAATTAACGTGATCGTAATCGATCATCATCAACCCAATTGCGAAAAATTACCGCGTGCAACGATTATTAATCCGCACGTCGATCCACAAAACCATTCTGCATCGGCACAACAATTATGCACGGTTGGATTAGTTTTTAAGCTGATACACGCTTGGTTAAAGGTTTTAAAAGCAGATCACTTTACTCCAGCTTTATCAATACGCCTAAAGCCCTTCTTGGATCTCGTAGCTTTGGGTACCGTCGCCGACTTGGTGCCGCTCTTGGAAGAGAACCGACTATTGGTCTACTTCGGATTGAAAGAACTGAAGCAATCGCGCTTATTGGGCCTTAAAAGTTTGCTAAAATTTTCGAGCATTGAAGCGGGTGCTCCTCTGAGTACGGATGATGTTGCTTACCGTTTGGCTCCAAGGATTAACGTCAGTGGTCGCTTAAGTTCAGCCGATTTGCCATTTCGTCTGTTGACCAGTCGAGATATAAACATGTGCGATACTTGGGCAGATGCGCTAAATCGGTTGAATTTAGAAAGGCAGCAAATCGAGAAGCAGATTGTAATGCAAGCGGAACAAATGATGCGTGTATACCCTAAAAATGCGCTTGTTTACGTCCTGTACAATTCGAATTGGCATGTGGGTGTCGTTGGCGTGGCGGCAGGTAAATTGGCCCACCAATACGGTAAACCGGTTTTTGTTTTAGGCAAACAGGGCGAATTTGCAAAAGGATCGGGGCGCAGCGTGCACGCGGTAAATCTTGTAAATTTGTTGCAGCAGGCTCATGGGGACATAGAAGGATGGGGTGGCCATCCGGCAGCGGTTGGATTAACGGCCAAACCCGAAAAACTAGCTGCCCTAGAACAGTCTTTAGAAAACACCTTGAGAGCAACCTTTAAGGAAGGTATACCAGAACCTCAATTGCGCGTGGCAACCGTGCTCAATGTTGAGGATTTTTCCGAAAAATTATTGGAGGAACTGGAACGAATGGCTCCTTTTGGCCAAGGAAATGAAGCGCCAGTATTCGTTTTGAAAAGAATTATTTTGCCGAAAAAACCTGAACGTTTTGGTAACGCAGGTGCGCACCTTCGATTGGTTTTGAACAACATTTCCATCATAGGATGGGGTATGGGAACGATGCAATTACCTGTGAATTCCCCTCTTAATCTAGCGGTCAAAGTAGCCTGGAATTATTGGCAAGGCGAGAAAAGAGTTCAAATGCATTTGATGGATTGGCAAAAATGCGATTAAAAATCGTTTGCCAACGGGCGTTGTTAAAATGCTGACTTTAACTTAGGCCCTGTGTAAAATCATCATAGTCAAGAAAGTTAATTTCGGTAAACTACGATTGAATTGCACAATGTATCCACAAAATATGTCAAACTTGCGACTGTAGAAAACGGTTGCGGCAAGATAAGAGTCTATAAAATTAGCGTACTTAGGCCTAAAAATCAAGAAGTCATAGACTTCAATCATGCGTACATGAAACGACTTTGGTAATCTAAAAAAAGCAACAAACATAAAATTACGCCTCTAAATTCGAATTAAAATCATTGATCCACTACTCAACATTTTTCAGACACCTCTTGGGCTTGCAAACGTTGTTTGTCGCAGGGTGCTGTCTTGCGTCCTCACGGCAATGCTGTAGGCCTTGGGGTCTCCGACAATGAATACTTTTTTACGACCTCGGGTTAGGGCCGTATACAATAAGTTACGCTTGAGCATCACAAAATGCTGCGTCAGAAGTGGGATGACCACTATGGGAAACTCACTCCCTTGCGATTTATGAATGCTGATGGCGTACGCCAGCTTTAAATCTAAACAGTTCATACGTTGTGGTAAACCTTCGAATAAAAAGATGAGTACCCTTTTACTACCATTTAACCGCAATGCAACTGATTGAGTAACTTAGTCAAAATCCACAGATTTTATATACAGGCTTCTTTAGAAAATTTAGTTGGCCTACGGGAGAGATAGTTATGCTAATTCTAATCCGTTTAAATGCTACAGTATTTTATGAGGAAGTAGCCTATGGGTGCATTGAGCAAAAGGCTATCTATTAAGTCTAGAATGCCGCCGATGCCGGGGATGAGGTCACCCGAATCCTTTTGCCGCGATTGACGCTTGAGTAAGGATTCGATTAAGTCGGATACAACGGCGCCCATGGCCAAAATGAAAGAAAAAGTTATTTTTTGGAGGTAGCTCAAGGAGTTAAGATTATGAAAACAACATGGGATTAAAAGACCTGCCATGCAGGCCAATAAAATGCCACCGATGACCCCTTCCCACGTTTTTTTTGGACTGATGTTAAGTGCCAGGCGATGTTTTCCCAGGGTGCTCCCTATGATAAGGCCCCCAATGTCTGTCATTTTGGTAACGGCAACAATCCAAAACAGCGTACTTGTTGAAAAATTTGTGTGTGCAGTCCTGGCAAAAAGTATTAAAAAGTGTAAATTGAATGGGATGTACCAAAATGAAAACAGCGAGCTAATCAAACTCATCGCATTTTTGGTTTTCACAATAGCGCTTAGGCAAATGATTATTAGGCATGTAAGGTAAACGGATCCCAAAACTTGGGCCGTAAGGGGAATAAACCACAATGTGACTGGAAATACGACGGCCAGCCACGCATCAAAGGAACTCCAGGCAGTTAAGCCCGCCGCACGTAATATTTTGGAAAGTTCAATCTGTGCAAATAGAGAAACTAAAACGATCCACGTTACGATGGCAGTTTTTTGAAAGTAGTAAACGGATCCCAACAGTGTTCCCCACAGAAAAATGGAACTCAACGTACGCTTTTTCATGATTATTGTTCGGCATTACCGAAACGTCGTTCACGTTTTTTGTAATTTTCAATGGCCAAGTCAAATGCTTCTTTGTTGAAATCGGGCCAGTAAGTAGGCGTGAAATATAATTCGCTGTAGGCAGATTGTAGGCATAAATAATTGCTTAACCTAACTTCACCGGAGGTTCTAATCACCAAATCGGGATCGGGTATATCGGCCGTGTATAGGTAACGAGAAAAGGTATTCCAATCCAATGACTGGACCGTTGAGGCCTGTATACAAAGTTTAATGGCTCGCAATGTTTCCTCTCGAGCGCCATAATTGAGCGCCAAGACAAGATTGCATTTCGTAAACTGAGAAGTAGCCTGTTTTATGTCCATTAGGGTTGCGTATAAATTGGAAGGGAGTTGAGCGATGTCTCCCAAGGTATGCAGGCGAATTTTTTCTTTGATAAAATTTGCACGTTGTTTTTTTAAATGTGTGTTCAGCAGACGGAAGATAGTACTGACTTCTAATTTGGGACGTTGCCAGTTTTCCGTAGAAAAAGCGTAGAAAGTCACAAAGGGAATATGCCAGTGTTGAAACGCATGCTGCGCAATCTCAAAAGCACGTTTGGCGCCCTCTTTGTGACCACCCGACCGTGGCAAATTACGTTGCTTAGCCCAACGACCATTACCATCTAAGATGAGTGCGACGTGCTTAAGAGGCGTTTCCATGCATTTTACCTTTGAGTATTGAATGAGAATTGTAAATTTAAATCTTCGAGTTGCCTATCGTCCACGTATCCCGGACTCATGGCCATAAGGTCTTGCCCCTTCTGTGTTTTAGGAAACGCAATCACATCTCGAATGCTGTGTGTGCCCGCCATTAATGCCACCAAACGATCAAACCCCAGCGCAATACCACCGTGGGGAGGTGCTCCAAATTTGAATGCTCGCAATAGGTAGCCAAATCGATTTTCAACGACCTCGGGAGCCAGTTTAAGTACCTCTTCAAAAATAAATTGCTGGACTTCTGCCGAATGAATTCGGATGCTACCTCCTCCCAACTCTGTTCCATTGAGGACCAAATCGTAATGCTGCCCGCGTACTTTTTGTGGATCTGTTTTTAATAGAGGTACGTCTGCCTTTAGGGGAGCGGTGAAGGGATGATGGGTTGCAACGTATTTGTTTTGTCCTTCGTCAAAAGTAAGCAGTGGGAAATCTACAACCCACAAAAATTTGTAATCGCTGGGCGAAATTGTCAAAAGGCTTCGTTTTTCCAACATGGACCCAATTTCTAGACGCATTTTCCCCAAGATCGTACAAGCTTTTTCCCACGGCCCCGCCATGAAAAATAGGCAATCTCCTTCTTGGATGTCTAGGGTTTGCAGTAAAGCTTGCTTTTCTTGGTCCGACAAAAATTTTGTTAACGGCGACTTCCATTCGCCGGACTTAACCCTGATGTAAGCCAAACCTTGGGCTCCCAAATCCTTGGCTTTTTGTTCGAGCATATTGAGTTCGCCCGTAGTCATATCTGCGAAACGTGCAACACGTAATGCCTTAATAACCCCCCCCTGGGCAACTACGTTGGCAAAAACTTGCAATTTTGATGTTTGGAAAATGCTTGAAACATCTTGCAATTCCATGCCGAAACGCATGTCGGGTTTGTCGGATCCAAAACGATTCATGGCCTCTTTAAACGTCATGCGCAAGAAGGGTATTTTAACCGATATCCCCAAGCAATCACTCCACAATTTCGCAACAAGCCCTTCCATGAGCGTATAAACATCTTCTCGATCGATGAAAGAAGCCTCCAGATCTATCTGCGTAAATTCGGGTTGGCGATCCGCACGTAAGTCTTCGTCCCGAAAGCAACGCGCCAATGAAAAATACCGTTCAACACCTGCGACCATCAACATTTGCTTGTACTGTTGCGGCGATTGGGTGAGTGCGTAGCACTGACCTGGATTGAGTCGACTGGGTACGAGAAATTCCCTTGCGCCTTCGGGTGTACTTTTAAACAAAATAGGGGTTTCTACTTCGAAAAATCCTTTTTCGTTCAGGTAATTTCTAATCACCATGGAAGCGCGATGCCTCAGCTGTAACCGGTTTTGGTTGGTTTTTCTTCGCAAGTCGAGGTAACGATAGGTAAGGCGTAAATCTTCGCTTACCCGGTCTGCTTTATCATCTAAAGGGAAAGGGAGCGTTTGACAACGGTTATGAATTTCAATACAATTCACTTGAACTTCGATTTCTCCGGTTGCAATACGTTTGTTAACAGTCTCCTGAGGTCTCCGTTGTACCGTACCGCAGACTTCAATGACGGATTCCGGTTTCAGCACGGTTAAAGTTTCTTGAAATTTGTTGGGATCCAGCACCAATTGCGTAATTCCTTCGCGATCTCTGAGGTCAATAAAGCAAAGTCCACCGTGATCTCGCAGGCTTTGCACCCAACCCATTAAAGTAACGGTTTGATCTACTTGGGTATGGTTTAAAACACCACAAGTGTGCGTTCGTTGGCTCAACTCCCTCATGCTAGACACAATAAGCACCTTATGCATCATTACACAAGCAAATCTTTCACGAAACGTGCGCAAGTCTATTTACCCAAAGGTCTATGAAGGTATGTTGAACCTCTGGCTGCTCAGGTAGGGATCGAACCTACGACCAAGTGATTAACAGTCACCTGCTCTACCGCTGAGCTACTGAGCAATTGTCTATGACAATGTTTTTGCATTTTTCGAATTTGTCAACCTTTTGTTGATAAAATGTAAGGGTAAAGGTGCATTTTTCCAAAAGATACCAGGATGTATTGGGCACGGTGTTTTTTTGACTTGTATACAATATGCGACGTTAGCTGCCTGATGCACAAAGGATGTTTAGAAGCAAATCTTAAGTTTCAGAGAAAATGGGTAAGATGTATTGTAAAGTAAAATTAAACTTTGATGATTTTAAAAGGAGAACGCAATAGTAACTAACGCATGGATAGACCGTAGCAAAGGATTTGTCTCCTAAAACCCCTCCGAAAAACCTATGAAAACCCTTGACAGAGGTAGGTGAGAAACATACAATGATTCAGTAGTGAAGACCTCGAGACCTCAAAGCGTCTAAGCGTTTAGTCGCCGGTAGTATTCTGGAAATAGAGGACTCCGAGCAACGGTTTGGATCTTGTCCATGGGTTGAATCCGGGTCGAGGATTGCCTCGAAGGTTTTGGCAAAACCGGGAATTGAGACCCAACCGGAATCCAGAACCAAGCCAAAGCCTAGGATCTAATCAAAGATTTGGGCCGAACCAGGCCGGGAGTTAAAGCTGAGTCGGGAGGAACCAAACCGGGATTCGAAACCAGTTTTGGAATGGCCCCTCCGCCATAGATTGAATCCGGGTCGAGGATTTGAGCCAAGCCGAGAATTGGCGCCAGAACAATGGTTAAAACCCTGTCAGAGATTAGGATTAAAGCTGGTCTGGAGGTTGGAGCCCCAGCCAAGAATTAGAATCGGTCTTGGGATTGAGACCAAGTCAAAAACGACTAAAATTTCCATCCGTAGGCAGAAACGGTTTTCATCGAAATATCGAGACCTCTAACCGTTTAACTGTAAAAGAGAGGTTTAAAGAGACAGTTCCTGCCCAAGCATCGAAGTATTTATCCGCATCCATACATCGAAAGGATTTTACGTTGGTTGAAATTATCGTTGCGCTGTGTATTGTGGCCATCCTGACCGCCATTGCCGTTCCGGGCTTTAGGAAAGCCACCGAAGACTTTCGACTCAACGCAACATTGGA
>JAIRKR010000065.1 GCA_031260015.1 Puniceicoccales bacterium
GGTCTTGAGGTCTTGAGGTCTTGAGGTCTTGAGGTCTTGAGGTCTTGAGGTCTTGAGGTCTTGAGGTCTTGAGGTCTTGAGGTCTTGAGGTCTTGAGGTCTTGAGGTCTTCACTACTAAGTTATTGTATCTTTTTCACCTACCTCCGTCAAGGGTTTTTCGGGGGTTTTCGGTTGTTCCAATGCAATGGCTCGGGAATGTTCATCCTACGGTAAAATTGAGTTCATAGGATAAAATTAACAGTGGTAAAATCGTTTACCATAGTCTTTCAGCGCATTAGTCTTCCCGTCAGGTGTACACGTATTAGCATACAATGCCATTGGATTCAACGGAAACCACAGAAGGTAGTTTGTGCTGTATCAAAAAGAGCGAACAGGGTCATCAAATGGTGTGAGCACCGAGTTACATATACAAGAACAACGAGCCACCGGCTGCAGCATGAATACGCTTCTGTGTTCACCGTGGAGAAATATTAGCAAGTTGTGGAGGCATAAAAAACACTTTCGAAAATTCCTCGGTTTCTAAAGTAATTCCGATCTCACTAAAACCGTTTCTAGGGACTCGAGATAACAGCGGCAAAGCCTTGTTTACCCCCCTATCTAACTTCTCGAAGCTTACCATTTACTTGTGCCAGCTGTTGGAGTTAGGGCACACATTACTTATCCATGGTATTATAGTACCTTGAAAGCATTTGGCTGCCAAATGCTTTCAAGGAGATTTGTCATGATCCACGCAACGCGCCTGCTGATCTTAAAAAGTTTACTCGTCGTCAAAAGTGAATTCGGCGATTTGCTGTGCTCGTTACTCTAAAGTACGCAATAGCATACACCCGTTTAATTTTTTGTCACGGTGCCACACAAAACCATTTGGGCATTAAACTTAGTTTTTAGACAAATATATTCCCTGGATTTCACCCTCATTTGGCCCCATAAATAACTTGCAAAAATCAAAACTTTAACCCGAAATAAAGCAATCATGCATAATGCTTTACCCAAAGTACTTTTATTTGGATGCACCAATGTTGGCAAAAGTACTTTATTTAATCGGTTGAGTCTAAGTCGCATGGCGATTGTGCATGATCGGCCTGGAGTAACGCGTGATTTTTTGTCGGCGACGGTGGATGAAAAATTACAACTTATGGACAGTGGGGGCCTAGGACGTCCAAACGACTCGTTTGCAAATTTGATTGAAGAACGCGTCAAAGGAATTTTAGGGAAAATCGATGTTATCGTTTGGGTTTTGGATGGAAAATGTGGATTGACCGCCAGAGACCATCAAATTTCTCACGCGTTGCGTAAGCTGAATAAACCGATTATCTTGGCGGTTAACAAAATAGACAACGAACGAGATGAGTCCGGTTGGGCTGAATTTTATCACCTAGGTTGGGAAGTTGTCATTCCCATTGCTGCCGAACATACGATTAATATTGCAATTTTAAAGGAAGCCATCACGCATGCGCTACCTTCGGCAAAAGTTTCTGAGGGCAACGTTGATTTAAGTGCAAGGTTTGCCGTTATAGGTCGACCTAATGTGGGTAAGTCCTCCTTGGTCAATGCTTTGCTAAAAGAAGATCGTATGCTGGTGAGTGATGTTGCCGGAACAACGCGCGATGCTGTTGAATGTCCATTTTCATGGCAGTTTAAAATGGGTCAGAAGGAAGATTTTATTTTGGTGGATACGGCGGGCATACGAAAAAAGATAGTCGATCCCGTAGAATACTACGCTTACGTAAGAACCGAAAAGGCATTGCAAACGGTGGACTTGTCTCTCGTTTTATTAGATCTGCTGGAAGGCCCTACCGTCATTGATAAAGACCTTGTTCGCTACGTGTACGCATTGGGGAAAGCATGCATATGGGTGGTCAATAAATGGGACATCGCAAGGCAGCAGTTGGACGCAAACGGTGAAAATGCAGAAAAATTTCAAAATAAATTTTTACACCAAATAAACAGTTTGTATCCGTTTTTTGACACCCCGGTCGCATTCGTTTCGGCCAAATCGGGAGAAGGCATAGACGCTTTATTGAGGCAAGTCACCGCATTGCACCAACGCCTTCACACAACGGTTTCTACCGGTTTACTGAACCGTTATTTGCACAAAATTACCGCCAAGGTACCTCCCACTTCGTATCATGGAAAACATTTTAAAATTTATTACGCCGTTCAAATAAAATCGGCTCCCTTTACCCTGCGGGTGTTTTGCAATAAACTTCGCTGGATGCCAAACCATTACCAACGATTTTTAGAAAATTCCCTGAGACAACAATATGCATTGAAAGGCTGTCCCATTGTGTGGCAGTGGGTCGAGAAGTCTCCCAATACCGCGTTAAATGCATTACCCTTGAAACAAGTGGTTTAGTTGTTTTGTATGCCTAAAGTACGCACCATTTTTCTGTCCGCTTCCGATATTGCGGTTCCATGCTTGGAACGGTTATTAGAGATAAATGACTGCCAACTGGTTGGTATTATGACACAACCCGAGCGTCCCAGAGGACGTGGACAAAAGTATAGCCCAAATCCGATTGCAACATGGGCACAATCGCATCGCATTCTCCATCTTCAAACGGAGCAAATGGACGATAACGTATTTGTTGAATTGCGGCAAATGCAAATCGACCTTGCGCTTGTCATGGCATTTGGACATATCCTTAAGCGGCGTTTCTTAGACCTGCCTGCGTTGGGTATGTGGAACTTTCACACTTCGCTTTTGCCCAAATACCGTGGAGCATCTCCTATTCAAACATGCCTGCTAATGGGTGAACGAGAAACGGGTGTCACGCTGATGCGCATGGTGGAAAAACTGGATGCGGGTCCCTGGATTGCACAGAAAATTGTGGGGATCGAGGCCCAAGAAACCGCTTACACGTTAACGCAAAAGCTCGCTCATGCGAGCGCAGATTTACTGGCAGAATATTGGGGTCGCCTTATCCAAAAAAATTACTCGGTCGTCGAGCAAATTGAATCGTTTGCTACCGTAACGCGTAAGTTGCGCAAGTCGGATGGGTTACTTGATTTCAATGAAACCGCTTTGTCTCTAGAACGAAAGGTGCGGGCGTTGAATCCTTGGCCGGGAACCTTTTTCCGGTGGAAAGATGAATCTATAAAAGTTCATGCCGCCCACGTCGTCGACGAAGAGATTGCCCATAAACCCGGTACGGTGTTGTTGAATTTTTGCCAATGTCCGTTGTGCATAGCAAGCTCGAGGGGTGTTTTGGCCATAGATCAATTGCAACGGTCTGGTGGAAAAATTTTACGCGTCAAAGAGTTTTTAAATGGGAACAAATTTTTATTTCAAGCCAACAAAAGCACTCCGTCGTAAGAAAATCGTAAAGTTTTCGTGTAAAAATTTTACACGTTGGCAATTGCCTATAAATTGTACTTCGGTTTTTTAGGTTGAACTTTCTTGATCCAGACGTATATGCTTCACCTGTGAGAAACTTTCTGCAACTTTTCCCAGAATTGCGTACGTGGACACAAACACTCGACTTAGAACAGGCCCATAGGTTGTGTCAATCATTTGAAAAGATTCCCTTTCGGGAGTGGCAGGCATTAAAAATTGTGTCGCAAAAAGCTTTCAAAAAAAAGTCTTTGCCCGCTAAACGGTGGATGCAACCCGCATGTTTTACGTTGGAAGACAGGCGAGTGCAATCAACTTTGTGGCAGCAAGCTGAATCTAGAGGCATACAACATTTACGTCATGGGAAAGTGGCCGCTTTAACGGTTGCGGGAGGGTTGGGTACCCGCTTGGGTTTTCCGGGGCCCAAAGGTTTGGTTCTCGTAACTCCCCTAAAACGTAAAACGCTATTTCAGGTATTTGCCGAAAAATTAAGAGCCATTGAAAAGTTGTACGGCGTACGCATGCACTGGTTTATTATGACAAGTTCGGATACACACGAAGCAACGTGGGAAGCTTTTCAAAAAAATCATTGGTATGATACGCAATACCTTCACCTGTTTCAACAAGGGGAACTCCCCGCATTTACGATGGATGGAATCTGCCTACTTACGGATGAACCTCGTGTCAATTATTATCCGGATGGCCACGGAGGTGTTTTTAAGGCCTTGGCATCGACCGGATGTCTGGATAAGATGTCGGAATACGGCATAGAAACGCTGAGCTATTTTCAAGTGGACAATCCGCTTGTTTACGTTTGCGATTGCCATTTCCTAGGATTGCACCTCGATCGGGTGTCTGATTTTTCCACAAAAGTTGTTACAAAAACGAGTGCTGACGAAAAAGTGGGTGTTTTTGTGAACACCGAGGATGTTTTACGATTGCTGGAATACAGTGAAATGCCGGAGTTTTTGTCGGTAAAAAAGACGAAAGAGGGTCAACTTTATTTTAAATTTGGGAATACGGCCATGCACCTCATTCAACGTAGTTTTTTAGAGGCAATGGCAGAGGAAAAATTGCCCATTCACATAACGTGCAAAACTATGCAACATTGGCATCCTTTACGGCAAAGCCATTGTGCTACATCTTGTCAAAAATTGGAATATTTTATATTCGACGCTTTACCTTTTGCCAAAAATCCACTCTTACTTGAAGTAGATCGGAAAGAGGAATTTAGCCCCGTTAAAAACACTCAGGGGCAAGATAGTTTAGACACTTGTATGAGAGATCAAATAAGTCGCTGGAATCGTTGGTTTGTAAACTGTGGATTAAACGTTGACCACGGCGACAAAGAAATCAATAATGCTTATTATCTTGAAATAAGTCCTTTGTTTGCGGATGATTACATAAGCTTTAAAAAAATGTGGAATGCATTGGTCACTAAACCGGGTTGTTTTGAAAATCTTTATTTGGAATGAGTTTGCATGAATGCTATCTTTGATCAATTGCAGCAAGCAGTTCGAGCCGGGAAATTGTTCGAGAGTACGTTGAATAATATTGTTTATTGCTTAAACGTACAACAATTACCCGATTGGTTTACGCTAAGTCTTGAAGAATTGGTGGCGCAATGTCAATGGGCTGAACTGGATGACCGATTTTTTAAGTGCATAGAATTTGGTACCGCGGGTATGCGTGGACGTACCATAGGTAATTATGCAACGGCTGCCGAAAAGAGAGAAGATAACCATTATCTACACGCCGCCATTGGGAGCAATTGCATGAACGACTTTAATGTTATTAAAGCAACCCTAGGACTTTTTAAATATTGTCGCACTTACATTGAAGAAACTTTGGAATTTCCTCGTAGGCCTAGCCTTGTGGTGGCTCACGATATGCGTTACTTTTCACGACATTTTTGCGAATTGGCAGCGTCCACCTGGAGTCAGTTGGGCGGAGACGTTTACGTGTTTGATGGTCCTCGATCGACGCCGCAACTAAGCTTTTCAATTCGCTACTTAAGCGTTACGGCGGGCATTATGATTACGGCGAGCCACAATCCTTTCTACGATAATGGTTATAAAGTCTATTTTCAAGATGGTGCTCAAGTTTGCGATGCGCATGCCAAAGGTATTACGCGTTGTATTGAACAAATAAGTTTGCAGGAAACCTTACCCTTTTTGACGAAGGATATGAGGCAAGTTTTTTGTTTATCGCCTCTAAATGACGAAGCTTACCTAGAATGCGTCCAAGAGGTCTTGTTGGATGTAGATATACTCAAAATTTATAAACCTAAAGTTGTTTATACACCGCTGCATGGTACAGGTTCTATCAGCCTATTGCCTCTCCTGAAAAATTTTGAATGGAATGTTCACTGCGTGGACACACAATTGAAGATGGATCCAATGTTTCCCACCATCCAGTTCCCCAACCCTGAACACAAAGAAGCCTTAAAAATGGCCCTAGACCTGGCACAGGAAATCAATGCAGATGCGGTCATTGCGACAGATCCCGACGGCGACCGCATGGGAGTTGCTTTGAAAAATGACCTAAAAGAATGGTGCGTTTTAAGTGGCAATACCTTGGCTGTTTTATTGGTCGAGTATCGAATATCCAAAATGATTGGCTTGGGGATCCTCCCCCGTAAGCAAGAAAAACGTCGGAATGCGGCCCTCATTAAGTCGTTTGTAACCACGCCGATGCTTAAGGCGATAGGAGATTATCACGGACTTAAAACGGTTGAAACGCTGACAGGATTTAAGTGGATCGGTGCCAAGTTAAACGATTACGAGATAGAACTGAAACAACGTATTCGAAAGATGCAGGGACTTGGGTTGGATTACGATCAAACATCTTTTAAAAAACGTAAGGATTTACTTTTACAACATTCTACATTTTACATTTTTGGAGGCGAAGAAAGTTACGGCTATTTGGCCAATGATCGTGTTAGAGATAAAGATGCCAATGCCGCCGCTTTGATGTTTTGCGAATTTTTAGCTTACTTAAAATCTAAGGAAATAAATTTTTCGGACTACTTGGACGAAATGTATTGCAAATATGGGTATTTCCAAGAAGATTTGCTGAGCTTTTCATTTGAAGGTGCTACAGGATTTTCCACCATGCAAAAGTTGTTAACGTCTTACCGGCAAGATGTTCCCAAAAAAATAAATAATACTCGCGTTTTGAGCGTAGCCGATTTCTCTCGTGAAGGACACTATAAAGATTGCGATGGCAAGGTAATTGCTGGAGCCGATTTTTTGATCATTAAACTGATCGATGGCTTTAGTGTAGCTATTCGTGGTAGTGGGACGGAACCCAAGGTTAAAATATATTTGCTGGGGCAATCGGAAGTTGAGCACGAAGATCTACTGCCGCAGATTAAGCAGGAGGTTTCTCAACGCCTACGGCAATTGAAAGAATTTTTACGGGAAGATGTGGCTAGGCGTGTTCAAACAAAGTAAAGCGCGTAACATGTGAATCCGAGTCGACAAGTGTAGGCATTTTGGGAAATACCTCTGTGCAAAGTTCAATTTTTAGATGGCTTGATCCAATATTTAAGTACGTTGTCCTTGGTTGAACAGAAAATTGCCATAGGGAGTGACGTGTTGGTTGGTATTTTATGCAACTGCGGTAAGATTTTTCTTAAAGTGGGTTCATGCGTATCCTCTTTGTGCAATGAAAAATATAACGGGTGTTTGCGGTATTTTAAAGCAAATGGGACGTACTATGCAATCGTGGACAGTTTAGTATTGACGTTTTGAATGTTATATAACTTAGTTTTCTTACAGTGCTGGCCGAGATAGCTCAGTAGGTAGAGCAACGCATTCGTAATGCGTGGGTCGTGAGTTCGAATCTCACTCTCGGCTCCAGTGGTTATTAAAAGCGAGGTATTTATGTCACAACATGCAAGTTTTCGTCAGGGACGTTCTGCTTTGGCAAGCAATAAGACGGTATTAAAACGTTTTGAAAGGGTTGAATTACTCAAAAAACGAGGTCAATGGAAAGAAGGGCAAAGCGTATTGGGACTACGCAAAACAAAACCCGAATAAGGGTGTATAACGTATTTTTATCTTATGGCATCCGCAACGGATATTCGTAAAGGGCAAGTTCTATTGTATCAGAATGTGCCCCACTGGGTGGTGGACATGCAACATCGTACGCAGGGTCGCCAATCGGGTTTTGTGCAAGTTACTTTGCGCAACTTGCATACGGGTTCATCGACAAAAACTAAATTTGGATCCAACGATAGTATTACCCTATGCTTTACGGAATCCAAAGACTTGGAATACGCCTATGCGGATGATGCTGGGTATCATTTTTTGAATCCCAATACCTTTGAGGATGAAATCATTCCAAGTTCTCTGTTGGAAGATCAGAAGTTGTACTTAATTTCAGGTATCGTTTATGCGGTGATGTTTGTGGAGGAGAACCCCGTTCAATTGCAGTTGCCGACTGCGCTTTCCATGAAGGTCATGGAAGCTTCGGAAGGGTTACGCGGCGATACGGCCAGTAACGCCCAGAAACCTATCGTCACCGAAAGTGGACTGACCGTACAAGTCCCTTTATTTATCAAACGCGGCGAAGTCATTCGAGTCAGCACA
>JAIRKR010000037.1 GCA_031260015.1 Puniceicoccales bacterium
TTGAAAAAATGGGGGTGGAAGCCGATGATCTATTGGGAACATTGGCTCAAAAGATTTCTCAAAACAATGGCAAAGCGGTTATCGTAAGTGCCGATAAAGACTTAATGCAGTGCGTTAACAAACGGGTACACCAACTTATGCCTACGCAACAAGGCTGGAAATTACTGGACGCGCAGGGTGTATACGAAAAAATGGGGATCTGGCCCAGCCAGATAGTTGATTATTTGGCACTTATGGGGGACGCTGCCGACAACTTCGAAGGAATTCGCGGTGTGGGTCCGAAAACTGCCATCCGTTGGTTGCGGCAGTACACGTCCATCGACGCGATACTTGCCCACATCGACTGCATAAGGCCCGAACGACTTCGCGACCGTCTGATGGAAGCAAAAAATCTTCTTGCCAGAAATCAACAGTTGGCACGATTGGATTATGCGGAAGATCTGGTGAATTCTATAGATATTTTTAACGCAAAGCAAATGCAACCCAATCCCGCCGAACTCTTGCACATTTTTAATGAACTCAAATTAACTACCCTAAGCAAAAAAATCCACGAACGGCATCGTGTCCATCAAACTTTACCGAATTCTCAAACGGAATTCCGATTTTAATAAATTTGGGTTACGATAAAATTTTGTCTTACCAGGTCGTCGGTACGATGTGTGTACTTTTATGAACAATAAACACGGCCTGTTTGCTTTTTTCGACCTGTGGTCTCAACGCATGCCGTACCGAATGCGATACCTATTTTGTCTGATTCTCCTCTTTGGCAAACAGACCAAAGAGAACGGTTCCAAAAATTAGGAACAAAGTTATAACGCATAGGGAGAACTGATACGTTTGTTGCAAACTGTAACAAGGCTTAAATAAATCGATCAGATACCCCGTAAGCGTTTGCACAAAGCCGCATAGCCACATAACGATCATATTGATTACGGCAATCGAACTACCACTTGCTTGCTTTGTGTTGAGTTCTACACAAGCAATAAAACCGACCACCTGGCCACTGGAACAAAGTCCCAGAATAAACAATAGAAGAGCAATTGTAAAAAACTGTGCTTCGGGGATACAGATAATCCAGGTAAAGACAAAACTACTCAGTAGGCCGCTGACGAACAGGGGAATCTTGCGTGTTTTAAACCTATCGGAAAGCCATCCCACAAAGGGTGCACCCAATGTCCATCCAAAGTACAATAGTGCCGTCAACTGTACGGCTTGTCCGCTGGTAAAATGAGAAACATTCAGAAAATAAGGTATGGCCCAAAAATCGGCAAACACGGCCAATGGCATAAACAAAGCACTCGATAAAAATCCAATCAACCAGGTTTGTTTATTTCTAAAAACCTGCCTTAAATTACTTTTACAGGAAATCCAAATGTGTTTACCTCTGGGCTTGGGCAACCAATCCGGATGTTTGGGAATGCAAAACATTAGCAAGCATGTTACAAAAATGCCAAAAGCCACCGATAAATACCACGTTGAATGCCAACCCAATTGCGTGTTAAGAGACGATAGACATGTTTGGGCCGTAATGGCCCCCAACATACCCAAAGCCGTCGTGAGTCCCGACAACATTGCCAAACGTTTGGCGGGAAACCAAATGGTGCACAAATACATCACGCCGACGAACCCAAATGCCGAAGAAAAGCCCATCAGGAATCGACCCAGTCCAAAATAAACCAGATGGTCGCTTGGAATTAAAGGTAGCAAGCAACTCAACGTTAGAATAAAGCTGGCGGGCACCAACAATTTGCGCGTTCCGAAAACGTCAAACAACGGTCCCACAACCAATTGCATGGGTGAATAGGCCATCAAATACATACCTACCGCCGTTGCTATCTGTGTTGCATTGGCGCCAAATGCAAGCTCCAAATCGCCTTCCATAACACTCGGTACAACGCGTACAAAATACTCGTACAAGTAAAATAGGGACCCAACTGCCCAAATGAAATACGCGTGCGCGCCTCCTTTTTTCATTACCATTCGATAGCCAATAAATTTTTGAAAATAAATTTGTAAATTTTACGTAGCGCTAGGTCAAGCATTATGGCTGACAAGTTCAATGGGAGACCTCCTGTGTGCCGTAAAATCTCGACGACGTATTGTGAAATGGCGTAGGATTGCATTCCCGACGAAACCACGAAACAGCAGATTAAAAATGCGTTTTACAACAAAAAGCTTGATTATAAAACAAGTTCGTTTTTCCTAAAAAAGGTGAAAATATTGTGGTTTTCCATTGCGGGTGTTTGCGTCCTAATTGCCAGTCTTCAATTGAAAAAATTCAAGCCTTCTTCATCGGAAAAATGTCGCCTGCCCTTATCCACAATCCCAATCGATTACTGTCGCATGCAGCAACCCAATGGGAAATATGGGGGCGTCTTTGTTACTTCCTTTGAACAAGAACCCAAAACATTTAATCCCTTGACCAAAATAGATGGACCTTCCAATAATGCCCAAAAATTACTTTTTGCCAGTCTGTTGGAATACGATTACGAACATCAATGTTTAATTCCCGGTTTGGCCAAGCATTTTACCATTCGGGACAATAGAATTTATAGGTTCACCCTACGGCAGGGGCTCCAATGGAGCGATGGATATCCGTTCTCCATCGAAGATGTACTGTTTACTTTTGACTTGCTATTTGCAAAAACACAGGATGATCGGGGACACGATGAATGGCAATTCCCAAGTACTTTCGTCAACAAATTTATTTATCAACAGAAGCCATTGGAGTACAAAAAAATAAACGACGAAACCATTGAATTTGAAACACCCATTGTTTGGGCTTCCTTTTTGGAGGACTTATCCAGCATTTTCATATTGCCCAAACATAAACTTGAGACAAGCGTCAAAAATAATACTTTGTTAAATCAATGGAACCTTCAAACGGCCGTTGATAATCCAAGAGACATCGTTGGAATGGGCCCTTTCTGCATAAAATATTTCCAGCCGGGAGAAAGACTTATTTTGGTTCCCAATCCTTACTATTGGAAAGTGGATGGCCTTGGGCAACGCTTACCTTACGTGGATGCCTATATCACGCAATACGTATCCAATACAACCGTACGAACCATTTTATTTGGATCTGGGAAAACGGATGCGGCTCCTATTGGTCCTATGGATTTGCAGTGGATAAAAAATGGAGCAAGCCGATATGATTACACGATCTACGATCGAGGCCCCGACATCAAATTTACGTTTTTTTGGTTCAATCTTCAATCCGGAGTCACGACAAAGGGTAAACCTTTTGTTGATCCGTACAAATTAAAATGGTTCAGCGATGTTCGCTTTAGACAAGCTATTTTGTACGGATTGGATCGGCAAGGTATGGTGGAAGCAAATTACTTGGGACAGGGTGAAGTGTGGCATAGCTTTATACACCGTCTTGATAGCCGCTGGTACAATCCTAACCTTCATCGTTACGATTACAATCCGGATAGGGCGAAACAAATACTCAAAGAAGCCGGATTTACGTGGGATAAGGAGGGCAATTTAATGGACATGGACCAGCAACGCGTTTGTTTCGATATCCTGTGGTCAACATCGGGTACCAATACGCTCATTACAACGCTTAAAAATAATATGGCTGACTTGGGTATTGACGTGAACGTCATTAATCTCGATTTCAAAGCTTTATTGGAAATAATTAATCACCACTATACCTACGATAGTGCCATCGTGAGCTTTCGATTCGGGCAAAATGATCCCAATGATTTTTTAGAAGCCCTGCACAGCGGTGGGCATTTCCACTACTGGTGGCCTAAACAGATACAAGCTCAAACGGAATGGGAAAATGAGATAGATACGCTGTTAAATTTGCAGGCCCAAAATTTAGATGTGGACGTCCGCAAACCTTATTGGGATCGCATCCAAGAAATTATGAATGAACAAGTCCCTTGGATGCCATTATGCTCCGCCAACCATTTTACGGGAATAAAAAATAAATGGAAAAATCTTCGCATTCCACCCAGGGGCAATATTATTTGGAATATTGAAGAAATTTGGTGTGATACATGAAGTATTTTATAGGACGTAGATTTGTGAGTGCCGTGGGGCTTATTTTCGCCATTACAGGCTTTACATTCCTGCTGATGCATTGTTGTCCCGGAGACTTTTTAACACAAGTGGAAGCGGATCCTTCCATTGCTTCGAAATACGTACTCAGTTTAAAAAACAAATTTGGATTGGATAAGCCGTGGTACGTTCAGTATTTTTGCTGGGTAAAATGCTTATGTCGTCTAGATTTTGGAGAATCATGGATTTACAATTTACCCGTGTTACAACTTTTTCAACAACGTGTGGGAGCCACGATACGGTTAACCTTATTGGCCCTCGTGTTAGGTTGGACAAGCGCCATCCCATGTGCCATTTTGGCAGCCATTTATGTGCATAGCTTGTGGGATAAAGCCATGCGATTTTTAGCCTATTTATTTATTTCTTTGCCAGAATTTTTTTTGGCTTTATTGGGTATTTTCTTTGCGGCAAAAACGGGATTATTCCCAATTATGGGTAAAACATCCATCGAGCACGACTTCCTTACGCCATCGCAACAAATCCTAGATACGGTACAACATCTATTGCTTCCGGCTTGCATTCTTAGCCTAAACATTTTTGCACACATTTTTCGCATCACGCGCAATTGCTATCTGGACAATTTGCATGCCGAATACGTGCGTGTTGCCCAAGCAAAAGGCGTATCCTCCCGGGCACTCCTGTTTAAACATGTCCTGAGAAATACGTTTAATCCGCTCATTTCACACTTTGGATTTGCACTTGCGGGTCTACTATCGGGAGCGTTACTTGTGGAGAACGTTTTTAACTACCCCGGATTGGGACAACTTGTATTTGAAGCATTTATGGCTAAAGATCAGTACGTCGTGATGGGAGCTGTGGTTATTGGAGGTTGCATGCTCATTTTAGGCAATTTATTGGCAGATATACTGCTGTGTTTCAACGATCCGCGCTTGCGGACGACCCTGCGGTAAATTGACAGGTAGGGTGTCTTCGTACTTGGCGCAATTTGAACGGAACCATATTTTATTCAAATTCCTTGGATAACTGCCTGCGCTGCAAAAGCATTTCCGTATACCGGATGTGCCACTCTCTTGGAGGGTATCGTTGCTTGGATCTGCCAAAAATTTGAATTGCAAAAATTTTTATTCGTGGTTCCATAAGACAAGGTTATGGAATGGGATGCATGGTTGTTAAATTTGTGGGCCATTTTTTGGATGCTTACATTTTTTGGCGGATCCATTTTTATTCACGAATTTGGACACTTCTTGATGGCCAAAAAAAGGAAACTGTACGTCCCCACATTTTCAATTGGTTTTGGCCCCAAAATTTTTTCTTGGAAAAGGGGAGAAACGGTGTACTGCATATCGCTGTTCCCATTAGGAGGTTACGTTGCACTTCCACAGATGGGCGAAGTTCCCATCTTGGAAGGCTCATCGACAGCTCCTACGAGGACGTTAAGCTTCATGGACAAATTTCTCGTGGCCGTGATGGGAGCCGTCTTCAACATTTTATTTGCTTTTATCATCGCAACCATTTTATGGGTCGTAGGCTTATCCGTTCCGGAACAGGATAGAAGTACCGAAATTGGTTATATTGTGCCCGAGTGGTCCGATGAATTCGGGATCACGCAACCTTCTCCTGCCTTGCAGGCTGGGTTACAGGTGGGAGACAAAATTCTTGCCATTGACGACCAACTCATTCAATGCTTTTCGGATATAGAAAAGTACATTATTCTTGGAACGCACCGCGGTACGCAAGGCCATGCCCAATCAAGAATTACGTTTGAAAGGAACCGGCAAACTCACCACACCGTTTTGCGTCCCCTAAAAGTACAAACAAACCTTCTCACAAACGATTTTGTTCGCTTCAGTGGGATCATTGCACCCAAACAAGATTTGACGATCGAGCGAATAGAATCTGGATCTTCGGCAGAAAAGATTGGCCTGCAGCCGGGGGACACAATTGTTGCCATTGACGACCAACCATTGTATTCGTTTTTAGGCTTGCGCGCTTACCTCAATGAAAAAAAGCCCGAATCGGTTGTTTTAGGCATCCAACGCAATGGAGAATTATTGAAGCTCGCCTGTGAACCTCTTAAGGTAGCTCAGCAAAAAGCGTGGTTGCAAATGGGAGAAAAAAACAAATTGTTGGAATTTTATGTCGATGAACAAAATAAAGATACTTGCATAAAAATTCTTACATCCCAGGGAGAGTTCTTTGTTCCGTTCACCGAGGATGCCATCGTTCGCTCCTGCAACGGCATTCGAATTAATAATCTCAACGATTTATACGCCCTATTGGAATCCTTTCGTGGAAAAAATTTAATGTTCGAACTCGTCCACAATGGTAAAAGTCAGTTAGTCTCCTTACCCGTAACGGATCTCAATTTGCAGCTGCATGACATGCAATACACCTATCGCCTAGGCATTTTGTTTCAACAAAAAATGATCCTCATGCATCCTACCCCTTGGAAACAATTTGCGCAATCCATCCAATCGACCCTGGAAACATTTTCCAGGCTCGTTAATAAAAACTCGGATATTAAAGTACAACATTTAATGGGGGCTCCCGGTATTATGCGCCTATTGCATCGATTTTCAACCGATGATTTTCGGCGACTTCTTTGGTTTATTGTCTTGCTCAACATTAATCTGGCTATTTTGAATCTATTTCCAATACCCGTGCTTGATGGTGGACATATCTTATTTGCCTGCATAGAAAAAATAAGCGGCAAAGCACTGCCAGGGAGATTTATCAGTACCCTACAAACGGTCTTCGTTATCCTATTTTGGGGACTTATGTTGTACGTAACCGTGTTTGATTTACGACGTTGGCAAGGCGACCTACAGATGGAGTCAGAACAAAAACGACTTGAAAAGTTAGCCATTCCCATTCAACTTAATTAAAAGAATAATGCATGCTCTGTGGATGAACTTCTTGGATTTCCTTTTCCCTCGCTTTTGCATGCACTGCCACCGGTCCATGCCCTCCATACACGATGGATTTATTTGCAATATGTGTGCCAAAGAACTCGTTTTGTCCGACGGCGGCTGTTGCCAGCGTTGTGGTCGTCCTATGTTGCCGGAAGCTGCAGAAAACTTAATTTGTCCCGACTGCCTAGAAGTCAATCCAAGTTTCCAACGTGGCATCACTTTATTTTCCTACAAAGGGATCGGAAGAGAATTGATTCATCTGCTGAAATATAGAAATGGACAGTTTTTAAAACTTAATTTGCGAGCCCTTTTTAATCAATTAACATCCAGATTAAGCGCTTTTAAAGGAGGTACATTCATACCCGTACCTTTGCATTATTTTCGCCACTGGCAACGAGGATTTAATCAAAGCGAATGGATTGCAGATTTACTTTCTCAGCACTGCCAAGGGAAGGTTAAAAATATGTTGGTACGGCGACGTTATACGCGATCGCAAACACATCTAACGCGAGAAGAAAGAAAAGCCAACGTAAGCAATGTGTTTTCACTCAAAAAGCGAGATGTGTGCAAGCCTCATGAGCATTACATTTTGGTAGATGATGTATTCACGACGGGCGCCACTTTGAATGCCTGTGCAAGTGCCTTGCAAAGAGGAGGTGCGCAACGCATAAGTATATTTGCATTGGCACATGGATAATATAAAGAAAGGAACGAGATATGTCTTTATTTGGTAAGCCAAAATATTCCACGGTCACCGTTCGAAAAAACGACATCCCAAAAGATGTTTGGACGAAATGTCCGGTTACGGGAGAAATTGTTTACAACAAAACCCTCCAAGAAAATTGGATGGTCGTTCCCAAAAGTGGCTATCACTTTCCATTGCCGGCTCCAGAACGCATTCGTCTACTCATGGATACGGGGAGCTTTGAAGAAAAAGATACGCAGCTGCACGCCTCCGATCCACTCAAATTTGAGGGTCCCCAATCGTATCTCGATAAAATTGCACAACATCAGAAAAAAACGGGACTTACGGATGCGGTGATTTGTGGAATGGGTCGATTGGAAGGGTATCTTACTTCTATGGCGGTTATGGATTTCCGTTTTTTGGGTGGCAGCATGGGATCGGTGGTGGGTGAAAAAATTACGCGTTGTATCGAAAGAGGTGTAGAGAAAAAATGTCCCGTCATCATCATCTCTGCGTCGGGAGGTGCACGCATGTATGAAGGTATTTTAAGTCTTATGCAGATGGCAAAAACGAGTGCAGCTTTGGCCAAGTTATCGCAGGCGCACCTGCCGTTTATTTCCGTTTTGACAAATCCAACGATGGCGGGCGTTATGGCGAGTTTTGCCTCTCTGGGAGATTTAATTCTTGCGGAGCCGGGTGCACTTATTGGATTTGCGGGTCCTCGTGTCATCAAGGATACAACGCAGCAGGAACTGCCTAAAGGTTTCCAAACGGCTGAATTTTTATTGCAACACGGATTGATTGATCAGATTGTATTCCGCAGTCAATTAAAGTCTCGCCTGGCAACTTTTCTGCAAGCTTTTTCGGGAAAATCGTAAAATGTAGGAACAGAGGGCTCCAGGCGGCGATACGAGGACGGATGTTTCTACGTTTTAATGAACGGTAAACGTTTTTCTGATTTACTTACGTGTGAGTACAAGCTTTTTGTGCCAAAACAACGCTTTGCCTTGGGTGTAGCAAAAACTACCATAAGTGGGCTTGCAATTAAAGTTTGCCAAATTTTTGATTGCTTGATAAATAGGTTCCGATGGATTACCACACTGGTACAATTCGAAACTACATGCTTCTTCGGCGACGCTTTCCATCAGCGTTTGGTTTAAAAACAAACTAAAGAGTTGGTCGTGGAAGGGGGATGAATCATAGGCTGGGTACACCAGTCGACCCTCCGGTTTCAGCATACGTCCAAATGCTATCCAGGCTTCTGGATAAACGTACTCACGCGTCTGACCACCTACGATGATATAGTCAAATGCATTATATAGGTCCGGAAAAATTTCTAATAGCTGCGGCATTTGGCAAAAACAAGTTTTTATTTGATTATGGTCGTTCGAAGGGCGGTCTCCCCAAGCACTTAAAAATAACGACCGTTCATAACCGGGAATATGTGCATAAATATTTCCACCTTCCGTGGGCAAGGTTTGATCAAATCCCACAAACAGCACCGTTTTATCGCTACTCGGTTGATTGAGTACTCTTGCAATTACCGACTGATCCAATGCCATCACGGCGCAGTTTTCTCCTTTTTGTGCACATTTTTTGCAATATTCGGGTTCACGCATGACCATACCCATGGAAGGTGTTCGCATGCATTCTCCAAAAATTTGTGCAAATGGCTTACGGCTAAAATCTTGTCCAATGGTATCCCCTACAGGCATAATATTTTCGGGGAGAGGAATTAAAGAAGTAAGCGATTGCTGATGGGAAATGAAATCGAGAAAAACACCCACATGATCTCTGCGATAACAAGATGAAATGTACTTTTGCAGAAATGCATTAATGGCTAAGGACCGCTGATTACAATACGTATGTTTTGCGACGTGAGGCAATCCTCGTATACATTCGCTTGCCAAATCTTGTATCGACCGATAAAGAGATTTCCCAGAGGGGGTTAAGACGTAATACCGATATTGCATATTCCAATCAAACATTCCATCGATGGTCTTCATTTGATAGAGCAATTTTATGTGATCACCGGAGGGGCAATCGTCGACTATTCGATAATCGCCTTCGTTCCCCCAACAGACACTTTTTAAACAAAAACATGCAACATGGGCCGCGATAACGTAACGTAAAGATTTCATGCCTTCCCCATTAGCAATATTGATACCAAATGGAGCTTTCCCCATGAGTGTTTCCAAAAACTTGGGATGACCGAACACCCAGAAAGGGTCTACGGTCTGTGGGTACAACCTGTTTAGCAAGGCAGTAAAAACTATAATACTTGACTCGTCATCGCTTTGAAGCGTTAATGGGGGTCATGGATAAAGGGCAAAGTCATCTTGATGCAAAGTTTAGTTTGCTAAAGTTTTCTTGCATCAGCACTTTACTTTTGTGTCCTTCCATTCTGGGACGTACACCACTTATTTCTTGTTTTAAACCGTATTTACAGGCAAAGACCCATTTAAACGATATGCAGCTATCGTTAACCTACTCGATAGGAACGCTATTGGCAAGTTTCCTTGTCCCTTATGCGGTGTGCATGTGGGGTAAACAGTTTTCTCTGCGTAAAATTTTCCAACATACTTATTGCCTGCTTGCGGGCTGTTTTTTATGTCTCATCGTTCTTACGGCACAACCTTTGCCCATGCCGTTAACGTTCTTGATACTCTGCGTCATTTTTACGGGCATTCGCTTATGTGGGCAAGGGCAACTGCCTCTGTGCATTAGGACATTTACGGCCACCTTGTACGATGCAAAGATATGTTCCTGGATGGCCTCTTTGCACACAACTTTTCTTGTCTTATGCGCTGGGGTTGTCACTTACCTGTTGGCGCATTACAACGCCTTTTATCAATGGTCCTGGGTATGGGGGGGCGAAGTCATTTGTCTCCTTCTTATCACTTTGTGTGTGCCCTCAAAACTGCCTTCGATGTTATCGTACGGTGTAAAATCTGTACATAAGTGCATCTGGGGACTAAAAAATTTTCCAAGTCCATTCAAATGGGGGCTTGCAATCATTGCGCTCCACAATCTTCAAGCGACTGCGATTGCATTCCACTGGTCCGACTTTGCCATCGAAAAAAATATTTCTTTGTCGGACATTTACAAACTATTTCTACCCATAGCTATACTTGAGCTCATTTTTAATCCCCTATGTTCGTGGTTAACTCATAAAATTAAGTTTACGGCCATCCATGTACTCTCGGTGATACTTATTTTATGCAGCACAAGTATTGCATGCCTTCCATCCTTATCGGGACGTTGTTCCATCGTCATCCTGCTCGCACTGGGTTGGAGTTTTAATCATGTGCTGTCCTACAGTTTACCTGCATTATTATTGCCGAAAGAGCAAATGCCGTTGGGGTTTGCAACACTTATCGGATGGACCAATCTGTGCAGCGCCATAGGGCCCTATTTGTACAGCCTATTAGCTTTTTCTAACAACAGTTATATGATCGCAAACAATTATATCATCGTTCTTAATATGCTCATGTGGATACCTATAGTCTCCCGCAAAGAGGCTTTATAAGCCTTCGAACACAACCCTAAAATATTTTATCCTATACGACCTACGATACCGCTATAAGTGTCGTGTGCACGATTTCGGAACGTAGAAGCTGCGGAATCAAACGTATCAATTTTTGTGCGCATCGTGGACACATCGTTGTTAATGGACTCAATAGTTGTATTGATGTATTCCGACTTATTTGTAAATGCCGTTGTCCACGAACTCACCATATTTGCATCAACTGCATTTGCACGCATCCATTCATGATCTTCACCATGTACAACACTACCAAACAAGATACTGTCTACATCGATCGCCTTAGGGAGCCACTCTTTCACGACATCCCCCGTTGGTGAGTCGAACTGAGCAAACAAAATGTTGTTCGCATTATCCGTTGGTTTATAAACAACAAACTCGTTCACCCTACACTGACCGGAAATGAGGCAAAGTGTTTCACCTCTGAGACTATTATTCCCTCTACTGTCAGCGTATATATCATTTGCGTATTCAAATTTTCCATAAATTTTGCATCCAGAATCGCTCGCCACACAATCACTTGCCGATAGTACTAGTCTGTCTGGATTTCCCCGTATAGCCCGCTCTACCACATAATGTATTCCATTGGACGTTGTACCATGCCCGGTTCTGTCCGTATTGCCATCATAACATACATACGGATCAGGTGTACCATCAGGAAGTATTCCATTCATCCAGAGTTCTGTACCCAAAAACGCTGCCAATCCATCGGCACTCGCTTTTACAAGCAAATAGTTGCCACTGGTCGTTAAGGAATAACCATCATCTGTCCTTGTTTCATTACAGGATAACACTAAATATTGTTCCTTTTTATTATTGATGGTTAACGTTTTCAATCCGCGCAACGTACCTTCGCACAAGAAGCGCAAAGCAAGGGCAGTAGCATCCGGAATACGATTCTTTTTTTCACCACGAGACTGGCTGGCATTCAATAAATCGAGTCCTCTGTTGATGAATGTTAAACACTGGTTCAGCGCTTCGATGCGGCCCATCATGAGCGATATGTTTTGTCGTAAAGCTTGCGTTTTAATCTCCAAAAATGAAGATAAGGCATTGATGGGACCGTCGCGATCAATGAGATAGCCTATATAAAATAACTCTAACGCTCCCAATTCCTTCGTATCTTCGGTGCCACTTGTACTGACTTCATTGGGTAAACACGGATAACCCGTCCTTAAGTCATCTGGAAAAACAGTTTGCGGTTGGTTATGGTTTAATATGAGATTATAATACAATTTAATAAACTTCAATTTATCCAGCCTGCTCAGTTCGTTAAATGTATTGATTTCTTTGGTTTCTGGACCCCCAGAATTGACACAATTTACGGCTATTCCCCTTAAAGCATCCAAGGAACCATAGGAACCACTCAATTGGGAGGTTATGTTGTAAGGAGAACTAAAACCTATGGCGTCGTATGCTTCTTCCCAAGTGTCGCCGTTATAATTGTATTGGAAATGCTCACTAAATTCTATAACTAGTTTTCTACATAATTGATCCTGGCTTTGCAATTCATCCAACAATACGTGCGCTTGATTATTGACGTTACCATTAGCGGGGTTTAGGTTATCGAGTGCTTTCAAAACATCCCCCGCAGCTTTAATGTATCCACAGAAAGCCTTTAAATCATTCACAATCTCCTTCAAATAATACGTGTATGCCCTGTTGCCTTCTCTACTAATAGTGTCACCTAATCCTTCATTGGGCCATGTTTGAGATACTGTTACCTCACATGATGCATTCATCGAAACCGACAATGAAATGTGTTGGGCTGAAGGTCTTTCTAGATTTACAATATCTTGTAATGCCTTCAGGAGCTTATCTGCTATGGCCGTATATTGGGTCCTAAATAAGTTTTTATAGCCATCACATGTTGCCTTCAAATTTGTATCGGTGGCAATGGGCTCACCCGTAGTGCTACTCCGAGGAATGGGATACGTATAAGTAACGGAACTTAAGTTATTAAATGACATAACTAAATTAACCTATTTTGGGGCAACTTGCACTTCAATTGTTTCGTAAAAGGCGTGCAAACGGGTTCTCGATGATGGGCCGTTGAGGTTCTTTTAGAATCCAAAAGACTCAATTCTTCATCCGGTTTTTCTGCCAAAGGAATTAAGGTTTCCAATGTTCGGACCATATTTTTTTCACTGGGATTAATGGTTCTCAATAAGCCTATCGTAGTTTTCAAATTTTCAGGCGTAAACAGGCTACCTTGAACGTTTTCCGTCTTAGAGTTTGCAAACCTCCTCTGCAAAACCCTTAACCGTTCATCTAACTTTTTTAGCTCCTCCATTGCGGATTCACCAGGGTTTTTATATGCGTCGTACAAGTTCATATCCACAGCATGACGTAAGCAAATTTCAGGCCAATCCAAAATTTTGTACGGTAAAATATGTCGATTTTCTTTTACAATTTTCTCCGCTTCACCTTAGATGATGAGGTGAATTTATTTTTACAACAATTATTAGAATTACAATCTCTGGATCAAACAGCGTTGGATACCAAAAAACAAATCGAAAACATCCATCTAGAGATCGAACGCATACAAAAAAAAGCTTCTCAATTAAAAACACAGTTAACGCAAAAGCAACAATGTATGCAACGGCAGGAAGCGCAGTACCATAGCAACGCATCCCAACTTCAATCTTTAGAAGCAACGCTCACAAAACAAAAAACAAGACAACTTTCCACGAAAAAAATGGAGGAATATCAAACGCTAGAGAATGCCAATGCCGACCTAAAGCGTAAAATTGACGATCTGGAAAACCAAATGCTCACGGATTTAGATCATCTTGAAGCTGAAAACAAAGACTATGCGCAGTGGGCCGCCGCCACACAACGCGATCTTGAACAGCTGCAACTTCGTGAAAAACAGTTGCAGTCCGAAAAACAAAGCCTGCAAACAACTTGCGCACAACAATATGCAAACGTAAGTACTTTTGAAACTTCCTTACGAGGCCCATTTTACGAAGCTTACACCGTTTTGCGTCGTTGCGGAAAAGCATTTCCTCTCATTGTTCCCATTATCAAAGGCAATCAGTGTTCCGGTTGTCACCTAAGTGTTTCCGGGGATACCCTTACAAAGGCCATACAGAACGCACATCCGCAATGCTGTGAAAATTGCGGACGTCTGCTTTTTGTGGAACAAAAAAATTAAAGTATACTAATGAGTTCCCTCTTGGGGCTCTCCAATGTCATCTTTTCGATGGTAGATTAAAGTACGTTTGGCCGTTGGCAAAGGCGTCATTAGGACAAAAATATTGCGACCACTGCGAACCACAGCAGCATCGGCAGTACCTATTTGCTTCAAATCTTCTACCATACGTTCTACCACTTCAACACCCATCTGTGGATTTCCCATTTGACGTCCCTTGAGATTGATATACAATTTAACTTTGTTGCCCTTAAACAAAAAATTTTCCGCCTGCCTTAACTTTGTTTGGTAGTCGTTTAATTCTATACTCACACCTAACTTAATTTCTTTTAGCTTGGTCGCCGTTGTTTTTTGAGATTTATTTTTTTTACTCTCCTCGTACATGTACTTACCAAAGTCTAGTACTTTGCACACGGGAGGCTGCGCCTTGGGAGAAATTTCAACCAGATCCAAACCACAACGCTGGGCCAACGCAAGCGCTTCTTGTACGGACAAGATACCCACTTGCTTACCATCACTGCCAATCACCCTCACTTCACGCGCCCGAATTTGCTTGTTTTTGCGAGGTAAATTGGAAAATTTTTTTTTATAAGGAAACTTTACGTTAGATTTTTTATACGATGGAACTGGATTCATGTATCTTAAATGCGAACGGGATACTAAAAATTAATGTATACTTCCATTAGAGGTAATAAGCGCTAGGCTGTCAAAATTTTTTGCACACTTTCTTTGCACTCGTAACAAGGGATTGCTTTGCCATTGTCATCCATACAAAAACGCTTATTTTTCGAACTATGTTGGTCAAATTATACTACGGATGGATTCTATTGGTTATTGTTACCTTCATGGAAGCTTTAAGCGCCTTTGGAAGAACTTCCGCTTTTAGTCCATTCCTAGAACAACTTGGAAAAGATTTACACGTCTCTCAAAATACCATCAGCGCCTCCTATACGCTGGCCAATTTAACAGCCGGGTTACTATTACCTTGCATAGGCAAATTATTCGACGGACTACCGGGATACCTGTTCAGCAGCCTTCTGGTAATTGCTTTTGGAATGTCATTTATCATTCTCGGCCATTGCAGGGAAATCTCAATTCTTTTAGGTGTCTCTTGTCCTTTGATGTTGTGGATGGGATTTTCGAGCATACGTACCTGCATCCGTGGGTTTGAAGTTTTAGATCGTTCCATGGTTGCCATTTGGTTTGATAAACAACGCAAGTGGGCTACCTCGCTGGCTTGCTTAATCCTAGCGGTTATTGCCTCTGCAATTCCTTGGATTGTTTACAAACTTAACCAACGCTACACTTGGCAGGCATTGTGGATGCTTCAGGGTAGCTACTTCATTCTTATCCTGTTACCCTTTTGCCTTTTCATAAAGAAAAAACATGCCCCTATTCGCAAGCAGCCCCCTCGCCTTTCTCGCCTTTTAAAGGATAGGGACTTTAACTTTTTAAAAACGTATGCATTCTGGATTTTTACGGCCATCTTGTTTTTACAAGCTCTGCAAAACACAGGTTTAGCCTTCCATCTGGTCCCCATTTGCAAAGAATTAAAAGTCAATCCCGAAAGTATTTTGAAAAGTATTATGGGAATTTCTGTCTTGAGCATTATTATAAGTTTCATAGCGAGCGACTTTTTCGATAAATGGGGGCCAAAACAATTATTCGCATGCTTCTGTCTCAGCAATCTATTGTGGGGTGTTTCCGTATTATTCTTGTCTTGCAAATTATCTCAGTACGCATTCATCGTAGGTTGCGGCTTTTCTTGGGGGATGAATCACTCGCTCATGTACATGACGTGGCCCTACGTCTTTGGAACACAAAATATCGGTACCATCAACGGTTTTGTCAGTGCCTTTGTTTGCCTAGGAAGTTCTTTAGGGCCTTTATTTTTCAGCTGCTTGAAATCTCTTTATTCCTACCAATGCGTATTTTATTTCCTGTGCATCGCAACGAGTTTAGCGTTGATTGGGCTAAAACGTGTCACCGTTGAACGATACATTTAAAATGAATGACGTTCGCACTAATGCAGTGGAATCATGGGTGACAACCTAAAAGGCCTTACAAACAACGAAGGATAATCGCGTTGCTAAGTATTTTTTTGTTTGCCTGAGGCCTGGGTAGTAGATTTTCCGGCATGCTTTCTATATTTAATGTGTGCAAAGATGCGCGAAATGGTTAGGGCTGCACCTGCTGGAAGAGAAGTAAATGCTTTTTGATGCTGTACCGGTAATCCAACGCGCTGGTGTGTGCGGTAAAATACAAAGCATCCCAGCACAATAAGAATCAACATAAATAGAACGTAAAACCCTTGCGGGCCCAACAAATGCATAAAGCCAGCTCCCAAGAAAGGGCCGACGCTAGCTCCCACGCTGTACGCAACCATGAGTCCTCCCGTGGTCGACAAAAGATCGTTGGGTTGCACCAAATCGCACGTTAAATTGAGGCTAACCGGATAAATGGTAAACGTGAGTCCTCCCCACAGAAGTGTTAATAGCAGAAAAAGATTGCGACAGTCCAATTGATGCGCGATGAGCGCAAGCAGGGTGCATGCTAAGCAGGCAACAACAAGGGTCATCAAGACACATCTACGTTCGTAGTAATCCGCCAGTTTACCGATGGGGTACTGCAACAACATACCACCGACAATAACCATCGTCATAAAGGTTGAAATTTCATTTAAAGAGTGTTGCCAGGATTTTAATGCGTCGGGATACATGCCGTAAATACATCCCAGTAACACGCCTGAACAAAGGCCTCCAAAGGTCCCTGAAGGTGAAATTTCAAAGACTTTTTTAAGGCCAAAAATAGCATAGTGGGCACAAGCAGGCGCAGTTGTCTTGGTCATGCTGACGGGAATGACGCAGAGTGAGGTACAGAAAGCGACGATACAGAAGGCCATCAGCGTGTGTATTTCTATAAAGCGCAAAAGGTATTGTCCAAACGATTGGGAGGCGTACATCGTGATCATGTAGATGGCAAGCATACGGCCTCGCAAATTTCCTGTACTATCGGAGTGTAGAAACCAATTTTGCGTTACCAAACATAGGCCCGCTAAACCTACACCGTACGTAAAGCGCCACAGAAGCCACAAAAACGGATTGAACCAAAATACGTGCAAGAGGGTAGATAAGGTCGCCAAAGCCGCAAACGTTGTGTGCGCCCTAATAAATCCAACCCGAATAATGAATTTTTCCACGTGAATGGCACTTATAACGTAGCCTGCATAGTAAGTACACGTCAGACCGGCAGTCCAATAAACGGAGATGTTGCGATCGTGAAATACCAGCGTTAAAACGGTTAAAAGTAAGCTACTGCCCGTCATAAAAACAAAGTAGCTTAAAATGGGGGAAAAGAATAATCGGATAAATTGTAACATAAGTTTTAGCTGCGAAAATCGCAATTTAAGCGGGAAAGTACGCAACGAATCCGTGGATGAATAAAAATTTTAAATCTTCCATTTTAACGCCCATTATCCGCTAGAGTGTAAAAAGTAGGGGATTTTTTTACTTCCTAAAGCCATTTTGATGATCATAACCGACTTATGGATGTATATTACTATAGAATTTTTTCAAAACAAGTCGTTTTGCATACTTTTCAATTGTTGCCGCAGGTACGTGCATAAAATTCTTAAAAAAGATGGATTTTCCCCAAAATACTTGTAGATTATGTATTTTAAATTAGAACGTATGTTAAATCAACTTTTTAAGCGTTTTGCGGGAAGGCATTATCGCAAGTTTTGGAAGGAATGCGATCCCATCGTAAAAAAGATTAATACGCTCGAAGAACAATATCAGCAATTATCGGAAGAAGTTTTAAAATCTGCCACAGAACAGTTTAAAGCACGTTATAAGAATGGGGAAAGCCTAGATCAATTATTGCCGGAAACCTTTGCAACCGTTAAGAATGCGGCGCGTCGACTGATGGGAAAAGAGACCACGGTGTGCGGTCACAGTTTAACGTGGAACATGATACATTACGATGTTCAACTCATCGGAGGCATTGCCCTGCATCGAGGTTATATTGCAGAAATGGCTACCGGTGAAGGTAAAACTTTGGTGGCTACGTTACCACTTTACCTAAATGCCCTAACGGGGAAAAATTGCCAGCTGGTTACCGTCAACGATTACTTGGCTAAGCGTGATTCCGAATGGATGGGCATTTTATTCGAATACTTGGGAATCAGCGTAGGGTGCATTCAACACGACATGGCGCCTACGGAACGTGCGGAAGCGTACCAAAAAGACATCACCTACGGTACGGCATCCGAATTTGGTTTCGATTATCTCCGGGATAATGGTATGGCGTTTCGGGCCGAAGATCAAGTGCAGCGGAAACACTATTTCTGTATTGTTGACGAAGTGGATTCCATCCTCATCGATGAGGCGCGTACCCCTCTCATCATTTCTGGAATTTCCGACGAAGAATCCAGCGAAGAGGCTTTTTTAAAGTTAAAACCGGGCGTGCAGCGTTTGTTTCGTTTGCAAAATGACCTGTGTTCGGATTTGGTAGAAGAGGCCAAACCGAAATTGGAAACTTCGGACAAAGACCCTGATTTTGAATTGGCTTTGGAGAAGCTTTACCAAGTTAAGGCGGGAAGTCCCAAGAATCGACAATTGTTGCATTTGTTGGAAAGTGGGAAAATTCGAAGGGCGTTCGACAAATTTGAAACGCAAATGGCTGCCGATTTTAATCGCGATCGTGCTTATAAATTAAAGGAAAATTTGTATTATACGATTGATGAAAGGAATCAGCAGGCAGACTTGACCGAAAAAGGGCGTAATACGCTGCAGCCCAATGATCCCAATGCCTTTACGTTACCCGATTTGCCTGCCATTTTTAGTGAAATTGATGCCCATAAAGATACGACGGATGTGCAAAAACAGGGATTACGGCAAGAGGCGGAAAATGTTTTTTCGAAGCGAAGTGAAGTCATTCACTGTTTAAGTCAATTGTTACGCGCTTATACGTTGTACGAAAAAGATGATCAATACGTTGTTATGGATGGCAAGGTGGTCATCATTGATGAGAATACGGGACGTGCCATGCCGGGACGTCGTTGGAGCGAAGGGTTGCATCAGGCCATTGAAGCCAAAGAGGGAGTTCACCTAGAAAAGGAGTCCAAAACCTACGCAACGATTACCTTGCAAAATTATTTTCGGATGTACGAAAAGTTGGCGGGAATGACCGGGACTGCCGAGACGGAAGCGCAAGAATTTTTCGATATTTACAAATTAAAAGTCATGTCGATACCGACGCATCGCCCGTGCATTCGTCACGACGACAATGATGTCATCTATAAGACGCGTCGTGCTAAATATCATGCTGCCCTTAAGGATATTGAGGAAGCTTACGGTAGGGGACAGCCCATATTGGTGGGGACTGCTTCGGTGGAGGCTTCTGAAGTTTTGAGTAAAATGCTCAAACATTTGCACATTCCCCACAATGTCCTGAATGCCAAGTATCATCAGCAAGAGGCAGAAATTATTGAATACGCCGGACAACGCAATGCGGTTACCATTGCCACCAATATGGCTGGACGTGGTACGGATATCAAATTGGGAGAAGGGGTAAGTGCTTTGGGGGGATTGTTCGTTTTGGGGACAGAAAGGCACGAATCTAGACGTATCGACCGGCAGCTACGGGGGCGTTGCTCGCGTCAAGGGGATCCGGGACGTTCTAAATTCTTTGTTTCTCTGGAAGATGATTTAATGCGGTTATTTGCCAATGCGGGTCCCATTGGTGCATTTTTAGAAAAGTCGATGAGCGAGGATGAGGAATTAACTCATCCGTTCTTGAATCGTTCCATTCAATCTGCGCAGAAGAAGGTGGAACAGCACAATTACGCCATCCGCAAACGTTTACTGCAGTACGATGATGTCCTGAATCGTCAACGAGAGATTATTTATGGATTGCGCAACGAGGCACTTTCTGCCGAGCAACCTTTATCGCTCATTTGGGAACTGGTCGAAGACGAAATTGATCACCGACTGGAGGTTTTTGAAGAAGAACCGATCAAGCGCACGGAAGTTTTACGCAATTTTCTCAGCTGGATCAATTTGCAATTTCCAATTTTCCTAACCGAAGAGCTGTGCCTTGACAAAACGAAGGCGGTATTGCGGCAAAACATTATCGATATGCTGAAAAATAATTACGCCGCAAAGCAGGAAGTTGAGGGGGAAATCTCCTCCAGGCAATTGGAACGCTGGGTTTTGGTGAGCGCCATTGATAAAAATTGGCAAGATCAGTTGACGGAAATGGAAGATTTGCGCCAAAGCGTCAACTTACGTGGATACGGTCAAAAAGATCCGCTCATTGAATACAAAAACGAAGCGTATCACTATTTTGAATTGATGATTGCCAACATTCGACAGGCGATTTGCTTTCAATTGTTTCGGGCATCCACACGCGCTGAAAATTTGCAAAAAACGCTGCAAACCATCCATCGCAACATTCATTTGAGCAGCGCTCAAGATCCGGAAATACACAAGGAGGATGTGGATCTTCCGAAACCCATGAAGCGGGTATTACCCAAGGTTGGACGCAATGATCTTTGTCCGTGTGGCAGTGGTAAAAAGTTTAAAAAGTGTTGCGGTATGAATGCGGATGAAGGTTAATAACGAGGGCACGATGAGGTAAACTTAAAGATTTCAACTGTGCAGTATGACCGATTTTATAGGTATTGACTACGGGTCCAAACGCATAGGACTGAGTTGGGGCACGTTGGATTTGGGTGTAGCGGTGCCCATTCAGGCTATCACGAACTATGCATCTTTGGATCAAGTACTTGTGCAGATAAGGCGTATTGTGGATGAAAAAGGATGCGATGCCTTTGTTATGGGCTTACCTTTACACATGAATGGGCAGGCGGGCAGGCGGGTCAAGGAAGTTGAACGATTTTCGGTGTTATTACGTCAGCATTTTAGCCTGCCCATCCATTTTGTCGACGAACGCCTTTCGACATACGCGGCTCAATGTCTCGTTGGTTCGAAAAAAGTATCGATCAAGAAAGAAAAACAACAAAAGCGTTCCGGTGTCGTCGACTCACGTGCAGCCAGCATCATTTTGCAGGATTTTTTGGATTCAAAAAATAAGATGCAGTTTGGTACTTAAATAACCGGAATAATTTAAAAAAAATAATATTTATGGACAAAACAACGGGCGTCCACATCGAAGAGGTCCGTTGTTTTGCCCGGCGTACTGAACTAAGCGGTTCGAGGTATTTCGTCTACTATTGTCAATTGGGCATCAACCATGCGTAGCACTTCTTGAGCGGCCGTCTGTTCTGCATTTAAGAATAAGTCTAGAAATTCTTGTACAGACCTTGTCAGCGAATCGATTAGTTTTTGCAGGAAATCAATTTCGCTATCCAATTTCTCTAATTCCATTCTTTTCACCTCCAACTCTTTGTTTTGTTCCGCAAGCTCAATCATATTGCAACCTTTCAGAATGTCCACTGTACCTTGCCCTATGGTACACAAAGCACCTGCAATTTGTCCACCTGTTTTGACTGCCTTTGCTACCCCAGTGCAACTAGTTGCTCCCCCTGCACCCACTGACATTAGGGATCCAACAACTCCTAAGACCATCGAGGCGATACCTAAATTCCTGATGTGGTCTTTATATTTTTCTGCTAATTCTGGGTCGTTCAGGGCC
>JAIRKR010000035.1 GCA_031260015.1 Puniceicoccales bacterium
TATTTATGTGAATATTGCGCAAAACAGTAGACGCAATGATGTCCACATCCACGGTAACAATTGAGATCCCAATGGGTGGCAAATGCTCTTTTATGGTAATGCAGAGCTGATTTTACTTGGATTTCATGAATCATTACGCCACAGGAGCCACCTCATCTAAACTTGGAATGACAACAGGAAATAACCCACTTATTTATATCGAACGACGCAAAAATACGCTCTTTTTATAAAGATTGTTAAAAGATTTTACTTCTTTTCTTGAAACTTAGGCGTTAGGTAGTCGATGCAACTTTGCAGTGATTCTAAATGCCCATAATCGTTTTCCGGAATCTCAATGCCATACTGCTTGCGCAATTCCATCACGATATCTAAAAAATCCATAGAATCCAATTCTAATTGATCGCGTAAGCGCACATCATCTTTTAAATTACTCAGATCTTCATCGGGAGCAATTTCTGCAATAATATCAATCACTACTTTCCGTATGTTTTTTTTGTCCATGATAGTCATAAAAACGTTAAGCGTCGTACCGCCGAACAATCACCACAGAATTAATACCTAACATACCGAATGAAGTATTCAATATCGTCCGTATTTGAGGTAAATGTTTTGGGTGATTAATCACTAAATTGTTAAGCTTGCATGCAGGGTCTAGTTCGTCAATATTAATCGTCGGATGAACGTAATGGTCTTCGAATGCAGGCAAATTGCCGGCTAATTCTAAAGAGCCTGCTGCGCCCATTGCATGACCAATGAAACTTTTAGTGTTGTTAAAATGGGTATGGGGTGCTTGTTTAAATACCCTGTTGAGGGCTTCGCATTCCCGAATATCTCCGGAAAGTGTAGCGGTCGCATGCGTGTTTACGATGTCGATGTCGACGGCTCGCATCTTTGCTTTTTTCAATGCAAGTTGCATGCAAGCGGCTTGCTGCTCGCTGCAAGGCAATACTGTATCTTGTGCGTCGGAATTGATGCCGTATCCTACAATTTCTCCAAAAATCTTTGCTTTTCTTGCCAAAGCTGCATCCAGGCGTTCCAAAATGAACATGCATCCACCTTCACTGATAACAATGCCATTGCGGTGCTTGTCAAAAGGTCGGCTCGCCTTATTGGGATCTTCGTGAAAAGCTAAAGCGCCTTGGGCTTTAAATCCGGCAAATATGCCAAATGTGTGAATGCTTTCGCTAACGCCGCCGACAAGGGCTGTATCCACTTCACCCAAACGCAGCATTTGAACACCTTGTATAAGGCCAATGTTACCTCCTGCACAAGCACCTCCCAAAGTGTAATGAGGCCCCGTAATCCCTAAATTGAGGGTGATTTCTCCGGCAGGATTGTTGGCAACGGTTCTTGGGTTATGATGGTGGCTCCAAAAGCGCGTATCGTATCCAAATTTAGAAATTTGGTACACTTCGTTTTCCGTTTCCACGTTGCCGTGCTCCGTAATACCTACGTAAACGCCCACGCGACTCTTGTCCAAAAGATGCCAATCGAGACCGCTGGATTCGATTGCTTTGTGGGCACAATAAATACCTATGCCGCCGGCTCGAGTGCCCACGCGTACTTCCTTTTTAGACTGATATTCCAAGGCATTAAACGTGCATACGCCCGCCAGAACAATTCCCATGTAACGCATATCTATTTTTTGTATGCGCGCGTATCCTTCCAACAAATGCTTCCTAAACTCAGCCAATGAATTTCCATTGGGGGCCGTAAGTCCAATGCCCGTAATGACAATGCGTTCTGACAATTTCATCCCTAAAGGGCTATTAAATTAATATAAAAACAAAGTTTTTGAAGCCAAAAATATACTTTTTTCACACATTAACGCGAACGGAGGGTTCCTATTGACAAACAAGCAAGTTTTATTAGTGTAAAACGAAAATGTGCCCTTGCATGCTAGAAATAAAGGATCTTTACGTTTGTTACGTGAGTACGACGGGCTTTTTTAAAAAAATTAAGCATGTTGTAAAGGCCGTCGATGGAGTTTCATTGCAGGTGGAGCGTGGTTGTACATTAGGTTTGGTAGGAGAAAGCGGTAGTGGAAAATCGACGGTGGGCAAAGCGGTTGTTCGACTGGTGACCGCACGTTCGGGAGACATTTTTTTTAATGGAACCCATATTTCGAGTAAGACAAACCGTGAATTTTTCCCATATCGTAAGAAAATTCAAATGATATTTCAAGATCCATTCAATTCTCTAAATCCACGAATGAATGTGGAATCTATTTTAATGGAGCCTTTGGACATCCATTTTAAATCCTGGAGTCGCCAACAAAAGCATTCGAGGATTTTGGCATTGCTGGACCAAGTTGGATTGCCGCATACGAGCTTAAGTCGTTATCCGCATGAATTCAGCGGCGGGCAGCGTCAACGCATTGGAATTGCAAGAGCTTTGGCGGTGGAACCGGAATTGCTGATTTGCGATGAGCCCGTAAGCGCATTGGATGTCTCCGTTCAAGCGCAAATTGTTAACCTGCTGATGGATTTGCAAAAAGCATTTGGATTAACATACCTTTTTATAGCGCACGATTTGGCCGTTGTGGAACATATGAGCGATGTTGTGGCCGTCATGCAACGGGGACGTATTGTGGAGCAAGCACTTGCCCAAGATTTATACGTTGCCCCCAAACATCCCTACACGCAGAAGTTATTGCAATCCATCCCCATGCTTTAGGTTAAAGTAACAGTGGGTAGGGCCGTCTTAACTTTCACATTTGTCGCCAGATACAGAACGGGTTTTATTAAACGTACAAAGAATTAACGCATAAAAAATGTAATAATACGGATATTTGCGTTTTCTATTACTTTTTAGAATTAGAGTCCAAAGACTGTGTTTGTTTTTGATTTTTGGCAACTTCTTCCCTCGACGCCATAAACTGTTGGTAAGTAATTGCGTTGCGTTGTGTAAAATATTTATATAGGTAGCAAGAAATAACACCGCAAATGTAGCCTAAAATAATAGCCCCAATCACAATCGCCAATGTTATTTTTAAGAAACAAGCGCCTTTGTACCCTATGGATCCGTGACCAAGAATCTCTCTTGCCGTAACATTTAATCCAAATTGATTGCTGGCATCGAGAAATTTTAGGAATTTTTCTCCAACTTTATACTCAAAGGGCCACAGTATGCCCACCGTCAAAGGATTTGAAATCATTTGCAATGCGACTAAGATCATAATATTTGCTTTAAAAATAATCGCAAGTATGCTTGCTATGAGCGTCTGGGCTCCCATAACGGGGAGCAGGGTTAAAACCCATCCCGCATAGAAAGCAGGTTTTACGGCTTCGTATTTAAATGACCATAGGTAACGCCGCTTTAGTAAGCTGTCGCCAAACCATCTTAAAAATTTATATCGAGCAAAGGTAGAACGCCTAGGCAAATAACGTAACCACTTTTTTACTTGTTTGCGACGATTTTGCCTGAGGGTTTGCCAGTCTTGTTCGTGTAAGTGCATAACATCATGGAGGCACGGGTCGGAATTGAACCGACGCATAAGAGTTTTGCAGACTCCTGCCTTACCACTTGGCTACCGTGCCTTAAAAAACTTTATTAGAGAATAAGGTTAAAATAAATCAAGCTTTTGTTACAATTCCTTGTCAAAAATCAAGCTTTCTTTTTGTGACTACCGACGGTTGTATTATTTTCCTCATCCACTTCCCAACGCATCGTCTCATCTTGTTCTAACACTTCTTCCTTTTCGTTGGTGTCTTCTTTAATGTCCACATCCAAATCTTTATATAAAAGATCTTCGGCTTTATCCGCATTTTCATGAATTTCTTCTCGATCTAACTCGAATCCTTCGGGGATGTATTCCAATATATCGGACAATTCACGGTAACAATGGATGGCAGATCCTTCGAAAAACTCCTGCTGATATTGTTCATTTAAATCATCTGCAATTTCATCGGGTAAAATATTCTGTTTAAAATCGATACTGTCATTAAGTAACCTAACGCGTAGGCGAGTCACATGGTCAATGAGATCTGCGTAAGGACCCTTTTCTTCGTCAATGGAATTAGGCAACGCAAAAAGAGGTTCATCCGAATCGATCAAATTTTCTTCCACACGCGTCAGGCGAACTAAATTTTCTTTAAGACGCTTATCAATCTTGAATTTGAAAAATGCACGATCTAAAATGTCGGTATCCAATCCGTAGTCTTTCAATGCATCCATTAAATCAAGTACGTAGATCACTTGCTTAGGATCTAAAATGCTAAGTCCATCCAAATCCCAATGAATAGGGTCGCTAATTTCTTTAACCCACCAGTTAAAATCATTCCCTAAACGTACTATACACCAGTTTAGTTTTGGAGCAATAACAGACATGACAATGGTTTTGAAATAAAATTGAACAGGAGTAAACCTTAAAAGTAATTTTTTATGCATACCGGCATATTCTAAATGCGAAATTGGCTTGCTCACGCTGGCAATACTAACTAAATTACAGGTTGTGAAGCATAAAGCAGGGTGGGGTATATTAATTGTTTTGGTCGTATTGGTAGGTGCCATATATCGATGCATCTGTTGGGTACGATACATCCCTACCATACGTCTTGGGTTGAATGCTTCTTCGGGGTTTGAATATTTTATTTTAGCCAAAAAGGCAAAGTTTTTCAAACGTGCTGGACTGCGCGTTCAACTCATTGAATTTGGTTCATTCAGTGACGTACAACAGGCTTTTGAATGGGGACAAATTCACGGAATGATCTGCAATCTAATTGATGTTATGATGATTCAGCAAAAAAATAAAGCGCTTGCCCCCAAAATTATTCTTATTCCTTCTTATGCCACACCGGAAGCCGCATGCCACGTATTGGTCGACAAAAGTATAAAAGATATGAGCGACATTCGGGGTCAATGCATAGGTGGGGAAATTAATTCTTTTGGGGGTTTTGTTTTGTTAAAAGCTTTAAAATCGGTCGCGCTGTCCACGCATGACGTAAAACTGCGTCTTGTGGATCCAACCGCTTTTGAAACGTTTATTCAAAAGCAAAAAGTACAAGGTGTTATAGCTTATCCTCCCTACAGTATCCATTTAATGAAAAGTTCTACCAATTACCATTCCATTTACTCTACGGCGAATTGGCCTAAAGAGATGAAACTCAACGTTTTGGTAATGAATCAAAACATCTTACAAAGGCATGCAAATGGGTTTCGGAAATTTATTGCAAATTGGGATAATTTATTGGATTTATACAAAAGTGATCCGGGACTTGGAAATACGTACCTAAGTCATCATTTATCCGTTTCTAAAAATAAATCCGAAAAAATATTTAATGCCGTTGTTCCACTGAAATTAGGAGAACAAGTTCAATTATTTACACTTAATAAATACCTTACAGGTGTGATAGAAACGATTAATGCAGAATTCCTTGCCAATAATAACTTGTCGGCAAAAGACATAAATTTTGACGAAGTTTTTGACAAAACATTTCTGTATGAGGCATTGCAGCACAAATAATGAACGTAAAAAATTTTTACCGGGTTAAGAAGACGCTTAAATTAAAGTTTTTGTTTCCTCTTTTGTGCGTACTTGTCATGTGTTCAAGCGTGATTGTTTTTTTTTCGAGATACACGTATACAAAACATCTCAACGGACATGCACTGTCACGATCGCAACAAATCGGCCATTTCTTAGGTATGTGTACACAGTTGGTACATTATCCCTATGAGTTGCAGCGTTTTGTTTACGCCTTGGGCAGTGAATCTCACGTTAATTTTTTGGCAGTTCTTGCAGGAAATCCACTAAAGATTTTGGCATGTAATAAAAAGACGCTCATTGGAAAACCTTGGCAACATTATCCTCTACCAATCGGCATTCGCATGCCTGAATTCCAAAACAATTTAGAATGCTACGATTTTTTCCCTCAAAGGCATGTGTTTAATTATGCACTGGGAATTTATTTGGTTCAGTATGACGATCGAACAAATTACATGCCTGCGTACATTATAATACAGTTGCGTACGCATTATTGGCAAAAAGAATTTTTGCAGCAAAGTGTGAAAATAGTCAGCATTTCGCTGTTAATTACCTTTATAATTGCTTTTTGCTGCATGTTTCAGATTAATCAACTGATTTTAAAGCCTTTGAATATTATTACCAAGCAAATGCATCGACGCAAATTGGGAGATTCAAAAGCTCTCGTACCCGAGTTGTGCAAAGACGAAATTGGTGTGCTGGCTCAAACACTCAACGAGATGATTCGAACGCATGAAAAGAGTGAAAATTTATTTCAGCAGTTGACCAATATGGCCCCCGTTTTGTTGTGGACAAGCAACGAAGATAATTCTTGTTTTTATTTCAGTAAAAAATGGGCAGAATTTACGGGACAAACGCGTTTAAAATACACCGATTGGTCCTGGCTTAATTATTTCCATCCGGAAGTAGCTATGGAGTATAAAAAGGCTTTTCTGAATGCCCAATCGCATCATGAACCCTTTACGATGGAATGTCGGCTGAGGGGATATAAATCCAGTTATCATTGGATGTGGAGCCACTGTACGCCGAGAATTTTGTCGGATGGATATTTTGAAGGCTATATCTGTTGTTTAATTGATATCTCTGAGCGGAAAAAGCACGAAGAACAGTTAAAACTTTATGCGGAAGAATTGTCTAGGGCGCGTGATGCAGCCTTGCAATCAACGCAGGCAAAATCCACATTTTTAGCTACGATGAGTCACGAAATAAGAACACCCATTAACGGTATTTTGGGCTACGCTTATCTATTAAACGAAACTGAATTGACACACGAGCAGAAGGATTACGTAAAAAGCATTCATTCAAGCACGCAATTGCTTCTAGAGTTAATCAGTCAAATTCTTGATTTTTCGAAGATTGAGGCCGATAAATTAATGTTGGAACCTACTTTTTTTGACCTTGGCGAATGCTTACGCGAAGTATTGGATCTTTTTCAGCCAATTTTAGTGAAAAAAAACTTGCACTTGCAGGTTTGGCAACATCCTCAATTACCGAATTATTTTATTGGAGACCCCAAGCGGCTAAGACAAGTATTAATGAATTTGTTGAGCAATGCCATTAAATTTACAACGCAAGGAAGTATTCAAATAAGGTTAACGGGAAGGGTTTACAAAAAGAATTTATATCAATTATTCATTTCGGTTAAAGACAGCGGCATCGGGATTGATTTTAAAGACCAACAAAAAATCTTCAGAGCTTTTGAGCAAATACCATTTCAAAATCAAGGGGGCACAGGCCTTGGATTGTCCATTACCAAATCGCTTGTTGAATTGATGGGAGGAAGTATTCGCGTGTACAGTAAGCCACAAGAAGGTTCAACGTTTTATCTAACGCTATTGCTAAAAATGGAGAAATTACCGCACACGCCCATGGAAAAATCTCTAAAAACGCTTAATGTTATAGCGACGGGGAAAGTTATTTTGTTGGTTGAAGACAATGAAGATAATCAAAAGGTTGCAAAAGCGATTCTAGAAAAAAGTGGGTATAAGGTACATATCGTTGAAAATGGGTACCGTTGTTTGGGGTGGTTACAGAAAAATCAAGTGAATCTTGTTTTGATGGATGTTAATATGCCAGAGATGGATGGATATGAAACCACACAGCGCATCCGCGCTGGTGAATGTGGACTTGAAAAAAGCGGCTTGCCCATTATAGGTTTTACGGCATATGCATTGAAAGAAACGCGTACCCAATGCCTTTCTGTGGGTATGAATGAATTGCTAACAAAACCTCTGCATCCTCGCAAACTGCTGGAGCACGTGCAAAAGTACATTCTTTAAAGCTGCGCAAAAATCTGGGAAACAAACGGATAAGCGAAAAGTAGGGTAGGGTGCTGCGATTTTTAAAAACTTCCTCCGTAGGATTTCCTAAATTGAAAATAACAACCCTTGTATCATTTGATAAGCGATAAAATTGCTTACAAGGGTCTAGGCAATTTTAAAAATGCTAAGACTTTTTTATACATAGCCTATACTTGGAAGAATATGAATGAACACGAAAAAAATAATAGATACAATTGTAAAAGCTGGCGTGACGGCAGGTTTGACGGGTGTAGGTCTCTTAAATACTTGGAGGTGCCCACATTGTTTGGGCACGCATCAAGAATGTATGGCTTGCCCTATATCAGGCAAAATGGAAGATACATATATGCGGGAGAGGATTGACTACGAAAGAGAACGTGATCAATTGCAAGAAAAATATAAAGAACCGCAGGGCCCCATCTGTCATTGTGACACTTGTCGGAGGTTTTACGAGAGTCCACATTGTCCCGAATGTGGTACCCTAGCTTGGGTGTGTGGCCATTGCAAGCGGTGTCATATGGATGAAGTTTGTCCCGTAACGGGCAAAACACCGTATGAATCTGGATACAACCGAAAGGTGGAGGAATATGAGAGAGAATTGGTTTCATTGGAAAAGAAAGACGATCAGAAGAGAAATGAATGGTCTTGCCGCCGTTGTTATAAGTATCATGTGGAAGAAGTTTGTCTCGTAACGGGTAAAACGCAAAAGGAGATTATGAGAGATGAAAGAGAAATTATGAGACAACTTATACAGCGTATTAAGTGATCTACATAAAGATGAAATAGTACTTATCGTTGGCACTTTCGTATTGGTTTAGCGAAGAATAACATTGCACCTGAAGAAAATTTGGAATGTTTTAAAAGCCTCCAAATCATTAGGGTATAATTTTGTACGTATGGCAACTTTACTCGCAAGGGTTAGTCTCTAAAACTTCAAAATATACCGTGGAGGTTGTTTGCTTTGGGGCGTAGGATAAAAAATTTGTAAATGATGGGCCATGAGGCAAAATAATGGCTCCATCGTAGAAAAACATTTTGTTTTTATTGTTTTCCAAAACGCAATGAGAGGGCTTTTTCAAAAAAAGCTTTGACAAAGTTATCGAAAAAAATTTGCCTAAAGCTATTCGATGGTGGTTGTAGCTCAATTGGTTAGAGCACTGGATTGTGGTTCCAGGGGTTGCCGGTTCAAGTCCGGTCTACCACCCCATATTTAGATGTTTATATTGAAGTAAATTTCTAACTTCTGTTCCGTAAGTTGCGATTCTGAGTGTAAAATTGTGCTGTCCATAATTCTTTTAAATAAAATGTATGGAGCTCAAAATTGCATGAGGGTACATCGTAATAAAAGAACAATCGCTAACGTCAAAAATTATCGCACGCAGCGGTGAGCAGAGTGTGCCATTTTTGAACTTGTCATTTTGGCTGTTAATTTGAGAATTAAATTATGCAGCAATATTTAGATCTATTGAAATTCGTTTTAGATAACGGAGAATGGCGCAATGATCGTACGGGGGTTGGAACGATCGGTGTTTTTGGGACGCAGATACACATCGATATTTCACAATATTATCCTTTATTAACGACTAAAAACGTTCATTTCAAGTCACTGGCATACGAATTGTTGTGGTTCTTGCAAGGAGATACAAATATTCGCTTTTTAAAGGATCACGGGGTACGCATTTGGAACGAATGGGCAGATCCGGAGGGTAATTTAGGTCCTGTGTATGGGGTACAATGGCGTCGTTGGCATTGTGCAGAGGGACGCTACATTGATCAGATTAAAACGGTGATTGAGAGCATTCAACGGGATCCTTTTGGTAGAAGGCATATCGTATCCGCTTGGAATGTAGGAGACTTACACAAAATGGCTTTGCCTCCCTGTCACACCTTTTTTCAATTTTATGTGGGGACCGCAGGTACCTTAAGTTGTCAATTATATCAGCGAAGCGCAGATTTGTTTTTGGGAGTTCCCTTCAACATCGCTTCTTATGCGTTGTTAACCTACATGATGGCGCAAGTCTGCCACCTAAAACCAGGTAAATTCGTTCACACTTTGGGCGATGCACATATTTATGCCAATCATTTGGAACAAGTGAAATTACAGTTGGAACGGGTACCAAAAACATTACCTACGCTGAAATTGGATCCCAGTATTAAAAATATCGATGATTTTACTTTTGAGTCCTTTGTGCTCGAAAACTATAATCCTCATCCGGCAATCAAAGCTCCCGTTGCGGTCTAATCTAATGGCTATCTTTAAAGTAATTGCCGCCATGTCACGCAATCGCGTGATCGGGTTGAAAAATAAAATTCCATGGCGTTTGCCGGAAGAATTACAGTGGTTTAGGAAAACAACACTGAATCAGCGTATTCTAATGGGGCGTAAAACCTTTGAATCTTTGGGGTGTAGACCCTTACCTCAAAGAATAAATTATGTAATGTCTCATACATTGGATGGGGCAAACAAAGATATCATTGTTATTCACAGTGTTGCCCCATTGGAATCCGTTGAGGGAGTTATTTGGATATGCGGAGGAGCCAGTATTTATCAGAAGTTTTTGCCTCTATGCTCGGAAATTATGTTGACCACCGTGAACCAAACGGTGGAAGGGGACACGTTTTTCCCAGATATTCCTCCCCGTTTTGAATTAAGTCATGTGGTGGTCACATGTCCAGCGTATACCATTCAATGCTGGGTTCGAAGTAGTTAAACGGATGATTCATTTTGACACATATCGGTCCCATTTGGGTCGGTTGTATTTTTTACAATTTATTGTCATATTTTTATGCATTTTACTGGGCATTGCCATCGTTTGGCGGCAGTGGATAGGAAATGGTGTGTACAGTCAACTGGGTCAAAAGCAGTGTCTAAGACGCATTTTGTACCCGGGCACACGGGGATGTATTTACGACAGAACGGGAAAATTATTGGCTACCAACAGGGATATTTATTGTCTTTACGTAGACTTAAACTATTTTCGCAATGATATAACACAATTTAATAGGCAGTCCAAAGATGTCGAAACGCAATCGGAACAATTGTGGGCGATTGTACACGATGCGCTGCTGCCATATGCGAAAACCGTAGGTCCAATTCCATTCACCGTATCCAAAAAAACCTTACATCGGCATTATTTGCAAAATATTTTGTTACCTTTGGCAATTGCAAAAGATTTGCCAGAGACCATGTACGCAAAACTTGTAGAGCAATTGCCTACGCATGGTCCCTTTCAGGTCGGCATAGAAAAAGTTAGATATTATCCCTACGGTAGCGTTGCGTGCCACGTTATCGGGCACGTTACGCAGACGTCTCAATTGACGCAAGATGCTTTACCGGGAAATGATTTGAGAACTTTCTTTTTACCTAAACAGAAGGGGGCCACAGGCATAGAAGCCTACTACGATGATCAACTCAGTGGTTTAAATGGGGGTGATATATGGAGAGTAACGCCATCGGGACAGGAGCAAGCTTGCCTGATATCGTTACCCAGCGTGGATGGTAATGACATTCATTTGACTTTGGATACTCAGTTACAACAAGTGTGTGAACAAACTTTAGAAGGTCGTCGTGGGGCTATCGTTATTTTAGCGGTAGATTCCGGAGAAGTATTGGCACTCACCAGTAAACCTGATTTTGATTTAAATGCTTTGACGCCGCGCATATCTGAAAAATTGTTTCAAGAAATTACAGCGCAAGGAGCTTGGTTAAATAGGGCTATTCAGGGATTGTATCCACCGGGATCAACATTTAAAATTATTACGTTAGCTGCTTTATTGCAAGCAGGTGTTGTGAATACTCAAAGTTCGATAACTTGTACCGGAAGTTATACTATCGGCAACCACGTTTTTCATTGTCACAATCATCAGGGGCATGGATATATTACTTTAGATAAAGCTGTTCAGACGAGTTGTAACCCATTTTTTTATCACTACGCACTGCGTTGTGGTCCTTCATTGATTTATGAAGAAGCTTGGAAACTGGGTCTCGGCAATAGGACACATATCGATTTACCCTACGAAACGCATAATATGTTAGTTCCATCTCCGGCGTGGAAGAAAAAACGCTTGCGAGAGAGTTGGACGGACGGCGATACGGCCAATTTTTCCATAGGACAAGGATTTTTAAGGGTGACACCGTTGCAAATGGCATGCGCAGCGGCGTCTTTGGCCAAAAATAAAAGGTGTTTAACACCCCACTTGTGCTCTAATTTCGTCTGTACAGAACATTCTAAAGAAGCCATTATGGCTCACGACCATTGGCGTTTATTGCTGGAATGTTTGGAAAAAGCGGTTGAATCGGGAACTTCTCGTTTTTCACGCGTCAGAGGTTTAAAATCGGCCGTCAAAACGGGGACTTCTCAAGTGAAGATTGCAGGTACAAATCGATACGCGCACGTTGGATGGTTAATAGGATTCGCACCATCAACACAACCTAAAATCGCGTTTAGCATTGTAATTGAGCAAGAAGATTTGACAGAAGAATTTTGGGGAAGCCGCGTGTGCGGTCCCATAGCGCAAAAATTTCTCCAATTTTGTTTGGATCAAGGTAAAATTTGACTTTTTAAATGCTAAAAAATTTTGAACAATTTCTTAGACAGCGGGCGTACTCAAAGTATACCCTGAGAAATTATTTATCCGCAGTTACGCGATGGATGGCATTTCTGAAATCAAAAAACGTTACTCAACCCAATGTCGGAACCTATTTATCAGAGTATTTATACATGCGTCAAAACAAAGCGGGTAAACGAACATTAAATAATGATTTGTCGGCCTTGAGGACATTTTTTTACTTTCTAGAAGAGCGATTTGAAATGCCAATGCCGCAGGAAGTTAAGGCATTACGCCCAAAATTTGAATCTAAGCTACCTAATTTCTTTACGATAGAACAAATTCAAATCCTACTACAAGCCCCAGACAAAAAGTTTTCAGCGGGTCAATTGTCAGATTTTTTGTGGCGCCGCGATAAAGCTATTTTGGAGATTTTATACGGATGCGGCATACGTGTTGGAGAATTGACGCATTTGTGTGTCGAAAACGTTCAATGGTCTCAAGGACTCATACGTGTATTGGGTAAGGGCCACAAAGAACGTTTAATTCCCATAGGCAAACCTGCTCTGTACGCACTACAAAGTTTATATACGACATACCCACCGAAATTTTCAAAAAGTCCTCTTATTTTTAGCGAACGCGGAGAAGCCATTTCTGAACGTTCCATCCAATTAATTATAAAACGCTACCTAATTTATGCCCATTTACCGCTTGAAATGACGCCCCATAGTTGCCGACACAGTTACGCAACACACTTGTTGCAGAGAGGCGCCGACTTGAGAATTGTCCAGGAATTGTTGGGGCATGCACATTTATCTACGACGCAAAAGTACACGCACGTTGATATTGCGCATTTGCAAAAAATTTACAATCAATCACACCCGCAGAGTAAAGGGGATCGGTAGGTATTTAAGGCATGAAAAATTTAACGTAAAAAGTATCTACCATTTTTCATGTTATTATGTTGACTCCCTATGAAAATTTTATTTCAATGTTACCATGTCAGTGAATGGTCCTACTCAAGAGATTACTCAAACCAATGTTATTCAGCAAAGCGAGATGTCTGGATCCAGTGTATCCGGGAGTCATCTTGCAGAACGTTTGAACTTATCTAGAACGTCTTCATCCCATAACTTAGATAGATTGCATACATCTGATACTTTTCAGAAAACTATTCAGCAAAATGAGATGTCTGGATCGAGTGTATCCGCAAGTTATCTTACGAAACGTTTGACATTCCCTGAAACACATTTGTTTGAAAATTTAAACAACTCTTCTGTACACAATCCTTTTCAGAAAACTTTAAGTGAGCGGCACGTAAGCCTTCCCAAAAGTAATCTTTGATTTACCGGCAAATTGCTGCGGTACTATTTTCCAAGCGAGCCGTATAATGTTTAATGATTGTAACGTGGTGTATATTATATAAATCTAGAGAAAAAATGAGTCACTTATATGCATTAGAAAACCGAGACTGTTTTTTGAATAACGGGCTCTAGTAGTTGATGAGCGTGCTTGAGGACGTTAGGTACCACACCAAGTATACACTTATTATTAGGTGTGTAGATTTGCCGTAAAGTACAAGTAAAAAGCGAGGGGCCATCATGGCCATGGAGTATAACCTTTAAGGAGCTATGTTGCCCATTATTTAAGGTATGACGATTACGTGGAAATGGACGCGATTCGAAACTTTCTTCGTATAAATTATCCCAACTAAGGTAATAAATCCAATTTCTACCTTTCAGCCATAGTTTTTGTTTATCCGTAAAACCATCCCAATGAAGCGGTTGGTTAAACAAACGAGCATAGATGTACTTTGAAAATGTCCAAGAATCATTATTTTTCAAAGTTGGATCTATCGTATTTTCAACGTAATTGTAATAATCAAGGCATTTTTTTTGAGCCAGCGTATCTCGCATTAAAAATCCATTGAATGCCGGTTGCGCCAACAGGTCAAGTTGAACGTATGCGGCCAATCCCAACCATTCACTGGCCAGACTGAATTGGTGGCAACGTAACAAAACGGCCACAAGTTGTATGTAAGCTAGTGAATTATAGGGAAGCAACCGAATGGCTTCGCAGTAACATTGAAGAGCACGTCGATCATCGCCAAATCGTATGTATAAAGATCCCAAATTTTCCAGGATTAACTTTTAAAGATGCTTCAAAGTAATAAACGGAATGTCGCATGAGCATGTTTGATTGGGGATACCCTTTTAAAGCAAAAACATTGCCCGCTTGATTATAATAGTAAAGGTTGGTTGGGTCCGCTTCAATGGCTTTTGAGAGTTCTATTTCACTTTTCCCCAATTGTGTATAGGTTTGTTGAACAAATTTACGGAAGTGGTAACGGCCCTGAATATCTTTATAACCGTAAAAAAAGACCGTACCCACCGTCATAAGAAGCAATAACTTTACCCCTAAAGTAGTTGGGGTATTAAAGTGCCGTTTTTCAGGAAAATACTTGAAGTAAATTGTCCAAAGTAGTCCAACAATCAAGCAGAGGGTAGCCGATACGGCAAATGTATCCCAAGACCATTCGCTGATAAAACATACGTAGGCGAACAAAGATAAACCAAGCCCTGTAACCAGAAATTTATCTGCAGCGGGCATTTCTTTCTTTTTTAAGAGGCGAAAACTCATTCGAAAGCTCGTAAATGCTAATATATATATAGCCCTAAAAATCCCAATAATCCCCATTCAATTAGATATTGTACGGGAGCCACGTGCAATTGCCAACAATGATGCAAATGGGTTGGATGAGATTTTAGATACAAAAGTGGCGTTGTAGTAATGCCGTGACCTATCCAAGGACTGTCCCGAAAAACCTTAAGACCATCTTGAGCCAGATGCCAACGTTGGTTTTGAAATAAATAATACTTGGGATTAGTAAATAAGCTTCTAATTCTTGAGCTTCGATATCCTATTAGCAGCAATAATGCAAGTAGGCAGATGCTTATCTTAATAATTTTTGGTTTTGAAGTATGTATGTGGCTTTTTATGTACAAACTCCATGCCGCTACCGTGGTTACTATGACACACAGGTAAGCCATTCTGCACCCAGATGCTTTTAAAAGTAAAATGGAGAGTAAAAACCCTACAACCCAGAGAATTTTCCATTTACGTATGGATTCCCACATAAAGAGTCCGGCAAAAAATGGGTAGGTAAGCGCAGCAAATAATCCCGTATAATTCGCATAGTCGAAAGGATGTCGCATCTGGTCTTTGTCAAAAATAGTGAAGAATTTTACTGGATTTATCAAAAAGTTCGAAGCCATGTACTGCCAAGGATAGTTGGGGCCAGTCTTAAGTTCATCACAGGCAAGATAAAGACAAATGCTGAAGTACATAAAAAACACAAACGTAATACCCAACAAACGGATGAAAGCTTTGGGACTGTGTTTTAGACAGGAGCAAAAGAGGCATGCCAGAGCCA
>JAIRKR010000019.1 GCA_031260015.1 Puniceicoccales bacterium
TCGCCTACCAAAAACGCTTACAATTTATTTAAACATCGATGTGCACCGCGATTTCCACGCCATTAACCTGTGGCCATTGTACAATGAGGTTTCCATCATGGCATCTTCTGCAAAACGGCCTGGATTGGAAAGATCCAAACCATTGGCACCTCAGGTGGAGTCAAGATCTTTGTGGATATTGGATGAAAATTCCAAAGATCTATCTTGCCTATCAAAACAAATGCCTTATTTGACGAAAACCTCCTTTCAACGCGTGCAAGCTTGCTTTCTTAAAGAGGAACAAGTACCGTACGCCTGCATCGGTTGGCCAAACCCAGATGGGAATTCCAAAATTAGTGCCTACAATCAATTTTTCTGGGATTATTACCATTGCGATCCTGTTATGCCACCTCTGAATGTAAACTCCGTATCCAACGACGAGTACATGTATTTTGAAGATATTTTTAAATCGTTAGGATATACGTATAATCCATCAGATTTAGAACATTTCATAAAAAAGCTGCAGGTACACATTGTAAAAAATAGACCCTTTTTGTCAGTAGAACAATTTATTCAGTCGGGCATTTTGCAGACAGCGCTCAATGAGATAGATGCATTTAAAACAATCCGCCAAAATGATATGCTTGCTCATTTAAAAAATCCTTTATCGGTACGTACCGAATGCTTTGTCATCATGGGTACTGCCGTTGTAAAAAATGAGGGTGAAACTTTTCAAAAAACCTGCAAAATGCTTGTCCACCGCGAAGCTTCAGACGCAACAAAACGCTTTTGGGTGGTCGACGGTATTATATGGCTGTAAAATATTTTATCCGTTAAAGCGACGTAGTATCCCTAGATTTTAAGTAAATACGATGTTCCTGCAACGCAATTTCCAAGTAGGCAATCGCAAAACAAATATTGGCAATCGTAACACAAAATTTTGCATTTGCCATCCCAACCAAAGCGTACCATAAGGCACACAGACTTAAGCAAACTTGAGGAATTGCACGGTTCATATCCCGCCTTATCATGGCAAAATAAGGCGCTAAACAAATAAGAGGGAAAGCCCACAGAGAAGTGCCTCCTGCAGCTAGGCCGGCATGCAACATTCCAAGCGCTATAAGCACAATGGGTTCCTTTAAAAGTGCCAACAACAAAGGGGTCAAGGAACGCGTACACTTTATTTCTTTTAAAATTTTTTCGAAACTCGGAAGTACGTCCAAAATACCTTTACCGAGTCGATGGGCCATGAGTAAATTTGCGAAACCAAAACAAACGCTGCAAACGAAACCCACAAAAGCCTCATTCACCATTGCGAATAGAGCCACCATTAAACAGGCGTATCCCATCATTTCCAATCCCCAACAAGGATTGTTGCCAGCTTGCTGCAAAACACCCCAAAACCCTTTCAAATTTTTTTGCGTACACGTAACCAACCAACGACTCAGGATGATGAGTACCAACGTCATTACCATAACCACAAAGGCCAATGGACTAACCAAGGCAAAAAGACACGTATTACCCAGGGCAAAAAAAGTTCCCGGATCCTTAAAAATCAAACGAAACATATTCACTTGGATCACGATAGTATTATAGAATGCTTTTGACAATAGACAAGTAAAAGTACAAATTTTGTCAACTCCAACGCTTGCAATTTTTTCAACCCATCCTTGGGGACATGCATTTTGACTACCGTAATATTACGATCTCCCGACGTGCAAAAAATTCTAGGCAGAGAAATTAAACCCGACACAAGGCTGTGCAGTTTTTCGCGTTTACCAAATAAAAATGCGGATGCGTTTTGCAAAGTTACCAAAGACGTGCATTGGGTATGCGCTATTGGCTATATTTTATTTTAAGCTTTAAACAGCACTCCTTTAGGAAGTTAAGTACCGCTCGTTCTGCCGCACGCATGGCCTTACGATCGCCTACTTTTAAATCATTGTATCCGCATAAATGTAACCAACCGTGCACCATATACAAAGTCAATTCTTGTGCCAAATCTTGTCGATGTTCGGCAGCATATTTTTTGGCCTGATCCACAGAAACACAAATCTCTCCAACCCGCTCATCATCACTTTTCTCCGCAGGAAAGGTCATCACATCCGTAGGGGTCGGATCATTTAAAAACTTCATGTGCAAATCGACCAAAGTTGATTCGTTTAAAAAAGCAACGGAAATAATGTCGTAATGCTCCAATGGCACATACGTTTGAACGGCCGACAAAATTGTTTCCACATTGGCATCATCCAATTGTAAATAGGGATGCTCATTGTAACAAAGATACTGCACACGCGGTATTGTGATACTTGAACATTCTAGGTCAACGCAATTCAATGGGAAAGCATTTTCTTGGGTTCACGTATTTACTTTTCTTCTAAAATACTTAATGTGTCCTCAAATGATGTCATTTGTTCTTCCGGACATTGAACCCATTAGGCAACGGCTTAAGACCGTTGATTTGCAACTAAGTGATCCAGAGACGTTTAAAAATAATCAACTCGTTTCAAAGTTGTCTCGGGAACATCAATACCTTTCAAAAATTACATCACTGTACGATGATGTGCTCAAAATGCAGCAAGAACAAAAGGATTTGGAGGAAATTTTAACGCACTCTACCGAAGAAGATTTAAAAGCATTGGCACTTCAGGAAAAAGAACAACTTGCACAACGGTATCAAACGACGCAACGTGCACTTAGGCTTGCCATGATTCCTCTGGATCTCAGCGATTCTAGAAATACGATTCTAGAAATTCGGGCAGGCACCGGAGGCGAGGAAGCGGCTCTATTCGCAGGCGATTTGTATCGTATGTACGTACGCTTCGCCGAAGAACGTGGATGGAAAACCGAACTCATGGGTAGTCATCCATCCGAATCGGGAGGTTTTAAGGAAATTAGTTTTCTAATCAGTGGGGATAACGTTTACAAAGCGCTCAAATACGAAAGCGGAGGCCATCGCGTTCAACGTGTGCCCATTACGGAAACCAACGGTAGGATTCATACCTCGTCGGCAACGGTCGCGGTACTCCCTGAAGCGAAGGAGGTGGACATCGCCATCGCTCCGGAAGATATCGAAATTAGCGTTTGCAGGGCCAGTGGTCCCGGAGGACAGGGTGTTAATACCACCGATTCGGCGGTTCAAATTTTATACAAACCCACAGGTCTTATCGTTACGTGCGCCGATGAACGTTCCCAGCAAAAGAATAAATTAAAAGCTTTGCAAGTGTTGCGCGCGCGCCTACTGAAACAAAAAGAAGATGAAGAACATGAAAAGTACGCAGCCTTTCGTAAACAACAAATCGGGTCAGGCGATCGTTCCGATCGCATACGCACGTACAATTTTACGCAAAATCGCGTAACGGATCACCGCATAGGGCTTACATCATACAACCTAGATCGCGTACTCGAGGGCGATCTCACAGCATTTATCAATGCCCTTGAACAAGCGGATCAAGAAGAAAAATTAGCCTCCTTCCTAACACAAAACTGTCAATCCAATATATGAAACTCAAACCTTGGAATGGATAAGCAAGGAAAGAATGCCCAATAAGGTTAGTAATTGCGTAAACAAGAGAATGCCAAGTGGGAAAACGATCGTAATGTTGCTGCAAAGGTAAAAGTAACTGTGTTTGAGGGATTTACTTGCAGAGATTTCCCTCCATACTTGCACAAAGTTATTGTTACAGTAATTTACGCTATTGACTTAGGGTAAAATAATATGTGCAATGGATAAACATTTCTTTGCCCGTATAGTGTAACGGTCAGCACGGTAGGTCCTCATCCTACAAATCGCAGTTCGATTCTGCGTACGGGTGCCAGGTTTAATTAAGCCAAAGAGACGAAGGGTAAGGGCATTGTTTTTTAGCTGCAAAATGGGTGTTTTCTATGTAATTGCAAATGTGTTTTCCCACCCAATCTTTTATTGGCGTGGCCGTAAAGTTGACATCCCGGTTAACATCCAAGTTAAAGGGAAGGTACTCGCGTTCGATGGCATTAATTTTTAATGGGCGTTGCCATATTCAGAGCTTCATTGGATCTTATATGATTTGAGATGGCAAAATAATCTCCCACGACGCTTGAAAAACAATAGGGGAAACCAGGTCATTTGATTTACGACAACAATGTTAGAAAGCCGAAATGCATGCAAGTTATATCCGTTCTGCCTGCCTATGGCAAGAAAGGCAATAAACGACATTTCATGCAACACATTAGCATACCAGATGCCCTTTCAACTGCCAACCCCTAGATGCCCTCTTGAATGAGACAATGCTAGAAGTTTGTTAAAAACTTTTTCTTCAGGTAAATGTGGGCGTAATTGTGATGGATTGCTTCGGCGTGAGCGTGTAATTTTCGCCATCACACCATTGGACATCGTTAATGAGTAGCTTAAATGTGATCGGTTTCCGGAGAGCGCATTCCCAGCACCACTGGTCGATATCTAAATTTTTCAAGGCAATCCCTTTCTCCCAACTCAAAGGGGCACCTTCGCCACGAATGAAGAGGACATTTCCCCAACCAATATTGGCAGTTACCTGAATACGTGCTTTATTTTTCTTAGCACCCGTACGAGAACGTTTAGGTTTGGTGGGTACATGTGCAAATTCTGCACAAGTGCAAGCTTTTGATGCGCAGGCACATTTTTCTAAAAAAGGAGGAGGTTGTAATTTTTTTGACATATATAACAAGTTTTATTTAGTTTATGCTTTTTAAGCTTACTTTTCAAGCTATAAAGTAAAAAATTTCTCGCTGACGCATATTTTTTATAATTTACTTGTCAAAAAAGGAGATTAACAGTAAATAAACAATCTTTGTCAATTAATTTTAGTTGTTGCAGTTTAAGGATATTAACAGATCATGAAGAAGACAAGTGAAGAGCCGGAATTTTCTAAATTAAGACGTATATTTTTCCCCGTTCATCGGTATGAATTGAAAAAAGTTATTCCCATGGGAATGATTCTTTTTTTCATATTATTCAATTACACGTGCCTAAGGAATATTAAAGACTCGCTGGTGGTTACCAACACGGGTGCGGAAGCGCTCTCCTACTTAAAGTTGTTTTGTGTAACGCCCTGCGCCATTGTGTTTATGCTTTTGTACGCCAAAGCGAGCAATATTTTAAGTAACGAAAAATTATTTTATGCAACTCTTTCACCTTTTATTCTATTTTTTGGCTTGTTTGCGTTCGTTATTTACCCTAATCGCGAATGGTTTCATCCAACGGCAGCAACAATTGCAAGTTGGCAAGCCCAGTTCCCCATTTTACACTGGCCACTCGCTTTGTTTGGCGTATGGAGTTACGGCGTATTCTACGTTTTGGCAGAATTGTGGGGAAGTGCTTTGCTGTCTTTATCTTTTTGGCAATTTGCAAACCAAGTAACACGCGTTTCCGAAGCCAAACGTGTCTACGCTTTTTTTGGTTTAATGGCTCAATTTTCCCTGTTGTTTTCTGGCATCTTGGGAGATTATTTTTCCAATATTTCGGATAAAGTAAGCCCCGGTGTAGATCCCTGGCAGATCTCTCTTAATTGGCTCATGGGGACCGTTGTTTTATTTGGTATTGTTACCATGGGCATTTACCGATGGATTTACAAACGCGTTTTGACCGATAAGCGTTTCTATGACAAACCAGCGTTACCCGGTGTCAAAAAAGGGAAGAAAAAAGCCGGACTTATTCAAAGCTTGAAAACCATCTTTACGTCACCTTATTTAGGCTTAATTGCCATGTTGGTTATTTGTTATGGGATTAGTGTGAATGTCATTGAAGGGTTGTGGAAAAGTCAGCTGAAATTACAATATCACAACGAAAACGATTACAATACATTTATGAGTCGTTTCACCATATTAACAGGCCTTGCTTCCATCATTATGTTAATCGTTGGAGGAAATATATTGCGCATTTGCCGTTGGGTGGTCGCAGCAATGTCTACACCGGTCGTGTTTTTGGTGGGAGGGGTCGTTTTCTTTTCATTTGTTCTATTTCGTCAAGAACTGACGAACATATTGGTTCAGTGGGGCACCAATCCGGTGACCATGGCTGTATTTTTGGGGGCAGCGATTGTGATTGTGTCTAAATCCACCAAATACGCTTTGTTTGATCTGACAAAAGAAATGGCCTACATTCCTTTGGACGAGGAAATGAAAGTCAAAGGTAAAGCCGTCGTAGATGTTGTGGGAGGGCGTTTGGGTAAATCGGGAGGTGCTTTCATTCAAGTTGCCTTATTTTCCATTGTGAGCAGCTTGGCAGGTGTAAAAGCAACCTATTACCAAATTGTACCTTACGTATTCGCTTTATTCATTTTAGTGTGTATTTTGTGGATTTTATCCGTAAGTGCTTTGGGGAAACGTGTGGAAAACGCCAATAAAGAAGCGGGAGAGGCCTAACATACCCCAGGCCATACGCGTGTTCAAAGGAGAACAATCATCCATTCAAAACCAAAGATCCTGAGTACTTTGAAAATGTTTTCGGCAGAGAGTAAATTGTCCTTTTTATTACCTGTTTTTACCTTTAAACTGCGATCATCGGCCGCAAACTGCATTTTTATGTTGAGTAAAAATCAGAGACTTATTTAATGTAAAAAGGATGACGGTGATAACATTGGGTTATACGGCAGGTGTTTTGTTGGTTTTTCTGGGAGTATTTTTCAATCTAAATGCTTCGCAAGTGGGTACACATCTTTGCCGTTTGTTGCGGAATAATTTTTTGGGTGTGAGTATTTTTTTACTGGGTGCCTTGTGGTTTTTGTGGCACGTAGGTCATTTGTCCGAAGCAGATTTTGGCCAATACAAACATTGGTTAATGCTTTTATTTGTTTGCGTGTTCGGTGCTTGTTGCGTGTATTGGCAAGATTGGCTTGCCGTACGTGGAATTGCCCTCATAGCAATTTTAACCATGCATCCATGCCTATCGATTGGGTATATGCAGCAACATCCGGTCCGTCCTTGGCTTTCGCTGTTATTTTACGTTGTGATTGTGACTGCCCTCTTTTTTGGCGTATACCCTTACCGCACACGTGATTTTGTTGCATGGTCGTGCAAACAACTATTTGCATGGCCCATACGGCTGATGGGACTGGTAAGTTTTGCATATGGGGTATGGATTCTTCATTACCTACACTAAAATGAAAAGAAAGGATTTACTATTCGTTTTAACGGGAACATCGGGTAGCGGGAAAACAACTTTGTGCATACGCTTCCTAAAAAGTTTTTCTAACGTTACCCGTGTTATTACGACGACGACACGCCTGCCACGCCCAGGGGAAGTACAGGGTGTAGATTACTACTTTTCTACCCAGGAAAATTTTTCCAAGGGTATTGAAAAAAATGCGTATTTAGAATATTCAAAGGTTTACGACCACTATTATGGGGTTTCCAAAGAGGCGGTTGAGCAATCAAATAACGCAGGTAAAGATTTAGTTTTGTGCGTGGACGTGCATGGGGCACAGACGTTAAAAAGACATTTCAATACTACACAAAATAACCGCCGATTGATTTGTGTGTTCGTTAGCCCATCCAGTCTTTCAGAATTAAAGAATCGTTTGACTAATCGCGGAACCGACGATGTATGGACGATCCAAAAACGCCTTCAAACGGCTGAAAAGGAGTGGGCAGCTTTGCCTCAATTTGATTATTATCTGCGCAGTCAAGACAAAGAGTCCGATTGGCAATCTTTGCAGCACATTTATTTTGCAGAGAAAATGCGTATTTAAGCAATGTTTTCAAGGTACACCTCCGTGAGTCGTTGATTATGTGGAATAGATAATTGAGAAAGATTAAAATAAGCTATCCCCATTTTCCCCAACAAAGAATCGCGTGAGCATGTTAGGATAACTTTTCCATTTTCGTTGAAAATGCAACGGCCTTGCGGATCCATGGCGATGGAAATAACAGAATTTGGATCATTGCGAAATTCGTTGAGCAAGGGATCCGTATGTATGCCTTCCAATAACTCCGCTTTCATTTTGTTAAAAGTTTCTTTTGCACAACCTTTTCTCGACAACCGATTGAGAATTGCGCTAAGATTAAGAGTACAAGTGTCGATGCTTCGTATTTTGTTCAATGTTTGTTCAAGTAACGAAGTGCCGATATTGGATAATCCGCTGATTATTAAAGGATGCATACCGGCATACGTAGCATATATCGTGCCAACTTCTAGGCAAACGTTTCAATTTGAAAATCAAGTAGGGGCGGAACGAATAAGTAAAATACAGCAAAGTGAGATGCCCCTTATAGGGTACTTAAAAAAGACTGGCGCACCTCGAGGGAGTCGAACCCCCAACCTTCTGATCCGTAGTCAGATGCTCTATCCAATTGAGCTAGAGGTGCCCAAACACACAAAACGTATTTATTGAAGCTTATGCAAATGTTGCGTCAATAAAAATATACCTCAAAATGTGGAAAATAGAGGGAAGGCGTAGGTTTTACGTCGAAAAACGCAGCGCATATTTTGCTACAAATATTATTTTCATTGGAAATTTTATAATCTCACATGCAATGGATATCGGGTAAAGTAACTACCGATGTTTATTTTAATTATTATTGAATGCAGCGAACGAATGGTTGCCGTCGATTTGAATGTTGCATAATTCCCTGATTTGTACACATTGGGATATGCAATATGATTTGGATATATAGAGTATGTTTTTGGCCCATTTTTCTCTGTTTGTTGCCTTATTACCTATTGCGAATGTTTCGACGAGGTGGATACGGAACTTGTTGGTGGCATCGCTTTGGGTTTGTCCCTAAAAACACGACCCGCATGCCAACCATTTGGTTACAGGCGGTGAGTGTTGGCGAAATGGAAGCCTTGTTTCCTTTATTGACCGAGTTAAAGCATCGCAACATTTGCATCTATTTAACAACAACAACTTCTACGGGTTTTCAGATCGCACGCAAACGTTATGCTACTTTGGTAAAATATATTGCCTATTTCCCTCTCGATTTTTGGCTCTTTAATCGTATTGCATGGCAACGTATCCATCCGACGCTAGTCCTCCTAATGGAATCGGAATTATGGCCCGAACATTTGCACACAGCGCATAAAAAGAATGTTAAGGTTTTGCTCATTAATGGACGTTGTTCGGATCGTTCTTTTAATCATTACAAAAAAATACCTCGGATAAGCAAATGGTTGTTAGGCCATGTGGAAACAATTTTAGCGGCGAGCAGTCAGGATCGGCAACGATTGATAACGTTGGGCTTCCCAAATAACAAAATTGTGGATGTGGGTAATTTAAAAGTGGATGCCGCCATAGCTAGATTAAATACAGTGGACAAAAACAGCATCCAAAGAGAACAGTTGGGAATGCAGTGGACGCATGCACGTATTCTTTTGGGAGCCTCAACGTGGCCCAATGAAGAAAAATTCTTGATGGAATTATTCTTAAAAGCAAAAGAATGCTACCCTGCTTTGAAACTTATTCTGGTACCCAGGCATGTGGAACGTGCACATGAAATTATCAATTTATTAAAACATTATCCCCCCACATATACATTGAGATCTCAATTAAGAAAAGATGCCGACGTATGTTTGGTCGATACGACGGGTGAACTAAATCAATTTATTCGCCTGGCTGATTTTGTGTTTATCGGTAAAAGCTTGTTCCCCAACCAAGGAGGGCAGACACCTATCGAGGCAGCCGTTGCAGGAAAACCCATCGTATATGGACCTCATATGCAAAATTTTAGAGCCATTTGTCAAAGTCTAGAACAAGTTGAAGGCGCCGTAAGATGTTCCAGCGAAATTGAAGTGCAGGACTGTTTACTCAACTGGATTAGTCAACCTCATGCGGCCCATACCTTTGGACAACGTGCACAGGCATGGGCCCAATGTAATTGTGGCGTTACACAGCGTGTTTTGACGTATATTAATCCATATTTTCCAATGTAAACTATATTGCGTGCAGCATTTGGATATTTATTTTTCTTAATCGCAAGTGTTTTTAATCTTTTTATGCAGGTGGTTCAAAAAGCTCCAATGATTTTTTAACGCAACAAAAAGCTTTTCAACGATCGCTATTTTGGTGTAGTAAAAGACATATGTTTGAATCACTGTCCGAACGGTTAACGCAAGTTTTTTCCAATTTATCGCGTAAAAAAAATTTAACGGAAGAAAACATAACAGACGCACTCAATAACATTAAAACAGCTCTATTGGCCTCTGACGTTTCTTTTCAAATAGTGCAAGATTTAATTGCAGAAGTGAAGCATGCGTGTATTGGTCAACGTGTTCTGCAAAATATACAACCAGGCCAGCAAGTCATTAAAATTGTATACGATAAGCTGGTTACAGTTTTAGGTGGAGAATTAGCTGCATTAAGCGACCAAAGGCCCTTGAATATTTTGTTGGTTGGGTTGCATGGAGCCGGGAAAACAACCAGTTGCGCAAAATTGGCCCAGTACTTAAAAAGTACTGGCGAACAACCCGGTTTGGTTGCTTGCGATATCTATCGTCCCGCTGCCATAGAACAGTTGAAAATACTTGGTCAGCAGATTAATGTGCCCGTTTTTTCCTACGATTATTGCGATGTTCCAACCATTGGCAAAAAAGCCCTCAAAGAAGCTGCAGAAGCTGGTTATTCGGTGCTTATCTTTGATACTGCAGGTCGGTTGCAGATAGATTTACCTTTGATCGAAGAAGTTAAACAGCTGAAAGCGCTTATTCGGCCCGAAGAAATTCTGCTGGTTGCGGACAGCGCATTGGGGCAAGAGGCCGTAAACGTTGCAAAAACATTTCATGATGCTCTACGGCTAACAGGCCTTATTCTGACCAAATTGGATGGCGATGCGAAGGGAGGTGCGGCATTGTCCATGAAAAGAGCCGTTGATATTCCCATAAAGTTTGCGGGTATCGGCGAAAAATTAGGAGATTTTGAAAAATTCTATCCCGATCGAATGGCCAGTCGCATCCTCGGCATGGGAGACATTGTATCTTTGGTTGAAAAAGCCCAAAGTGAAATAGGAGATGAGGCTTTTGATCAAATGGCTAATCGAGCTTTAGAAGGAGACTTTACGATAGAAGATTTCTTAACGCAACTGCAGCAAATGAAAAAATTAGGATCAGCTGGATTGGCAAAGTGGTTGCCAGGCATATCTACTTTTAAAGTCAGCGACCAGCAAGAGCACGAATGGAAGCATGTCGAAGCAATCATTTTATCCATGACGGTGCAGGAACGGAAAAATCCTTGTTTGTTAAATTCTACCTACCGTCGTTTGCGCATTTCAAAGGGTGCGGGGTTACCTATTTCCGAGTTTAATCGCTTTTTAAAACGTTATCAAACCATGAAGAAAATGTTTCAAAAAATTCGTAAAACGGATCCCTCGCAACTGCAGGGTATGTTGCAATCGTTTCACAATGGGCAGTTCTTGAATGTCAAGAAGGATTAAGAACGGTTCATGAAAGATTTATTACGCATCGTACCGACGCGCTGGATCTTAAACTGCGCTACTTTAGGTCCGATAGGTTATGTTGGCAAAATGCCGGGTACTTTGGGCAGTTTTATGGGTCTCATTTATTACACCTTATTGTTTCATTCTTTTACACCCACAAACTATTTATTGGGCTGCCTGGTAAGTTTTTATCTGGCTTGCGTTATTTGCAGTGAAGCCGAAATTATTTTGCGTAAAAAAGATCCATCCTGCGTCATTTTAGATGAGATGATTGCAATGCCGTTTTGTTTTATCGGGATGCAAAAATCGATGCAACAATATCCCGTCTGGCTATTCATGTTGCTGGGCTTTACCTTATTTAGAATTTTTGATATCCTTAAGCCTTTGGGGATAAAACAGATACAAGCGCTCAAAGGAGGGTTAGGTATCGTCCTAGATGATGTTGTAGCCGCGCTTATCGTTTGTATTATTTTACACATTCTATTTGGCATCCTCTTATAATCGTTAAGCTTTACTTGATGACTCTGCCTACTGCCTCATTCGATAGGCGACAGTCATACGAGACTTTTAACGCTCGAAATACAAAGGGTATCTTACACTCTAAAAACATATGCGTGCGACATATTTTTTAAAATATATATGAAATTAAGGAATGCGTTTAAACCTAAAGAAAAAAGAAATACAACGCGATGATAGGTTTAAGTTTTTCGGCGCAATTACCCATTATCAAAATAAATATTGTCCCCTCACGCAGTATTTTGAGAACTTGAAACTATTTCATGAATTATTCCAAAAAACCTTCTTGCCTGAAAGAATATACTTTGTGTTGGCCGACAATCATATGATCTAAAAGCCTTAGCGAAAGGATTTCCCCCACATATTTTAAAGTTTGCGTTAATTGCAGGTCACTTTGTGAAGGGGAAGGATCTCCCGACGGATGGTTGTGTGCGATCACAATGTGTGAAGCTCCACGTTTCAGGGCCGAACATATGACCTTTCTTGGATAAACGACCGTTCGATTTACCGTACCTTCTTCCAACCGCTCAATTCCGTCGTCCATAAGCCGATAATGTTGATCTAGGTACGCAACTTCAAACACTTCGTACGTGAGACTTTTCAACCGTAACTTCCAAAAATTAACCAGTTCTTCATTATTTTTAAACAGAGGTCCGCGTTTAGTTTTCTCCTGCAAATAATAAGCAGCTAATTCTTTGAGAATAGACAAACCTGTTGCTGCACTTTCTCCCAACCCTTCGATGGCTTCAATGGCTTCGTGGGAAGCATCCAACACCTGACCTATGGATCCAAATTTACCAAGTAAAGCTTTTGCTTGCGGCTTTACGTCTTTGCGTGGTATGCACAAGGTTAACAATAATTCTAAAATTTCATGATCTGAAAATCCCTGGAGTCCACTTTTACGGAAACGTTCTCGCAAGCGAGCACGGTGTCCCTCCGAATAAGTCGTCATATAGATTCAACAGTTGCCATAAATAACTTTTTCTCTCCATCCATGAACTTGGGCGCGTATGCATGTAAATCCTATCATTTTTAGCTTGAGAGATGCGATGCAATGGATTTTCATAAGCTTCCAAGGGGAGTAAATACCTAACGTGTTGAGCAATTTTTGCATCCGATTTTGGGTGGGTTTATTATCCAAAATACCGATACAAAACCTTTGCAATTTTAAAACCTTGAGAAAGTTCTCACACCTACCGTCCTGAGGTTCCGGCATGAACTATGATTTCAAGATGCAAGTTTGCTTTCTGCAATCTTAAAATTTGAAATTTGAAATTTGCTACCCAGGAATTGCCTAAAAGACGCGTAAGTTAATTTGAAATACGAATCTTGCGTTTTGCGTTTTTACCTACTAAACTTTAATAATGCAGTATTATAACTTGCCCTGCGAGTTGATGATTTCTTTAGATTGTGTGACGGATAAAGAGGCTTTTGATTTCCTAGCCAAAATTGGTCACAGTGTGGAATGGGTACGCGTCACAAACCAACTCTTTTTCCCTTATGGAGTAGCATTACTCCAACAGTTAAGAAATTACGGATACAAAATTTTTTTGGACATCCGGCTTTCGGATACGCCATTATCGATGGCGGCAAGTATTTTAAGTCTACACCATCAACCCATTGACCAAATCAGCGTTCAACTCATCCAAGGATTACCCTCATTGCAATTCGCCAAAACTGCCCTCAAACAATCTTTACCGGACGCACAACTAGTTGCAACCACCCTTTTGTACCACTTGCATCGTTACGAGACCTTATCAAAAATCTTTAACCACTTGAGCAAAAATTTAATGAACTATTATTACCGGTTGGCCGTAGCTGCAAAAATTTATCACGTCATGTGCACGGCTTACGAATTCCCATTTTTACTAAAACACTTTGGAGCACACTTTTCTTATATAATTTATGGGAGCGACTTGAATACAACACAAGAACGATACCCGTTTTTTAAAATGGCTAAGCGTGGCGCCAGAACGTTTATTTTGGGAGAATCGTGCCTTAAACAGAAGGATCCCGAAGCATATATCTTTAAAATTCGTGAAGAAATCGCCCAGGCATTTGTTACTTCCAACGAGGTTTATACGGTGTAAAGCTTATTTTTAGTAGCTATTCAATACTTTCGTACACTTTAAAAACGCCTAGATTGTACTACCGTAATTTACGCTTGGCAAAGGCGATTCATCGATTATTAAACCTTTTCAAAGTACGTAATCTTTGAATACAACATAAAGACCGCATCGTGTAAAAAAGTTCTGCGGGAAATCCTTATCCATTCCAGTAACAAAAAAATACCAACCTCTCGATGGCCAAACTTTTGTCCGCAGATGTTTTCCGAAATTTTTATTTGATTGCTTGTGGGATGAAAATTTTGTCCCCCACTTTGAGTTGTTTGGGGTCGGAAATTTTGTTGGCAGCGCGGATATACTCCGTACTTGAATTAAGCTTTTGTGCAATGCTTGCCAACGAGTCTCCAAATTTAATTTCGTACATGATGCCCGTTTGGGGATAATGATCTTTAGGAGTATCGGCCACTTGTGCCATCTGCACAATTTTGTCAAACCCCTCTTGCATTTGTTGTGCAAGATCTTGAATGCGTTCATTGACGTCTGATAAGATCTTCAGTTGGCATCGCTCGCACACTTGTTGCACCTGATCTTGAGAAGAAACGCATCGTTGTTCAAATTCAGCATATTTTTTCAAAAAGTCTTTATATTGTGTTTCCAGGGTTATATCTTTCGACTGCAACGCACTCAATGCTTCAACTTGAGTGGCCAATGAAAGGTAATTTTTCTGCAAATCTTCACATTGCGTTTCCAGAGCAGTATACTGCGACTGCAATGCACTCAATGCTTCAACTTGAGTGGCCAATGAAAGGCAATTTTTCTGTAAATCTTCTAATATAACCCGCTTTTTCTGCCACTGTACATTATTGGCCACGATGCGTTCTTGTTCTGCCCCTATGCGTTTTACTTCTTGCGTCAACAAATAAACCTCCTCAGTCAAAGAAGATAATTGACGTTGAGGTGTTTGGATCACCCCCCAGCTGACGTTTAAGCAGCAAATGTTTAGGACAAACACGAACAAGCTTCTCATGGCTTTATTGTCTAACATTTTTTGTAAAAGTCAAAATTTATAGTAAAAAATATAAAACATACAACGTTTATATTTATTTCCTAACACAGCATCTCTGCGGATTTTACGGCAACTTTCGCAATCATTACTGGGCTCCACAATTGCTTTTCGGTTAAGCTTCCAGGGCATCATCTCGGTTTTCCGAAAAAGCACCCTTTGCAAGCACCATGCCTCCCGATACACGTACTTTGTTTATAATGGCTTGCGTGGCTTCTTCCATGATGGCTGGATTTTCTTTTAGATAGTTTTTGGCGGCTTCGCGACCTTGGCCAATCAGATTGCCTTTGTAGGCAACCCATGCTCCTTTCTTTTCAAAAATCTGATGCTCGATGGCTAAATCAATTACGGAAGACGCCTGCGATATGCCCTCATCGTACATAATATCAAATTCACATTCCGTAAAAGGAGGTGCCACTTTATTTTTAACCACCTTCAACCGTGTTCTATTGCCAATAACGCGACCCATGGTGTCCTTCAGTTGTCCAACGCGACGAATGTCCATGCGAACGGATGCAAAAAACTTAAGTGCCCGTCCACCCGTAGTGGTTTCTGGACTACCAAACATGACGCCAATTTTTTCACGAATTTGGTTCGTAAAAATACAAATGCACTTTGATTTGTTGATAACGGATGTTAGGCGGCGCATTGCCTGACTCATCATGCGTGCTTGCAGGCCAACATTGGTATCACCCATTTGGCCACTCAGTTCGGCTTTCGACACCAAGGCAGCCACGGAGTCAACGACGATAACTTCAATGGCGCCTGAACGTATAAGCGTTTCTGCAATGTTGAGTGCATCTTCACCGCTTTCGGGTTGAGAAACAATTAAATTGTCCAAATCAACACCGACAATTTTTGTATAACGAGGATCCAATGCATTTTCTACATCGATAAAAACAGCTCGCCCCCCCTTTTTTTGCACCTGGGAGATGATGCTGAGGCATAAAGTCGTTTTACCCGAAGATTCCGGACCAAAAATTTCGCAAATACGACCTCTTGGAAGGCCGCCTACGCCAAGTGCGAGATCAATCGCCAAAGAGCCCGTCGAAATGACGGACACATCCATTTTGGCCGTACTCCCCATGCGCATGATGGCTCCATCACCAAATTGTTTGTTAATGGCAGCAATAGCTAATTCCAGCGTTTTATCTTCGATGTTCGATTCTCCCGGCTTTTTGACCGTTGCCTTGTTAGTTTCCATAAATTATCGATTAAAAAATTTCCTCAACCAATTTGTTAGTTTTTTTTTACATTTTTTTCAGAAACATCCGTTTGTTCTCCCAGCGAGATGGCAAAAGCTTCCAGACATTTACGTTGTTCCCGCGTCAATTTTTTAGGGACGGTGACCGAAATCTGTACCAGCAAATCGCCCATTTTTGCACCATAAGTTGCCCTTTTATCCAGTTGTGGCATACCGTATCCCTTAAGTTTAAATATGGTATTGGGTTGGGTGCCCGCAGGAATTTTTAAGGTTGCCTTGCCGGTTAGCGTTGGAATTTCAATGTCACCACCCAAGGCTGCCAAAGTAAATGAAATATCTTGATGATACAGCAGATCCACACCATCGCGTTGAAATAAGTCGTGTTTTTTAACAAAAACAGCCACGTACAAATCGCCCGATAATCCTCCCAAGGGTCCCGTTTCTCCCAGACCCGAAAATCGCAATTTTGCACCATTGTTAATACCGGCAGGAATCTTTGCTTTAACTTGTGTTTTGTTAATTTTTAAGCCTTTCCCATGACAATAAGGACAAGGATTTTCGATAATTTTCCCCGCACCATGACACTGGGGACAAGTGCGGCTCATGCTAAAAAAGCCCTGAGAGGTGATGACTTGGCCGCGTCCACGGCATTGAGGGCACACTTTGGGCTGCGTTCCGGGCTTGCATCCATTCCCATTACAATGGGAACAGGGAATGTGTCGCTGGTATTCAATCGTTTTGGTAACACCACTTGCGGCTTCTTCGAGGGTAATTTCTAAATCATAACGCAAATCTGCACCCTGCGATTCACCTTTGTAACCTTGATGATCTCCAAAAAAGCTTTCAAAAATACCCCCACCCCG
>JAIRKR010000020.1 GCA_031260015.1 Puniceicoccales bacterium
ATCTTTTTATTTTTGTAAAATCACCACAAGTGGAAGTAAATCTTATCAACGAATTGACGTAGATAGTTACATGGGCGACAATTACACGTGGCCGGCTGATACCATAAAGACCATCGAAAAAGATGCTAATTTTTCAAAAGCCGCCTGGGTTCCGTTGGCACCCGGTATGGCGCAGGAAGCCAATGGAACCACCGACTATATACACGTCTTTGTTTACGTGCCTCCCTCGCGCTGGTGGAATACCGGTTCGGGAGCCGATACGGAAGGCTTTTTGTTTGTAAGATTGAAAAAATCGAATTTAAGTGTCGTGAATTTTAGGCTCGAAAACAGTTTGGATAATTCGAAAGCGGGTGGTTTTGGAAACTACGAAACGGTCAGGTGCAATCAGAATGTCTTCACGGCCATTTACGACGTTGGCTTGGGAAGGACGAGCGTTTATTGGTTGCATACAGCCGGTTCAGGTACCTCCGGCCATACAGGGTTAAATTATCATGTTGTCAATGATCAGGGTAAGGCCCTGGTTACCGACATATGTTCTTACGGAGGAACGAAGGAGCAATACAGGCATTTTGTAGAACCGCGCATCCTGAAGGTCGAAAATAAATACTATTTTTCAACGGGAAACGCCTATAATCCTACTGTACTTACGGCGGATCCAACTAATGGAAATACAACACATTTCTGGTGTGCGCCCTACATGGGTACGTTTGATGACTGTAGTCGCTATGGGTGTGCTTACCACAATGATTTGAACGTCGTTCAACATGCTGGACAAACGATTGTATTGCAGTTGGCCATAGGTCAGTCATCGAGATTTAGTAACAGTGGAGGTCAATGGAATGCATCCCGCATCAGTTGGAATACATTCTATCCTGCTCTCGTTCTTTATGCATGGCCCCAGAATCTTACTTGGGATAGTCCTATCCCCATATCCCCCGAAAACTGCATTGCCGTCTTCCCAATAACACAGCTGGCAACCAATGGATACGAGGCTTCAATGACCACCCTGTACAAAAATACCCACATGTTTGTCGTACATAACAATCACATCATCTATGCCTACTGCTATCCGGGTAAGAAAACACATCTTATCCTCGGTACTGCCCGTTACGGATTTGATTCCGATAATAACATCCATCTCCTAACCAAACGGGAATTCGTGGATAAAGACGGCAACAGCTTCGGTAACCTAACCAACTGCTCCCGTATCATTTTCATGGATGTCAAAAATGGCTACCTCTGGATCGTATTCGCTTCCGTGGACAACAGAACCTTTTATTATTTCTGCATCCCCGCCCAGGACGTTATCGATGGGGCCATCTAATACCACAATCTAAAGCCTTGCCCCTGCGATCGTATAACTGTGTTTGGGGTGATTTATGATAAGTTTTTGGGTGGCTCTTTCACCCTCCAATCGCATTTTCCCATTTGAATCAACACGGCATTACTAGTGTGAGTAGTTTTGCGTTAAATAGAAAAACAAGTACCAACATTCGTAGCTGTAATCCATCCTTAAGACTTCTGTATCCTTCGAATTCGTAAAAGACCACCAATCCTGTGTGCTTGATAGAACTTGAAGATTTTAATGCATTATCAGTAAAATAAAATTTTCGATAAAAATTTTTGAACGAAACGAAAAGTGCAAGGTCTTATTTAGAGACTAACAAATCATTTTACATTATTTTGTTATCTTTAGGTGGGGCCGAGGGGCCCCTTTTTATTTGCTCCCTATTTGCTGCAAACCGTGTGGCAATAAAATATACCACTTATCTCCTACGACCACCGATTATGCATGTGTATTGTTATATTTTCCACGTTACACCCACACCGCCACCTACCCATTCGCCTGTGCATCTTATCTCAATACTCTCCACGAACTTATTCCTATGAATTTGGATAACGTTTTTTAAGGAAGGTTAGCCAAATCTTAAAGTTGAACACTTATTTCAGCAGTTTTTGAAGATCTTTGCGTTTGCGCAGATTGTCCTTTAGCAAATTTTTTACACCTTCAATTATTTCTTGAGGCGCGTGATTCATAAAATTTTCGTTACTTAGTTTGAGCTCTGCCGAAGCAATGTGTGCAGAAAGTACATGGATATCCTTTTGAATACGTTGCCGCTCGTCGTAGGGATTATGGATACTTTGTGCAGTCGGCAGGGCGAAAGTCCCCCATGAGGTCGTGGTGGTTGCCGCAGAAGCGATTGGACAAGAAGAGGTGTCGCAGTATTCAATGTTTTGAAATCCAGCCAATCGTTGAATCAGTTTCCAATGTTGTTTGAATGTCTCTGTGTATTCTTCGTGTAAACAAGCGTAAAGCGTAATTTGTTTACGAGCACTTAATTTACATTCCGCTTTGAGAGAGCGTAAGGCACCCACAACACTTCGCAAGACTTCAATCGTTTCAACTTGTTTGAGGTTTTGGGAGCAGGATGTGCGTATAAAGTTTTGTAGGGGTGTGAGATCCCAACCGGCTTCGTGAATGAATCCTTGGCCGAGTTGCAATTGCTCCCACAATTCTTCCGCAATGAAAGGCGCGAAGGGAGATAGCATGATAAGGACTTGCCGCAAGCATAAATCTTGAACGGCAAGTGGGTTACCAATCGCTTGTTCACGCGCATATTTTAGGACTTCCAAATACCAATCGCAGAATTCATTTTTGAAAAATTGTTGCACCAATTTGATGGCCGCATTGAATTCGAATGTTCTCAAATAAATTTCGAACGTCTGTAGGGTTGAATACAGTCGAATGAGCAAATGTTGATCGTACAAAGACAAGGGTCTTTGAGCCAATGCGACGATAAAATCTTGTAAATTTGCACGCAAAACGCATTCATTTTGCATTTGCCTGAAACGACATGCATTCCAAAGTTTTGTACAAAAATTGCGACCCTGCGTTAAGAAACATTCGTCAAAACGTATATCTTGACCCTGGGGGGCAATTGAAAGTAAGCCAATGCGCACACCGTCGGTGCCGTAGGTGCGTATTAGATCTATAGGATCCGGGGAATTCCCCAGACTTTTAGACATTTTACGTCCCATGGAATCGCGTACAATTCCGGTCAAGTAGACGTTTTTGAAAGGGATGCGATGCGGCATGGGGCGATCTTCCAAAAATTCGAGAGATGCGATGATCATTCTTGTGATCCAAAAAAATAAAATATCGGGCCCAGAAACCAGCGTATGACTTGGAAAAAAACGATCAAAATAGTTTGTTTTGAAGGCTTCTTTATTGGGCCAACCTGCCGTACAAAAAGGCCATAACCAAGCCGAAAACCACGTGTCCAATACGTCGGGATCCTGATTCCAATTTTCCGGATCTTGAGGACCTTCGACGGACACATGCACGTTTTGAGGATCTTTTTTATGATACCAAACGGGGATGCGATGCCCCCACCACAGTTGGCGACTGATGCACCAATCTTGAATATTATCGAGCCAATGTTGGTAAGTTTTTATCCAGCGTTTGGGCCAAAAATCAATGAATCCTTCTTCGACGCACTGCCGCGCTTCCTTAACTTTGGGATAGCGCAAAAACCATTGTTCCGAAAGATACGGTTCGACGGGGACATGACTGCGTTCCGAATGCCCAACTGCATGTTCATAATCTTCAATCTTTTGCAATAATCCTTTGGATTTCAGTGCCTCGACGACGGCTTCACGCGCCCGAAAACGATCCGTGCCTTGGAAAGGTGCACCGTGCTCATTAAGCGTTGCGTTGGGATTAAAAATATTTATAAGTGGTAACTCATGACGCTTACCGACTTCAAAATCGATGAGATCGTGAGCAGGCGTTATTTTTAGTACACCTATTCCGAAGTCTTTCTCAACCGCTTTGTCGGCAATGATGGGAATTGTTCTGGCGGCAAATGGACATTGACAGTGAAGTCCTACAAGGTGTTGATAACGTGGATCTTCGGGATGAACGGCCACGGCAACATCCCCCATGATAGTTTCCGGACGTGTGGTTACAATGGGTATGAAGGTGCCTTCTTTCTCAACTATTTTATAGAGAAACGTATACAATTTCCCGGGGATAATTTTCATGATCACTTCTTCATCGCTGAGTGCCGTTTGGGAGATCGGACACCAATGGACAAGGCGTTTACCTCTGTAAATGTACCCCAACTCGTAAAGACGTACAAAAGCGGTAAAAACCCCATGAGAATATTGGGGATCCAATGTGTAGGTTGCTCTAGACCAATCGCAAGAGACCCCTAACGATTTAAGTTGATCGTAAATAATGTGTCCGTGCTTATTTCTCCAATCTTGCGCACGACGAATGAAGGCTTCTCTCCCCAGAGTTTTTGCAGACAATCCCTCTTTATTTAGTTCTTTTTCAACTTTACTTTGGGTAGCAATACCCGCATGATCGGTTCCCGGTATCCATAAGACCTCTTTACCTTGAATGCGGGCCCAGCGACACAGAATATCTTGGATAACGTTGTTGAGCGTGTGACCCATGTGTAGAATGCCCGTTACATTGGGAGGTGGCATGAGAATGCTGAAGGCGGGTTTAGAGTTAAATTTAGCACGGAAACATTGCGCTTCTTCCCAACGTTGATTCCACTTTTTTTCAATATCTTTCGGGTAATATACTTTATTCAAAATTTCCATGATACTTCCTTTTTTTACTCCAACCTTTGCACAAAGATTCGTCCAGTTTAATTTTTATGTAATGTGTAAAAAGAGAAATCTATGGATTGTTGTAAGTCATTATTCACAAAGTAATTCAACCCAACAGGGTTCATATGTGCACTATCATTACCTACAATATTCTTTAATTATGATGGGCATCTTAAATTTTGGCCTTTACGGATAAAATGGGTATTTTTATGTTGCTTATGGCTTACAAAGTGTAAATGCTCGTTATAACTTACGTGAACAGTTATACAAATGTGACAAGGGAGAGGAAGACGAGGAGTAGTTAAAGAATGTCAAAGAAGAATGCCAGTTGCCGAGTACTGTTAGCGATGCCATCTTTTCAGGATCCTTACAGCCCAGGTCAGCAAGACAAAATTGGACCGTTGGTGCGGCTACTCAAAGAGGAATCCTTTGATCAAGTTATTCTATTCGGTTTGCAGCTTTGGAAATTGAATGCATTTTTAACAGAACAGTACATTCGAACGCATTGGCCCTCTATGCAAGTCGACCGTCACATTTTACCCATAACCAATATTAGTATCTACAAAGATATTTTTTACAACTTAAAAGAGGCTTTAAATAAATATCAACACCTTTTTAAAACAAGTAACCGTGAAGTTTCATTTTTGTTGCCACCTTCTGCCTGTGATCGTTTGCTGGACTGCTGGCTACTATTGGCTACTTCGTTGCATATCGAAACGAAAATTTTCCAAATGGAATCACACTATTCTTTGGAAGGTGTTTATTCGGAGGATGTTTGGAATAAAAGTCTAGATTGGTTGGCAGAAGTACCTCAAGAATTTCGCGATTGTGTAGTCGATAAAACCATTTGCAGCGTTCAATCGTTAAATTCAATACAAATGCGCTTTTTGGAACAAATGAAGCCGATAGCTTCGTCTTTGTTGTTGAAAAATATAACGTTTGATTTTGCGCAAAGCATTGCACGTTTTGTAGCGCATTCGAACATGTTCGGGCAATGCCTTATTGTCCGTTGTGATGAAATTCCTCAAGAAATTCTTGAAGCAATTCTATTCGGTTACGAGCAAGCTATTTCTGGAGGTACCATCATTCGGCGCAAAGGCCTGCTAAAACGATTTTGCCAGGGTATTGTCTTGTTGTTCAACGCCAACAAAGTCAAAGAGAGCACGCAAAAAAAATTAGCCGATTGTATCGTGGAACAAGATCATAGCGATCGGGGACAACGTTACATTATTGCAACGGATAATGCTGCTTTGAACCCTTATTTGGAAAAAATTTTGTGCAACGTGCAGTTTCCTCTATGTGGTTAGGTTTATTTAAGCGTTTGGGGCGCTCAAAAAAAAGCAAAGATATTGGCTGTTTCGATGCTTGTCCCACAAAATATTCGACCGATCGAACATTTGAACCTTTGCAGACGATTCGTCTCGGTAAATATGAGTCGCGTGGACGCGAAAACGTGCGATGGGCATTAAAAGCAATGGCCATTTTTCTAAGTTCCATTGTGGGATTGTGGTTGCTGATTGAAAGTCTGGGAGCGCTGTTTTCTTTTTGATAACTTTTTGCAATGATTCACCATCGACAGGCATTTACGTTGATCGAAGTGATGATCGTGTTGACAATTATGGTGGCCTTCATGGGATTTGTTTTTCCAGTCGGGACGCATTTAAAAAATCGTGCATTGACGTTGAAAACGCAGGTTCAATGTTTACGCTATCGCCAAGGATTATTGGCTTACAAGGAGCATTACGGCTATTTCCCACCTTTTTTACAAAAAGATCAGTGCCTACGTCTCAGCAATTTTCGTACGATTTTTGTGGCTACTTTAATGGGAAAAGATGTTGTAGGGCATACGACCGTGGATTATAATCCTGATAAAATTTGTTTCTGCGAATTTGATGTGGAGGAGCTCCATGAAAATGAATTGCCGCATGTTTTCCTGCTCATAAGAGAGCAGTTATCCCCCTCCGAAGCTTCTTTGCAGTGCAAAAACCTTGTCTCCTCCAATCGCACTGTCGATGGGTCCTCCGAAATCATATTATTTTATCAATAGAAGGATAAAAACAATTGAGTGGGGCACAAAGAAGTGGATTAAGTAACACTTGCAAATGGATTTTTCGTAAATTATCTTTGGTGTCTCTTGATCCAAAATAAGTAACGAGAAAGTATTGGAATGGCTGACGTAACAAATCTACTCTAACTTTGTGCCATAACTTTAATACGCCCGCACACTTGGAACATAAGGGCGGGCGACCTTTTAATTTTTTAATTACTTTTCTTTGCCTTTTTGAGGAATTCTCATGGCATAGAATGAGCGATAAACAAATACAAATGCTACACCAAGTAAAATCCAGCCAACTGTAGAGGCCATCTCTTTAAAGGATTCGCTAATGGCGATTTCCATTGCCAAAAGGCCAAACAGTGTTGTGAATTTAATGATGGGGTTCATGGCGACGGACGAAGTATCTTTGAATGGATCGCCGACCGTATCGCCGACCACGGTTGCGGCGTGGAGGTCCGTTCCTTTTTCCTTCAAATCGCATTCGACGATTTTTTTCGCATTGTCCCAGCAACTACCTGCGTTGGACATAAACAGTGCCTGAAAGAGTCCAAAGAGTGCAATGCCAATTAAGTAACTCACGAAAAATGATACCGAGTCGTTATTGACAATGGGTGCCGATAGGCAGGCCAATGATAAAGCAAACGCAAACAGGGCGACAAAGATATTCCCCATACCCTTTTGGGCATATTGCGTACAGATTTTAACAACTTCTTTGGAGTTTGCTAAATTGGCAGATTTTTCATCTTTTTCACCTAATTTTATGTGATTTCTAATAAATTCAACTGCCCTATAGGCGCCCGTCGTAACGGCTTGCAAAGAAGCTCCAGAAAACCAATAGATAACGGCGCCTCCCGTAAGCAATCCCAGGATCGTGTAAGGATTGAGCACATTGAGTACCGTTTCCGGTTGGATACCTAGTGTATTTTTAATGACCAGAATTAAAGAGAATATCATGGTGGTTGCACCCACAACCGCCGTACCGATGAGAACCGGTTTTGAGGTTGCTTTAAAGGTATTCCCTGCACCATCATTGGCTTCAAGATAGTCTTTGGCGATATCGAAATTGGGTTTAAATCCATACTCTTTTTGAATTTCTTCCACGATGTTGGGAGTTTCTTCAATGAGGGACAATTCGTAGATCGATTGCGCATTATCCGTAACCGGACCGTAGGAATCAACGGCAATGGTTACGGGGCCCATGCCTAAAAATCCGAATGCAACCAATCCAAAAGCAAATACAGATGGATAAATCATGGCAGCCTCCGGAATAAATGTGCTTGCAAAATAAGCCAAGCCCATGAGGAATACGATGACCATGCCTGTCCAAAATGCAGAAAAATTGCCCGATACAAGACCTGACAAAATCGTTAACGATGGTCCACCTTCGCGGGATGCGGTTACCACTTCCTCCGTATGCTTAGCTTTGGGAGAAGTAAATATCTTTGTGAATTCTGGGATAAGAGCAGATCCCAAGGTACCACACGAAATAATCAATGAGAGCGTAAGCCACAGATTGTTTTCCAATTGATTGAGCAGGAAGTAACTGACACCAAATGTCATTATGATGGACAGAATAGACGTCAACCAGACAAGATTTGTGAGCGGCTTTTCGCAGTCGAATTTTTTTGTATTTTGGGCGTACGATTTGGAGATGGATCCGTTAATCCAATAGGCAATGACGGAAGTGGCAATCATTAAAAATCGCATGGTGAAGATCCATGTGAGAAGTTGTACCTGATGTTCAAGGTTTACGCCCAATAAAATAAAACTTACCAAAGCAACACCCGTTACCCCGTAGGTTTCAAATCCATCCGCCGTAGGTCCAATGGAGTCCCCTGCATTGTCTCCGGTACAGTCGGCGATGACACCCGGATTTCTGGGATCATCTTCCTTAATTTTAAATTGGATTTTCATTAGGTCGGAACCGATATCGGCTATTTTTGTAAAAATGCCGCCCGCAACGCGCAGCGCAGACGCGCCCAAACTCTCTCCGATGGCAAAACCTACAAAGCAGGCTCCCGCAATATGACCGGGAATAAAGAGCAGAATTGCCAGCATCATAATTAATTCCACCGAAACGAGTAAGACACCGATACTCATGCCCGCTTTAAGTGGGATATTCAGTAAATTTAAAGGATCTCCTTTGAGAGAAGCAAAGGCCGTGCGTGCATTGGCTAAAGTGTTCATGCGAATACCAAACCACGCAACAAAGTAGGAGCCCATGATACCGATCACGGACCAGGCTAGAATGATAGCCACGTTGGTGGTCTCCATTTTTTGTAGGTAACCAAAGTAGAATGCAATGCACAATCCAATTAAAATTTCCAAAAGAACAAGAAATTTGCCCTGTTGAATAAGGTACGTTTTGCAGGTTTCAAAAATGGTATTTCCGACATCTGCCATCTTTTTATGAACTTCTAATTTTTGGATTTTTGAAAATTCAAGAAACCCAAAAATGACACCGATGACAGAAATGAAGAGTCCCACAAGCAAAAGCGTATAATTGCCTGGACTTGCCTGCCGGATGTCCGGAACGATTAAGTCGGCTTCACCGGCAAAAACACTTAGACTGCCGAGTAGAAATCCGACGAGAGGAAGTAAGAATCTTTTCATAAAAACCTCGATTTTTTCCATGTTAGATTAGCATTATTTTTTTAATAAAACTACCCGTAGCTTTTATCCATCACTAGGAGCATTTTGATAATGTTAGCGTTAGAGAAAAATTTTTTCAAGCTAAAAGTTTTAAAAATTGTGACGAATCGCAGATGATTTGTTTGCTAACCTGCTTTTTTACTGTGGCGTGTAAAATTATGGGGTCATAGGATTAGTATCCCAAAGAGTCTGTTTTTTAGTGTTGCCATTGTTAGAAGTGGTCCATTTGAATGATTGGTATGCAGTTGTCAGACAGTGAAAAAAATGATGAAAAAGTCTGGTATCAAAAGCAATCTTTGAAAAATACAAGCAGTTGTCGTTTTTCCATGGAGACTTTCCCAAAATACTTGCAAAAACCATACCGTGTCTATGAGACAATGATATGCCGCTGCGGATCTTCACTACAGAGACCTATCCAAGTACTTGACCTTTGTTGTGGCATGGGAGAATTTACATTTCTTATTGCAGAACTGACCCATGGGACAGTATTTGGCGTTGATTATTCACCGGAAAGTATTCAGGTCGCCGTTAAGGAACTAGAAAAAAGACAACTTACGAACCTCCGCTTTGAGGTGGGTGATGTAGAACAGTGTCAGTTTGAAGATGGATTTTTCGACATGATTTGTATGTCGGGGGGCTTATCGTATTTAAACCTTGATGTCGTGTTGGAAAAAATATGCCGTTGGCTCAAACCGGACGGCGCCTTTATCATAGTAGATACCTACGGACATAACCCTCTATTCAACTTAAAGCGTCAGCTTAATTACTGGTTTCGTTACACCACTAAACAAACCGCTGCAGGTATTCCTAAAAAACCAACATTGGATAAAATACGATCTCGTTTTCAATCGTTTGAAATCGAATACTGTGGTACGTTTGCATTTATGGGACCGTTTTTAAGGTATTTGATTGGAGAAACTTACACGGCCAAGTTAGTGGATAAGTTGGATGAGATATTCTCCTCTTTCAAAAAATATGCTTTTAAGTTTGTCTTCTGTGCCCAAGGTCCTAAAGTGCAAAAATAATATGGAAATTCCTTATTTTCGCTACGATTTTCTGTACAATGAGTTTAAGGTCGACGTCGATCGGGCATTGCAATCCGTTTTAAATAGGGGAGCTTTCATTATGCAAGATGAACTCAAAGATTTCGAGCAAGCAATTGCCGATTTTACGGGTGCGAAATACGCCATCGGTGTGGGGAATGGAACCGACAGTCTTATTTTAATGCTGAAGGCATGTGGGATTGGCAGAGGTGATGAAGTGATCATGGCTTCGCATACCTTTGTTGCAACGGCTACGGCGGCAAATTGGTTGGGAGCCATTCCAGTTTTAGTGGATTGCGGCGATGATCATTTGATGGACGTTAGCAAGGTGGAAGCTGCAATTACACCGAGAACAAAAGCTATTATGCCAACTCAATTAAACGGTCGTACGTGCGAAATGGATCATTTGCAAACGATTGCCGACAAATATCATTTGGTAATTTTGGAGGATGCGGCTCAAGCTTTGGGATCCAAATATTTAAATCGGTGTGCGGGTACATGGGGGAAGGCGGGATCCATCAGTTTTTATCCCGCAAAGGTTTTAGGCTGTTTTGGCGATGGAGGCATTGTTTTAACCGATGACCCGATTATTTACCAGGCGATTTTGTGTATGCGAGATCATGGACGCGATCCCAAAACAAATCAAGTTTGTATGTGGGGGATTAATTCTCGTTTGGACAATGTGCAGGCGGCCGTTTTGTTGGCTAAATTTAAACATTATTCGCAAACAATGCAACATCGTCGTGAAATTGGGCAACGGTACTGCGACAGATTGACTTCAATACCCGAGATTACTTTACCCACGGCTCCCAACGTTGATACCAGGCATTTTGATATTTACCAAAATTTTGAAATTGAAGCCGAGAATAGAGATGCGTTGAGAGATTTCCTTAAAAAACGTGGTATTGGGACAATTATTCAATGGGGCGGATGTGCCTTACATCAGATCAAGGCATTGGCAAAGGATATGCATTTTGACATTTCTCACTTACCTCGGACGGAATTGTTATTCAAACGCTGTTTTATGCTTCCCTTGAATACGTCTGTTACCGACGATGAAGTGGATTACATTTGCGAAATGATAAGTAAATTTTATAGATGATCCAAAAAGATCCAGTAGCACTGTCGAAAAAAGTTCGCCTTCATGCTTTAGCGATGATTCGTGATGCAAAATCATCACACATTGGCAGTAATTTTTCAATAGCAGATATTTTATCTGTGTTGTATGGAAAAATTTTAAACATCGATCCGAAGCAACCTAAAAAGGAAGATCGTGACCGATTTTTACTGAGTAAAGGACATGCAACGGCTATTTTGTATGCCATTTTAGCAGAATGTGGATTTTTTCCTGTGCATGAACTGAAGACATTTTATCAAGCGGGGTCCTTATTTTTGGGACATACAAACTGCAAGGTTTATGGCATTGAATTTTCAACGGGGAGTTTGGGGCACGCTCTAAGCGTAGCTGCAGGCATTGCTTTGGCCGCACAATGGCGCAAGAAAGTTTTTCGAACGTTTGTATTATTGTCGGACGGTGAATGTGACGAAGGATCCAATTGGGAGGCTATTTTGTTTGCGGCACATCATCGGTTGGGTAATTTAACGGTGATTGTTGATTACAACAAAATTCAGAGTTTGGATACCATTGCCAATACGTTAGCCTTAGAACCCTTTAGAGCCAAATGGGAAGCCTTTGGATGGGAAGTGTTGGAATGCGATGGACACAATCCTGAACAATTGGAACGGTGCTTAAAAGATGGTTTTAAAGATAAACATCATCCGCATGTTTTAATTGCCCATACGGTGAAAGGGAAGGGTGTTTCGTTTATGGAAAATACCGTGTTATGGCATTATCGTTCTCCACAGGGTGAAGAATATGAAGCAGCAAAGGATGAATTAAGATATGCGTGACATTTTTATAGATTTGTTGCGGCAGAAGGCACTTAAGGATCCGCGTATCGTCCTTATTACTGGGGATTTGGGATTTGGTGTTTTGGATCGTTATCGAGCAGAACTACCTCATCAATTTATCAATGCAGGTATTGCCGAACAGAACATGACAGGATTGGCTACCGGCTTAGCATTGGAGGGCTATAGAGTGTTCACATACTCCATTGGAAACTTTTGCAGTTTACGGTGCTTGGAGCAAATTCGCAACGACGTATGTTTGCATAATGCGAATGTAAAAATTATTTCCATAGGTAGTGGTTTGGGATATGGAGCCTTGGGCATGAGTCACCACGCCACGGAAGATGTATCTATTTTGAGGGCACTGCCTAATTTGCGTGTCTACAGTCCTTCTGATTTATCGGAAGTCCAGGTACTCATTGAGGCATTAATGTCTTATGAGGGGCCTGCTTATGTTCGCTTAGGGAAAGTAGCTTTGGATCCTAACGACGTACGCACAGTAGCTATTAATGGTTGTAATTGTTGGAGAAAGGCCCACTTAAATGTTCCGTGTATACTTTTAACACATGGGACAACGGCGACTTTAGCTCAATCAGTTTGCGAGCAGATACCATTCGATTGCGAAGTTTATACAATTCCATGCATTAAACCGTTACCAGAAAACGCATTGTATACTCTTTTGAAAGGTAAACGTCTTATAGTGACCATTGAAGAACATACATTGTTAGGAGGCTTTGGCAGTGCGATTGGTGAGTATTTATTGGATAAGGGGATAACCGTACCCTTATACCGCTTTGGTTTGCCCGATCAATTTATTACTGTTGGCGGTACGTCGGATGAACTTCGGCGATTGTGTGGCCTTGAAGCTTCAAACATTGTCGCAACAATTCAACGCAGGTTCCAACAATGATTTTGGTGCATCGTATTTGTGGATGGATTTGTAGCATAACGATGGGTGTTATTTGTCTACCGATTGTTTTATTGTTTGCAAGTTGCATTTTTCTGTACGATCGGAAGAATCCATTTTATGTGGCACCGCGTGTCGGTAAGCATGGGAAACTGTTCAATATGATTAAATTGCGTTCGATGGTTGCCGATGCCTATAGGTACCAAATAGATTCAACCGCCAACGATGATCCACGGATTACACCCATAGGAAAATGGGTGCGTCGATTTAAAGTGGATGAGTTAGCTCAAATTATTAATGTTATCAAAGGAGACATGAATTGGGTAGGACCTAGACCGCAAGTTCCTATCGAGGTCAATCGTTATACGAATGTTGAAAAAGGTATATTGACCATTAAGCCTGGCATCACCGATTTAGCTTCCATCGTGTTTTCGGATGAAGGTGAAATTCTCGAAGGAGCCACGAACCCGGACCTTTTATACGCACAGATAGAACGTCCATGGAAGTCACGTTTGGCGCTTCTATACATACAACACGCTTCTTTATGGCTTGACATTCGATTAATTTTCTTTACGTTTACCAATTCATTTGCCAGATCATGGACCTTAAAACATTTATCCGCTATTGTCAAAATGTGGCCCTCTGATATCCCTAACTTATATCAAATTGTTTTGCGAAAACAACCTTTGCAGCCTTATCCTATTCCGGGATGCAGTGATGTGGTTGTAGATTTGTAAAATTATGTTGCATTTTTATCTATTTTCTATTTTACCAATTTTGTATTTGTATGGACAGAATGTAGCTATTTTTCCCATTTCTGTATTATGGATGCCGTGTTGCGGCATAGGCTGTGTATGTTTAGGGATACACATGTGCATACGCTATTTTTTTAACAACCAGAAAAAGTATTTTCTTCTTGGGTCGTTTTTTTCGCTGGCGTTTTGGTTTTCTTGGCCAATTGCTTCACAGATAGCTAGTAAATTACAGATACAGAATACGTTTATTTTGTCCTACAAATTTTCATTTTTACTGGGTACTTTGACAATTATATGTTTTTTTAGTTGGCTGTTTATAATAAAAATGCAGACACCCTATACAAAATTACATCAATTTTTAAACATCTTTTCATTTTGTTTTGTGACAACGCTGGTTCTTAACTTAGGTACTTATTTTAGCCAGGGGAAAATAAATATACCATCCCAGACGGCTGATCAAAATCAAGGCGTAAAATATCCTAACATTTACCATATCATTTTGGATGCTTATACTAACAAAGACATTTTGCAAAATTTATATGGATACGATAATTCTGCTTTTTATGACGCGTTACGTCGGGTGCAGTTTTGTGTCTTTGAAAATTCCTATTCCAATTACCCAGCTACATTTTGTTCAGTAAATAGCATGTTAAATATGAAATATTACGATACTTTTCAGGAAATTCCACCAATAGCCGATTTTTATGTTTGGAAACATCTTCGCAATCATGGGTATAAAATTTGGACTTCCATAGGTTTTATTTCCCTTCCTGATTACCCCAAGACGGCAGTTCGGTTAAAAGATTCTCGGCAGGCAAAGAATTTATTCATCATTTCATGCTTTGATCATACACCTATTAAACACATGATTCATAACATGTTCATGCATCAAGTTTACGGAGCACATATCCAAGACATAGATACAACACTCACTTTTTTAGAAAACGCACAGCAAGATTATGGATTGGAAAATCAATATTTTTATGCACATATTGTTTCTCCGCACGAACCCTTTGTATTTGACGAAGAAGGTAATGTGTCATCCGAACAAACATACGAAGGATTTGTGTTACAAAAGAAACTTAATTTGGCGAATGATGATGTCTCTGAAACATCCTTCAAGCGCAAATATGTGAATCAGATCAAGGCAATCAATAAACGTATTTTAAACACGATACATACAATCTTAGCACAGTATCCTACCGACAAACGTCCCATCATTATTTTGCACGG
>JAIRKR010000002.1 GCA_031260015.1 Puniceicoccales bacterium
ATGCACTTCGTTAAGCTATCCTGGCCACCTTCTAACATGCACGCCGCCAACAGTGCTTGTTCATAGTCTACGCTGTACGGCGGCTCCCGAAAACTTTCTTTGGACTTTGAATGGTTTGATGTTTGATCCGTCACATTACCTAAAACACAAATCGTATGTATACGAAGATACTGTTAAAACGTTAAATATCATCCAATTGGATTTTCGGAAACGACTTCTACCGACAAATCTAAAATAATTTCTTTGTGCAATCGCATCTGAAAAACATGACGTCCTAAGGTTTTGATAGGGTGTGGCAAGCGAATAAAACTTTTGTCCAATTCAACACCTTCTTCCCTAAAACGTTTCCACAAATCCAGGGAAGATACGGAACCGAACAACTTACCTTCTTCTCCTGTTTTAACCGCAATCGTGAGAGGAATCGCCCGAATACGCTCTGAGAGTGTTTTGGCGGATTCCAGTTCTTTAGCTTCGCGCACAGTACGAGCTTTCTGCAAGGCTTCCACTTGCCGTTGATTGGACCGATTCAAAGGTATGACCAGGGATTTAGGTAATAAATAATTACGTGCGTAGCCCGCTTTGACACTGACTATTTCACCTTCACATCCCAAATGTTTTACGGGTTTTAATAATAAAACTTGTATCGTTGCCATAATATTTTTACCTTCTATTCTACGCGTTGTTAAAAGGGAACATCTTCATCCGTTATTGCATTGTCATGCAATTCACCGGAAGACATTTCAGGTTTTGCATTGACCGTTTCATAGGAAAATGAAGATTTGGAGCCCTCGGTTTCAATACCTGGTTTTGAACTGTTGCTGCCCTGATTACCTACAAAAACGAAATTTTCCATAACAACAAGCAACTTGCTTCTTTTTTCGCCCGCGCTTGTTTGCCATTCATTGAGCCTTAGACGGCCTTCAACAAAAATAGGTTTACCTTTTACAAAATGTTTCGCGACCACTTCTCCCTGTTTTCCAAAAGATTCGACGTCCACGAATGCTGTTTCCTCCCTAGAGCCTGTATCCGACTTAATCGTACGCGAGCACGCAACGGTACAGCGACACACCGAGAGACCGTTAGGCGTAACCCTCAGTTCGGGATCTCGAACAAGATTCCCCATTAATAGTACTTTATTAAAAGATGCCATATTATGCCTCTATAGTTTCAACAATAACGCGATTTACGTTCGGATTTAACCCAATTCTTTCTTGTAGGATAACGTTGAATTGGGGTTCGGCTAAACATGTCAGGGTAACGTAATGACCTTCTACAAAATCTCGACGCGGTGCTCGCGCGAATGGTTTAATGCCCAGCTTTTGTACGGATTGAATTTCTCCATTAATTTCTTCGACGATTGCTTTGATTTGATCGATTAACGCCTCTATAGGCTCATGCCACTTGCGTGTATCCAAAATGAAGGTTGCTTGATAATTTCTTTTCATCGATTGTTTTTTTAAATTAATTCATCGTTCTATAAAATTCATGCCTTTAACGACGCCTTTGTCAATAAGGACTTCAAGGTTCTTTTTAAATTTTTGCAAGATAAAAGGTAAACAGCCTTGCTCTTCGGACGTAAATTGACTGAGGACAAACGCACTCAAAGTAATGTCTGTGTTTTTTTTACCTCCGACACCCATGCGGTACCGCGTAAATCCGCTTCCCAAACATTGAGCAATATGTTTAATGCCCTTGTGCCCCGCTGATCCAGGTAGGGTTGAAATCTTGAATTTGCCAAATTCTATAGAAGTATCATCGCAAACAATTAATATATTGGCAGGTTCTAATTTGAGATAATGGCACGCCGCTTGCACGGGTAAGCCACTTAAATTCATAAACATTTGAGGTTTCAAAAGTTGAATCTTGGTACTGTTTAAAATGACACTTGTCGCGTACGCTTGCCAACTTTTATTGAATTGCCACACGCAGGCATTACTCTGGGCAATTTCATCCAACAAATAAAATCCAATATTGTGCCTTGTGTTTACGTAACGGATTCCCGGATTTCCCAATCCAACAACTAATCGAATACTTTTATTTGTATTGTTTTCAAATGCGTCAACATTCACAAAGCCCTACGAATAAAAAATCAAAAACACCGCACCGGTTAACTTTATAATTTGTTTTCAACCAAGATTAAGATTCTTTGGATGATTTGGCTTCGTTTTTTCCGTCTGCGGTGATTTCCGTTGCCCCGGAAGCCTCTGTTTTGTTGGCAGCCTCCTCTTCTTCGGCAACTTTTACGCAAGAGACAATGACCACATCCGAGGGTGTTTTGTACGTAACCCCTTGCATTTGAGGTAAGTCTTTTACGTGGATGGAATGTCCCAGTTGAAGGCTGCCTACGTTCAATTCAACGCATTCGGGCAGATTTTCCGGCAGGCATTCGACAATTACGGAGTGATTCAAAATTTCCAAAATGCCCCCATAATTTTTTACCCCCTCAGATTCTCCCAATACGCGTATGGGTAAGGTTGTACGAAGGGTTTCACGGGCATCAATTTCTTTAAAATCAACGTGGATGTAATGATCTTCACGAGGATTTCGTTGATAGGCCTGCAGCATGGCTAACGAACTTTCGTGACCGCAAACGAGTTCGATAAACGACGCACTATTGCCTTTCGTTTGCATCATTTGTCGAAAATTGGCTACGCTCACTTGCAAATTTTTTGCACCCGAACGTCCATAAATAACAGCGGGGATAAATCCGCATTTCCGCAAACGACCGCATGCACCGGATCGCTTTTCTTCGCGTTTTTCAACGATAAGTCTTATCTTTTTCATAAATATGTATTGCTACGACAATGCTTTGGGACTTAAAAGTAACCGAACATCTAGGCAAACAAAAGTTTTTGTAAGATACAACATCATAATTCATATAAAAGTTTCCTTGGGGAATGCAATGGATCCGGTGAAGAAAAAAGTTTTAATCAAAACGTACGGGTGTCAAATGAATGAACGCGATACGGAGGCTTTAAAGATTCTCCTTGTGGAAGCAGGATTTACGATTGCGGAAAAGGAAGGAGACGAAGATATTGTTCTCCTCAATACGTGTAGTGTTCGTGAGGCGGCAGAATTGAAAGCCTTGGGGAAAGCGGGACGTTTGTTAAGAAAGAAAAAGATGCATGTAAATTACAAGGTAGGGGTGATAGGTTGTATGGCTGCCCATAAAAAAGAGGTTTTGTTTAAAAAACTGCCCGGTTTGGATTTTATTGCACCTCCCAAAGCATTGCATTTAATTCCAGAACTTATTCGGCAATCCTATGTTGGAAATGTGAATCAAGTAACTATGCCAGAACCCGCATCCTTTAATTTCAGCTGCTACGAGCATGCGTATCCCAAACCTAAAGCGGTTGCCTGGATTCCTATTCAGCAGGGGTGCAACATGGCTTGTTCTTATTGCATCGTCCCCAAGACCCGCGGCGAGCAGCAAAATCGCCCTTTTGATTCCATTTTAAAAGAAGTTAAGGAAGCTGCGCAATGGGGAACGAAAGAAATCATTTTGCTGGGGCAAATTGTAAACACGTACCACGATCCAGATTCTAAAAAAAATTTCATCGATCTCCTTGAAGCGGTACAAAATGTGGAAGCCGTTAAACGGATTCGCTTCATGTCACCTCATCCCGCCTTCTTTTCGTCGCAACTGATGCAAGCGTTCAAATATTTGTCAAAATTGTGTCCCGCTTTGCATTTACCCGTTCAAAGTGGTTCGGATCGCATTTTAAAAGAAATGCGACGCGCTTATACGAAGGCAAAAATATTGGAGATTGTTAAAACATTGCGTAGGATTGATGTGCGAGCATCCATTTCGACAGATATGATTGTGGGATATCCCGGAGAAAGTGAGGAAGATTTTCAGGAAACGGTCTCACTCTTTGAGGACATTAAATTTGATATGGCGTATGTTTTTAAATACAGTCCTCGTCCCCTGACGTGGGTGGCACCGCAAGAACAATCGCTAATGGGGATTCCCGAAAAAGTTAAAGAAGATCGCAATCAGTACTTATTAAGCATACTTACGCAGTGTTCTACGGAGTATAACCGGCAATTCATGGGTGAATATCAAGAAGTTCTCATTGAAGGAAAGGCCCATAGGGGTGAACATCAGCTGTTTGGCAAAAATATCTATAACAAAAAAGTAATTCTTACGGGTCCCGAATCTTGGATCAATACTTTCAAACACGTACGAATTAACAAAGTAACCGCAAGTACCTTGGAAGGGAAAGTCGTTGAAGAGGATGGCACGTTGTGAGGTGGTAACGAACAACGGTGTACAAGAATGATCCACCGACATATGGATCCATGGAATTGCGTTCCATCGAAACAACAACGGCGTAGATTGGATTTTCAACGGAATGACGGAAATCGCCGATTCCATGGGTGTTTGAAAAGGCGTATTCTACGCCCATGATAAGTCCATAAACGTGAAAGCACCCAAAGAGGTTTTACGCTAATACATTTTAGGGCTGTGGGAGAATGATTGCTTGTTGAAAGCATGAGCTTCACCTGAGTTGAGGTGTAACAGGGACCCTAGGAGATTGTTCGTGCGTAATTTTAGGGTACTGCAATGTTTAACTATGTTTATGCCCGATGCGCTACGTTATGGCGCTGCCCATGCAAGTGATTACCACTCAAAAAAAACGAAAAACCTCAGAGTACCTATAATATTTTAAAAAATAAGTAAATGGTTTACCATCAAGCACGTCCCTTAACAGGCTGCACGTCATAGGATTTGAATTAAATGACCACCGTAGTGGGTTATTGTTAACACCATCGTTTCTCATTCTGCTATAAAAGGGAAAAAACAAAATGCTACCAATAGGTAGCATTTGGGAAAGAACGGGATATATTTTGATTACCAATCGGCATCGCAACCTAGGCAACCTAACTGTGGGTCGAAATTGCGTTCCCAACCTTGAGGTAAAGCTGGTCCGTGTTGCTGTCCTTGTCCAGGGATTACATCAAGATGAAATCCTTGCGGTAGTTGCCTATCTTCAGGTATGACCTGATAATGGCCTCCCGGACCTACAACCATGCGCAAGCTCCTATTTGCCAACGTGTCTTGCGTCTTCCTTACAAAACGGTTCCATTCCGCTACGTTTGCATTCTGCTCCAAACGGCCAAATACTTTATTTTCTCGTTCTTGAGCACGTCTTTGTTTCTGCTGCTCTATGGCCTGTATATGTCGCCCTATGGCTTGCTGTTGTTGCTGTAAGTTCTGTGTCAGCTCATCCTCCTCATCCGAATCTACAACAAGTCCACAACCATAACCGCCCCCACATCCAAATGGATCTGGACATGCTCCTCCATGATTCCTGCCACAATGATGACACCACCAGGCATTCAAGGTAATTGCACCCAACAAACCTACCGTCACTAGGCTTGTCTTTATAAACTTATTCATTATTTTGTTCATTTTGTTTTATCCCCTTTAGTCTAAAGTTATGGAATATGAAATTATGGACAATCTACTCTTGGGTAAGTGTATTTGGGGCGTTTTTTAAAATAAAGTTGTAGTGAATTTATCCGGATCCTAAACCCCTCCCGAAAAACCATGAAAAACCCTTGACAGAGGTATTGATAGAAAGATACAATAACTTAGCAGTGAAGACCTCAAGACCTCAAGACCTCAAGACCTCAAGACCTCAAGACCTCAAGACCTCAAGACCTCAAGACCTCAAGACCTCAAGACCTCAAGACC
>JAIRKR010000010.1 GCA_031260015.1 Puniceicoccales bacterium
GAGATAAAATAAAATGAAGCAAATAATAAATAAACTTCTAAAAACAAGCCTAGTGGCGGTAGGTTTGATGGGTGCGATTACCTTGAACGCCTGGCATTGCAAGGATTGTCAAATGGAACATGGAGGTCGAGTTTGTCCCGTAACGCGGGAGGTAATAGATATGCAGGCATGGTGAGCCCTGGATCCTACTCAATTTCCAGAAGTAGGACGTACGCCCGACGGTCTTCCAGTTTATGGTCCGATCTATAGTCATGGATGTTATAGGGCATCCGATAAAACAATGGTCAAAAAGGTTGGAGATCAATGGTTATATCGTCTTGAATTGCTTCCTAATTTATTTGCAGGAAAAGGGGGTGAAATTTTTGATAGTAATGGAAAACTTATAGAGCTGGTGGGCACTTTAGCCGATGGGCATAAGGTTTATTTGAAGTCGGCCGATGGGTCGTTGAGTTCTGAAATGTATTTTGCTCTAGGAGATCGTGATAGTCCCAGCCGTACGTCCCCTTACAAAAAATATGTTGGCCTTGAACTTGTCAGGTTACTTTATGGTCATTGGGTATATGAGGGGTATAAGTATTGTTTCACTGAAGATCCCAATAAAGGTGCTTATTTCGATGGTCTTCGGTGGATTGATAAAGAGACGGGCGAGATTTACCATAGTCCAGAAGGGGTACCTCAGGGGTATGAACGTGAAGGTTGGTAAGTGGGATTCATTGCCTGTGACTTTTGAGTCTCTAGTTCAGAAATCGAATAAAGTCAGAGGCAATAAGAGACTTCTCCAGGCTTAAAGTATTACATATGTTTTAAAACGCTACCGATAGGTAGCATTCTTGCCTTTATAGCTCTTATTTAAAATGAGAAATACGAGTTTTTGTGGAGATCTTGGGTTCCGATAATTACTCGTATAAGTATTCACACATAAGTACATACTCACAATCGTAGGGTCTGTTTCGGATGAAGCTTGGACCACTTTGCGATTTTTGTGTTGCACGGGAGAATAATTTTATGCATAAAAGCTTTTTAAAGTACGGAGAGGTGACAGAGTGGCCGATTGTGCAGCATTGGAAATGCTGTGTATCCGTAAGGGTACCGAGGGTTCGACTCCCTCCTTCTCCGCCAATAAATGGAGAAACTACAATGACGTTTAGCCTGTAAATGTTATTGTATAATAATTGAACACAAAGCCCCCTACATCCCATTCCAATTGCTGAGTAAGAAGCATTTTAGACGATAGGGCATTGTTTAAATTCCAAGGTAATTTCACTTTGCCTCATAAAAATAAAGTAACGAAGTATGTTTAGTTATAATGTTGTTTTTAGGAGAAAGTGTTTGTACACGGTAGAAAGAGCAGGACGATGGAGGGTAAACTTGTCGTGAGAAGCCGCATGCAAGTCTTTTGTTTCGTTTGCCTTGTCTCCTAATCAGCCTGCTGCATTGGAGATAACTAAACGGTAAGATTACGGATAGGAGCTCAAAAGCATCTTGCTCTGCTGGAAAATATTGTGGTGCGCATCCCCAATAGGGTTGTTAAAGTAGCGCAGTGATTGTTTTCTCCTAAAACATTTTTTCGCATTACGGTTTACAACAACAATGCATCTGTTTTCTCTCAAGACGGTAAGATGATATCATTACAAGTTTGGGTTAAAGTGATAGCCTAGAGGGTTAACCTTCATCTCCTACGTATAAAAAGCTAAAAACTGTATCAATACAGAGCCCGTAAAGATAAATTTCTACAACCAAGCCCAGAAAAAACGTTCCCTTTTATGCAGATCGAGCGTTGTTTTTGCGTCCCTGTAGCCGCATTTTTTTGCAAAAGAGTGCAAATAATCATGCTGATCCATACCTGTTTCCAAAACGATATATCCATGCGGACTAAGATGCCGTATCCCTTGGTGAAGTAATTTTTTTATGTCAGCCAATCCATTGTCCTTTGAAACCAAGGCATGTTTGGGTTCAAAACATTTGACTTCGGGTTGAGCCGACATCCATTCTTGTTCCGTTAAGTACGGAGGATTGGAAATAATGCAGTCGAAATGATGAGGAATTTTTTCGAACCAATCGGAATGTAAAAATTGAATTTTATGCGCCACGCGATTGAGGGTTGCATTTTCGATAGCCAAATACAACGCATCCGCATGCGCATCACTGGCGGTCATGTCTACGTGAGGAAATAGGGAAACTAAGGTAATGGCGATGGCCCCACTGCCTGTGCCCAAATCTATCACTCGTTTGGGAGGCGTATTCTCCCAATGTTCGCTCAGTTGATGAATGAGCTCTTCGGTTTCGGGCCTGGGAATGAGGACACGTGTGTCTACTTTAATGTGCTGACCATAGAAATCAACGGATTCAAGGATGTATTGCAGGGGATGCTTTTGTGCGCGTAGCTTTGCATACGTGCGCAAAACATCTGCCTGTTTTGGGGTCAACGGTTTATCGTAATTTAAAAAAAGATCTAAACGTTTACACCCGAGAACGTAGGCAATCAACAATTCTGCATCCACATGCGCATTCTCAATGCCCTGCTTGTGGAAAAACTGAGTCAAAGTGTTTAAAATTTCGCCAACACGCATGCGAACATTTTTAAAAGTAAAATGTAATTAAAAATTACCTGCCAACGATGGTGAAATAATCAAAATTAAACGACCTTTTCAACAAGGCCTGCCTTAATGGCTTTAACGCTTACCCAAACACGTTTTATTTGACCCTTTGGCAGTTTAATTTTAATCTTTTGTAAATTGGGTTTGAAAATTCTTATAACCTTCTTTGTTACGTGTGTACCAATACCGCCACTTTTTTTCGATTGTCCCTTTCGGCTGATCCGAGACCCGACTACTCGCTTTTTTTGAGTAATATAACAAATGCGCGACATATAAAAATTCTATTCGGCCACTACCCTAAAAAAGTACGGTACGGGAGTGCAAGGTTTTTTTGAATGTTTTTACACACAAGAAGGTCCAGGCGTTGTTTGCAATCGTACAACTTACAAAAAAGCATTATTTATGTGGACGAAATAGGGGGAGCTGATTGAATGGAGGAATATGACGGGAGGCTCCAAGCAATTTGTCCATTTGCACGTACATTCCGATTACAGTTTGTTGGATGGTGCATGCCGTGTGGATCGCTTATTGAAGCGTGCCCGTGAGCTTGCAATGCCCGCCCTAGCCATCACCGACCACGGTAATCTATTTGGGGTGCCTCAATTCTACAAAACGGCTCTGGATATGGGCATAAAGCCTTTGCTGGGATGTGAAGCCTATTTGCTGTACGAAGGTTCGCGTTTGGAGAAGAGACGCGATCAAGGGGAAGAAAATTTAAAACTGGCGCATACGTGCCTGATTGCCAAAGATTGGGCGGGTTACCAAAATTTAACAAAACTTATATCCGATGCTCACGTCCATGGTTTTTACTACAAACCCCGAACGGATATGGAACAATTGGCGCGACATGCCAAAGGACTCATTGCAACCTCAGGGTGTCTCAATGGTATACTGCCTCAATTCTTGTTGCGCAATGAATTTGGAAAAGCGAAAAAAGCGCTGGGAGAATTTATTGATATTTTTGGCAGAGAAAATTTTTTCGTCGAAGTTCAAAATCAAGGCATGCCCGAGCAGGTCGAACAAATTCCACAGTTATTGGATTTGGCTAAAGTATGCGGAGTGCGGTGTGTGGCGACCAATGATGTGCATTACGTATATCCGGAAGATTGGGAAGCGCAGGATGCCCTTTTATGCATTCAGACGGGCAGCAAAATTAAAGATGTGCAGCGTATGCGTATGCCAACACGCCAGTTTTATCTAAAATCTAGGCAAGAGATGGAGCAAGCCTTCAAAGGTAATGAAGAGGTATTGGACAACACGCTGCAGGTAGCTGAAATGTGCGACGTTAAGTTACCTTTTGGAGAAAGTCATTACCCGGTATTTCACCTAACGGATGAACTGCGGGAGAAATATGGCAGTCGTTTGGCTTTATTTAAAGGTTTGTGTACGGAAGGTTTGGTGAAGCGTTACGGTATTCATTTTGAAACGGGTTCTGGACCCAATGTGCACGGATTGAGTGCGCAAGAAGTTATTGAGCGATTGAAATATGAATGGCACATCATTGAAGAAGCGGGCTTCATAGATTATTTTCTCATCGTCTGGGACTTCATTCATTGGGCCAAACAACAAGGCATTTCCGTAGGTCCTGGACGTGGATCCGTGGCAGGCTCCCTCGTGGCGTACGTTTTAATGATTACGGACACGGACCCCATACGCTTTAATCTATTATTTGAACGTTTCTTGAATCCAGAGCGCGTATCGCCTCCCGATATAGATGTTGACTTTTGCATGCGTCGTAGGGAAGAAGTCATCGAATACGTTCGGAAGACGTATGGAGAATCCAACGTAAGTAACATCATCACGTTTGGTACTTTGGGGGCGAAAATGGTCGTAAGGGATTTAGCACGTGTGCATGATGTCCCTTATAGTGAAGCCGACCGGTGGTCAAAGATGATTCCGGATGATTTAAAAATTACTCTGTCATCGGCGTTGGAAAAATCATACGAGTTAAAACAGGAAATCAATACAAATCCTCTGGCCGAGAAAATATTTACCGAGGGTCAAATTTTAGAAGGTGTGGTTCGCAATTCTGGAACGCATGCGTGCGGTATAATCATTGGGGATAAGCCCTTGCCCGAAATTGTTCCCGTAACGATGCAGGAAGGGGCTTTAACGACGCAGTATTCTAAGGAATTTGTGGAATCATTGGGGCTTCTAAAGATGGATTTTTTGGGGCTTAAAACGTTGACGATTATCGATGATGCACAGTGTTTCATTCGAGCATTACCCGAGTTTAAAGAATTTGATATCCATTCCATTCCATTTGATGATGCAAATACTTTCAAGATGCTGAATGCGGGTGAAACCATCGGGGTATTTCAATTGGAATCACCGTTTGTACAGCGTATTTGCCAGCAATTCGAAATGAGTTCCATCGACGAAATTAGTGCCCTGAGCGCCCTCAATCGCCCTGGACCCATGGAGTGGATACCCGATTACGTCAATGGCAAAAAGCACCCCGAGGAGATTCATTACGTACATCCGTTATTGGAACCCATTTGTCGCAAGACGTATGGCGTTTTGGTATTCCAAGAACAGGTGATGGAAGCTGCACGGGTCATTGCGGGCTACAGTCTTGGCGGTGCAGATATTTTACGTCGCGCTATGGGCAAAAAAAAAGTGGACGTGATGCATGCGCAGCGGGCAGTTTTTGTCGAAGGAGCCTGGAGGTATCACGGTATCAATGAAGCAAAAGCCAATGAAATTTTTGACATTTTGGCCAAATTCGCCGGTTATGGATTCAATAAGTCGCACTCGGATGCGTATGCCATTATCATTTACCAGACAGCTTATTTAAAAGCCAATTTCCCTACACAGTACATGGCGGCTATTTTGTCTTCGGAACTCGGAAATGCGGATAAGTTATCATTTTTTATAGAAAACTGTCGATCTTCTTTGGGAATTGAAATTTTGGGTCCGGATATCAATGAATCTGAAGATGCGTTCAGTCCTATTACGCATACCCATAAAAGGCAAATTCGATTTGGTTTGGCGGCTATTAAAGGGGTTGGCGATGGGGTTGCAAAGTGTATTCTGGAAGAACGTAGCATGCGTGGACTTTTTAAATCATTTGTTGATTTTGCCAAACGTGTGGATGCGAAAGCTTTGAATAAACGCGTCGTTGAATGTTTAATAAAGGCAGGAGCCTTTGATGGCCTCCAAGAGGGTCGGCGTTACCTTTTGGATCATATGGATAGTCTCCTCAAAGAAGCATCTGTGGCCCAGATAGACCGCAACAAAGGTCAAACAACTTTGTTTGATTTTGACGGCATGGAAACCCGTTTATTGCCGGAACAAATAGCCTCTATGCCACGAGCTTCGGGTGAAAAATACGTACGTGAAATGCCACTTTTTGAGCAACTTAACTATGAACGAGAACTTTTAGGATTTTACCTATCGGGTCATCCTTTGGATGCATTGGAGGGTGTTGAAAAGATTTTTCAAACATTTCAATTGGAAGAATGGCCTCTTGTACCCAATGGCGAAAGCTTTCGTTTATGCGGCGTTGTGGAAGAAGTGCATAAGCGTATCTCCAAGAAAACAAATCGGCCTTGGTTATCTTTTTCTTTATCCACAAGAGAAGCTCGATACGATTTGCAGCTATTTTCGGATACTTTTGACACCTACGCGCATTGCGTACAGGAGAGTACTTTGCTCATCGTCGAAGGACAGGTAAAAAAGACATCGGACGGTTATCAGCTTAACACGCTGCGCGTATTTAATTTTGAACAGCAATTCCCCCATTTCATTCAGCAGTGTCATTGGATTTTGTTTCCTGAGCGGGAAGTACAAGATTTTATAGAATGTTTGTCGAAATTAATACACGAAAAAGAGGGCGATATGGAAATGAAGGTGAGTTTTTACCATGATGGAGAGTATGCATTGGAAGGTGCTTTGCCCGCGTGTTGTAGAACTTATTTATCGATGAAAGACTTGAAAGTACTCAAAATGCATCCGGCGGTTTATGGGGTTGAAATTATACCCATGGATATTGCCCCCTTCCCCAAGAAAGATTTTAAGAGGGGGAAATTGGCATAACGTTGATAAAGGTTATTATATATCTAAACGGTAAAAGTGCAAGATGCCGCCGAGCTTTTGTACGTCCGCTCAATTACCATGGATCTATTTCATTGAAAGAATTGTAGTCAACTTCCCAAATGGCGTCCGGAGATGTTTTTTTTAGATCATTGGGGTTGGCTTTGCTATTGGTGTTGGACGATGTAGTCTTTTGAGTTGAGATATTATCTAAATATTCATCAATATTGAATACATCCCGTGAGATTACAGCCGACATATTTTCTAGAGGGTTTTTAGCGTCTTGCGTGTTGGTGGCATAGGCTTGCAATGCAAGTCCGCTTGCAAGAACAAAGATTGTTTTTAACAGGTATTGAGGTGTCATTTTTTTGCAAGGTACGTAAAACTATAATAATTTTAATACATATTTTTACAAGCTATTTTTATGCCAAAAGTAGTACTTATAAGCTATAGATCCGCCAACGGTATTCTTTTTGCAAGGTGACTGTTTTAATTAAAAAGAGGGGCAGGGAAAAAATTACTTTGCAAAATGAAAAAATTGCCAGGGAAATTGTCTTATGCCTCAAAATATGGCACCCCAAGCAATCCTCTTTAGCATTTATTTCGGGTCAAAAGTGAATGCAAGTTGTAAATTACGTTTCGATAATTGCAATACGTTCAATGTAGGTAGCCCGTCCATTGGTTGCGTTGAATTTCACCCATACTCCATTGAGCATAGAGGGGCCTGTCGCCACCTCAAAGCGAGTTGGCTTCCCGCACATGAGTCTCTCCATGGCAGGTTCGATGCGGAACCCCAAAATCCCATGTGCGGCTCCACACATACCCAAATCAGCTATGAAAGCTGTACTTTGGTGCATCAAGTGTGCATCTGCAGTTTGTACATGGGTGTGCGTGCCCAAAACACTCGTAACGGCACGTTTGTTTAGAAACCAACCGAGTGCGTATTTTTCGGCCGTTGTTTCGGCGTGGACATCTGCAATGATATTACGTATACCCTGAGCTTTTATTTCTTCTAAAATTTTTTCGGCCGTTTTAAACGGACAATCTAGGGGTATATTCATGAAATTACGACCTAGAAGGCCAAAAAGAGCCACCTTAATGTTTTGATTTTCAACAACCACATAAGTCTTTCCAGGACACGTTTCAGGTAAATTGGCGGGCCTGCAGAGGTAATCTATGCGATCAATTTCATTCCAGAAACCCTTTTGGTCCCAAATATGGTTTCCCATGGAAATTCCGTGAATACCCGATCGTGTGATCTCTTCTGCGATGGGGTGTGTTATGCCAAAACCTCCGGCGGCATTTTCGCCATTGGCAAAAACGAATGTCGGATGATATTGAGCTCGAAGTTTGGGTAAATACTTTGCGAGGAAAGTTCTTCCGGGACATCCCACAATGTCACCAAAGTACAGAAAACTTAACTCATGCATATTTTAGTACTTTCAATTTTCGTTCTACGACAATATTAAGCGCAGCTCCTCGGCAATAATACGAGTATAAAATCACCCTGGTGGGCCCTGTAGGATTCGAACCTACGACCAAAGGATTATGAGTCCTCTGCTCTAACCGCTGAGCTAAGAGCCCATAGAAAATTCCAACAGACGTCCTTACTAAAATGCAAATTTTTTGAAACAACAAGCTTTTTTATAGGTTTATTGCGTTTGCCTTGAAAGACTACGTATAAGCATAGGACGTTTGTTTTAATTGGATAAAATAGTTAAAATGCATTCATTTTTTCTTGTGATGGATGCCGCTAGAAGTTTTTCTAAGAAAGGCGCCGGAGAGATGGCAGAGTGGACGATTGTTCCTGACTCGAAATCAGGTGTGGAGGTAACTCCACCGAGGGTTCGAATCCCTCTCTCTCCGCCAGAAATGTTGGGGTGGATGCACTTCGGGAAATTTTTTTGATGGCTTGGAATCGTTAGTTTCTGAAGGCTTTCGAAGTTTACCTGCAGGTTTTGCGATTTCCTCAATCATTGTCGATGTATGACTAAGCGTATGGAGTAATGGAGTTAAGTTGTTACTGGCAAAAAACAAATTGGACCCTAGACGAAATTAGTTGGATATTTATGAAGTATTTTTTATATATGCTAGCTGTCACAATAGTGATGGTTGTGTTAGCCGCTATCTATATGCATTCACAAAAATTTGGTCGTATTTCAAGTGGTATTCGTTTGGAAAAAATTCAAAAGTCCACAAACTATAAAAACAGAAAATTTCAAAATATCTACAAACTTCGCGCGGATACTCCGACGTGCAAACTAAACGCGTATAAAAAATTGTTCGGTATTATTGGCAAATTCATTGCCCGTAAAAATGATATTAGTATACCTAGCATCAAGACAGATTTAATGAATCTAAACAAAAATGAAGACATTCTGGTGTGGTTTGGACATTCTTCATATTTTATACAAATCGAAGGGAAACGCATAGCCGTCGATCCTGTATTAAGCGATGTTTCATCGCCGATTCTCTTCTTCCCGGTTGCATTTCGGGGAACCCATGTGTACACCGCAACCGAAATACCAGAACTTGATTATCTGATCATCACCCACGATCACTGGGATCATCTGGATTATGAAACGGTAACGAAATTAAAGGCGAAGCAAATAATTTGTCCACTTGGCGTTGGAGCTCATTTCGAGCATTGGGGATTCGCCCAGTCTAAACTATTGGAGATGGACTGGTATGATGAGGTCAAACTAGAGGACGGATTCCGCATTATATGTTGTCCAACCCAGCATTTTTCAGGACGAGGTTTTACACGTAACAAATCTCTGTGGGGCGCATTTTTGCTTATATTTTCCAGCGTAAAACACTTATCTATTTTCTACTGAAACAAATTCATCTTTCATTGCCTGTATATCATCATACAATTCCGTCTGTGCAATGTTTAATTCATCTTTTTTAACCTTACCCATAAACTTTTCCCAGTTTTGTTGTAAGTAAGTCTTGAGCCACCATAAGGCCGCCATACAATTCTCATTGCTTCTAAACTTAAAAAACTCTTGTGACATTACGGCAAATACACGACGTTTTTGGGGTGCCGTTGCCAAGAGACTTCTTTTTACTTGTTGGACATTTTCACTCCCGTCCATTGCCAACAAATATATACATTTCAAAAAAGAAAATCGAAGAGGGCTTTCGGTACGCAATAGTTCATTAATAATTTCTATAGGCAAGCCCAATTCACCTGCACGAATACAATTTATAATCAATTCGATACAATTTTCTGGGCTTTCGTAGGTTTTAGGTTTATATTTTATGGCCTTTTGCAAAATACAAACAGTGTTTTGATGTTTATGCCTTTTGGCAATAGACAATGGCGTTTCCCTAATAACGGATTGGCTTTCTGGATCGGCGCCCATAGCCAAAAGGAGCAAAACAAGCTCTCTTGCATTTTTTGCCGCAGCCTCATGAATCGCCTGTCGGCCCCATCGTTCTGTGCATGTAAATCGTACGTAAGGATTAAGCTGAGCTAAATATTCGCCAATGAATACTTGTTCTGTCGCACAAGCAAGATAAAATGGCGTCGTCTGCGCGTTACTGCCTTCGAATGATACGCCAAGCAGGGTATTAACATTTTCTGCGTTAATCAACTTCGGAATCTTATGCTCATACCCCATAATAATAGCACCCGCAATTTCTTCTGGTGTTGCAGTCAATATCCCACTAGTAACAAGCAATCCCAAACCTATAATTCCATATTTTAAAATCCTCATTATCCCTCCTTTTCTTATTTTTTTGAAGAGGAAAATATCTAAAGTCTTACAAAAGTCAAGATAAAAAAGAGCATATCGATCAATTTAACTTACCTATGGTTACTTGTGCAGGGTTGTCCAGCTTAATATTAGATCGTGAAAGATTTGTTTTAATTGACTCCAGTTGTGAGCATAGGTCAATCGTAATTGCCTTACCATTGTCGATTTCAACTGTTCTTAATTTTGGACAGCAGCTAATGTTATAATAAACATAAAGCCAAAATGTACACCAATTCCACCAACCCACGCTAAAAGAGAGCTTCAGTGTTTCAAGATTGGGTAACCCTTTAAGATCAATTGTAAGCGGATCACTACAAATAATTTTAACATCCATGGTTTTTGTTTCCGGTGCTATTATATTGATTGTTTCTATATTACTTAGGCCACTAAAATTTAACGTTTGCTTTACGTTTTGTTCATTCGTGCAGAAATTTACAGTGGTTACAACATTTTGAATGCGTGTAGCTATTTTCATTTGTTTAACTTCATACAATGGCCAAGTGTTGTTGTAAATAGTATCTAAAAAGCCTTCTGCTTTAATATCATTATCATTTAGCATTAGTGTATTATACCCTCCCGCCAATGCGAAATTATCAATATCCTTTGCCAAACTTTGTTTAAAACTGTCTGGATATGAAAAGATATTTGGCTCGAACTTAAGCCTATATACAAAACGCAAAAGTGCTTCAAATGAGTTAAATCTACCTTGATATAGCCAATATAGTCCTAAATTCCCATCAGAAAATAATCTTAGAGAGTTTTCAATTGCAAAAAGGTTAATATACTCCAAGTCTTTGAATAATCCAATTGTGTTTTGACCACCAAGGTTTCCTAATACAATATTCCCGTGGCCTTTTAAAATATGAATATCAAATTGGTACTTTTTTTGTTGATCCTGTTGCGTTTTTTTTACACCTCGGATGTTTACATCCGCATAAATATCATATTTGTCCGCCTCGACATTTGTCATGTTGATTTCAAGTTCTGTAATGCCAAAACGATATGATTGTGGTTCATCGTCTCCTGCGTGTTCACTTTCTTGAAATAATTTTAAAAGCTTCTCTTTTAAAACAGTAATGGCAGCATTTTGATCATTTCGGTCGCATATGGATTCATATAACTTTTGTTCACTCGTACAATCTCTTGTAATTTGCTCTTTTCCAAATAAAAAAGCCAAAATATTATAAACATTGATTATGCCCGCTTTAATTTCATTTGAAGCAATTTCAACATCATCTAACCTATTATAGGGTGTTAAAACAGCACCACGAGAAGGATCGAGGCGTGAACCATCGGTTTTCATCCTATAAATAACATTTGGAATACCTACCATAATTTCATTCCATGCCGTCCTAAGCGTTTGAGAGCCATTATTTGCCGAATCTCTATTCGGTTGATGTGTTTGATAGAAGGTATGGAAAAGGCCTGCTTTAGGACCCATTATATGGTTCGGAGTAAATCTCCCTGTTATCGGATCATAAAATAAAATGTTAAATACATGACGAAATAAAACTTCTACACAATCCGGAAATGTATGTTTTAATGAGTTACCGTTACCATCAACAACATTTACGAATCCCTGCGATATCGGTTCTGAAATATAAGGAAATGGATTATTCTCCCACATATTCTTTAGGTGTTCCCTAGCTTTTCTGCTCCATTTCTCCGAAGGACTTCTTGGAGGAGCCTCATTTTTATGAAGATCTGCAAAGCAACAAAACTCTGCCATAAGCTGTCCAAGCACCTCCGTTCCATAAATAGAAGTGTACTTATTAATCTTATCATGGTTTTGTACGCTTATCTTTTCATAGAGAAAAGCTAATAACACCTGCGCAAGAACTTCTTGTTTTTGTTTTTCTATGGGTTCACTACCGTTCCGATTAGCCCCGTCAACAATCGCTTTAATATTTTGCAAGAATGGATCTATAACATCAGCTCTATTCTTCTTTACGCCTTTTGCTATTGTTCTCAAATTTTCTCGGATGTTCAAAAAGAAATGCTTGATTATTTTTGCCACATCGACACATGATAATTTATTACATAACTCTTGGTCTCGATCTATAGCTGCCGCCAGTACACCACCCGTTGAAGGAAACAGTTGTCAAATGATCGCGAACAGAGGATCCTTTGGTGTGTCCATTGCATATACACGCTTTCCTGTTGTTGCATCAAGCTTAATCTCATAATTTCCATAAAATCGCAAATTATGAATAAATCCCGACTCAATGGCTACAGCTCCCCATGTTAGGTCAGCATATTTGGCAACAAGGATCTCGTAATTCAAACGTGATGCTAAATAGTCCACCAATGCTAATGGAGCACGGGCATTTAACAAAGCGTAGAGTGAAAGAAATAAAACAATGACAGAAATTTTCTTTAGCATAGCAATTAAGGAAAAATTATAGTTTAAAAGTTTTCGAAATGCCATACAATTATAAGCCATTTATAATTTTACCAGTTTAAGACCTGACACGATTCCGATGACCAATGGTAATCGTTTAGCTAAAACATTATGAACACATTTAATTTTTACAATCCTGTGCAGATTCATTTTTGAAAAAATTCAATTTCAAAGTCGGCTTATGTGAATCGGTAAATTATATTCGAATAAAAAGCAAAACTTTAAAGTAAACAAGATTTTATTTTTTATGAGATGCAATAGGGCAGATATTTTTAGAAATACATTTTAGACGTAATGGGTATGCTGGTTTCGCTGAGAAATGGATCTATAGATATGAAGGAGATGGTTAAAAATGAATATGAAATCAAAAATGATGGTTGTTTATTATTCTTATTTGGGAATTACAAAGGCAGTTGCTGAATTTATTCAGGAAAAAGTTGACGGTGATATCTTTGAAATTGAACCCGTAGATCAATATCCTTCCAGTTATAGTGCTGTCTTGGAACTAGCTAACAAAGAATTGGCTTCCGGACACAAACCGACATTGAGAAAGCGATTGGAAAATATAGATAATTATGGTGTGATTTTTTTGGGATCGCCCGTTTGGTGTGGAACAATAGCTCCGGCAGTCACCTCATTTTTATCCACACATGATTTGTCCGGAAAAACAATTATACCGTTTTGTACCCATGGTGGCGGAGGAGAGAGCAATACTTTTAGGGACATACGGATTCTTACACCTGGATCAACGGTTTTTTCCGGAGGATCCTTCATGGGGAATCCCAAAAGAGAAATATCCACATGGCTTGAAATCCAATTGAAACAAAAGTCTTGAAGATCTTATATTCATTTTAGTTATCAAAAAACAGAAAGGATGCTTTGATAAACGAAGTTGTCGATTTATGCGATGGCCGTAAGATAATGAAAAATAGTGGCGAGAAATTTAGCTAACAAATTATGAACACATTTAACTTTTGCAATCCTGTACGGATTCATTTTGGAGAAAATTCAATTTCCAAGTTGACCGACGAACTTGAAAAATTTGGTCCCAATGTCCTATTAACCTACGGTGGAGGTAGCATTAAACGCAATGGTATTTATCGGGCGGTTTTGGACAGTTTAAAGGCAGCGCGCAAAAATGTATTTGAATTGAGTGGCATTATGGCAAATCCGCGGACAGAAAAAGTTTACGAAGGTATTCGGATGTGCCGTGAGCGTGCGATAGATTTTATCTTAGCCGTTGGAGGAGGCAGCGTGATCGATTGTTCGAAGTTTATTGCCGCAGGTGCAAAATTGGACGGTGATTTTTTTGAAACTTTACTCATTAAGCGGGCACCCATTTTTGAAGCTTTACCGTTGGGTGTTGTATTGACGATCGCTGCAACGGGGAGCGAGATGAATGCAAACTGTGTTATTACCCATTGGCAAAAACATCTAAAACTTGCCTATGAACATAACCTGTTGTATCCCAAGTTTTCGATTTTAGATCCCATTTATACGTATTCTGTATCCCAATCTCAAATGGTCTTTGGGTGCGTAGACATTCTTTCACATATTTTCGAGGTTTACTTTTCCGCTCCAGATACGTCGAATGTAAGCGATGACATTGCGGAAGCGTTGATAAAAAGCGTTATGGAAAACTTAGCCGTGGCTTTAAATAATCCTAAAGATTACACGGCACGTTCCAATATCATGTGGGCCAGTTCAATGGCACTCAATGGACTTCTCGGTTTGGGAAAAGAACAAGATTGGATGGGGCATCAAATTGAACACGTCCTTTCGGCGTTCTACGACGTGCCCCATGGGGCCGGATTAGCGGTTGTACATCCCGTTTACTTAAAATATATCTGTCAAAAAGTACCTAAAAAATTTGTCCGCTACGCGCAGCGTGTTTGGCATTTGGACTGCTTGGGCAAAACGGAAGAAGCCATTGCTTTAGAGAGCATTGAAAAAACACGTGCTTATTTTAAGTCCATCGGTGCTCCGATAACCTTGCAAGAAATTGAAATTCCCCCAGAAGCGATCGATAAAATGGCCGAAACCGTCCATCCATTTCCCACAAGTTATGCCCATTTAACACAGGAAGACATGAAGCGTATTTTGCGGCAATGTTTGAAGTAAAAGATTTTTATAGGGCCTGATTTTTCTCTGATTTCTTTTGACAATACTCTCTTTTCTTGGCGTGCCTAGAACTTTTTTCAAGGTCGACAAGTTATCTGGGTCCAAACCTTCATAATGGTCGGCATTCCCCATCAAAAAATCTCTTCTTTTTGTAGGAAATTTGTCAAAGGCCAGTCGAATAAACTCTATCTTATAATTTTTAGCGGCTTTTACGTCCTCTCGTAGGATACGCGCATTAAACATATTTGTTCCCATCTTGGGGGGTTCCCAAAATGTCTTCCGCGGCATATTTTTCCCCAATGTGTCACGTGAGTTATAATTTGAACAAGCGCATAAAGATAGTATAACGCCTAGACATGTAAACTTTTTTATGGACTATGCCAACTTTACATTCTCATGGTCGGGTCAGGGAGATTCGAACTCCCGACCCCTTGCACCCCATGCAAGTGCGCTACCAGACTGCGCCATGACCCGTTTAAAAATCCTTTCACGAGTAAAATTTTTCTTGTAAGCGAAGTCAAGCAATTACATCTTGTAAATGAACGTTTATGGGCTGCAAATGTTTAATGGGGATGCATTTTAACCTTGCATAACGAGCAAAAGTAGTGTATAAATGTTCTATGGACACGTTTGAAAATTTTACTTTTGTACTTCAAAAATTTGGAGAGTCGATTCATTTACAGCCATTGGCGTTAGATGATAACAACGCATGTGAATTGTGTTTAGACGATAAACAGAACGTACAAATCTGTTTTAATAGAGAACGATCAGAGGTCGAATTTTTGACAGAATTGGGAGACGTCAATGAAAATTATCTTGAAAGATCTTGCAACTGTTTTTTAAAGGCGAACTGCGATTGGGAGCTAACGCATGGTATGACGTTATCCAAACGGCCCGATGCTTTAAAGATACTGTTGGGGTACCATGTGCCCGCCTTGAACATGGATGTACCGTTATTTGAGAGTATTTTTAAAGCATTTATTGCAGAATTTGAGACTTGGCAGCAACATTTGATACACATGTACCGTGGCGAATTACCTGAGGTCTTATCGGAGTTGTGAAGGAATTGCGGTGGAATCTCCGATATTGTTGAACGCCTTTTGGGAAACAACGTCTTCGGGAGTTCTATGTTTTAGTGAGGATGTGCATCTTCGAGAACTGCCTAGGGGTACCATTGAAGGGGATCCCATCGTTTTAAAGCATTTTTCTAAGGTAAAATTTGCAGAGGTATCGGGTTATTGCGTCGATGAAGATTTTGTCTGCTTTCGTTTGGCTTGCTCCCAACTTTCTCGTAAGTTGAAACAACTGCCTGGAAATTTTTACGTAGCCGGCGACTTCAACCATTGGTCTTGGCAAGGCACAAAGCCTCTAGGTTTAACGCGAGATAAGAGTGCTTTAGAATTAAAAATACCCGCCTCCTGTTTCCCTGAGGTGAGTTACTTCAAATTTGTACACGAATCTAACCTGTGGATAAATCCTTTTGAAGAGAGTCCGAATCGCGTTCAAGACAATTGTGGGCACGTCAATTTTCAACTCAATCTTCGGCAAACGAGTGCGCATTGGGTGGCGTTTCAATGTGCTCACAGTTACGATCTTTCAATGCAACCTTGGCTGCAATTTGGAAATCGGTCTATTCGTATGGATACTTTACCCTGGGCTTTGCAACTGTACTCGGATAGGCCTTTAGGTTGTTGGATGGAAGATGATCGGACTCATTTTGCTCTATTTGCCCCTCGCATTCCGAAAGTTGAAGTTCACATTTTTAACAAACAGGTAAACGTGGACAACGTATACCCTTTGCAGGTGGATAAAGAGGGTGTTTGGTCCGTTGATTTACCGGGCAATTATTCTCATTATTGCTATGAATTTTTCATTTATAGTTCGAAAAAAACAAAGGTTGTGGATCCTTACGCCAAGGCTTTGGTAAGCCCTCAAGGTCCCGGAATAATTATGCCTTTGACGGCGTACGCCAGAAATTTTAAGACGCCTCGTATGCGCGACCTAACTATTTTGGAAGGCCATGTGCGCGATATAACGGGGAAAAGCAGCTTTAACGATTTATCAAAATTCCTACGAACGGACAACTATCTAACTTCGCTCCATTGCAATGCGCTGGAACTTTTACCCATCAACGAATACGACGCTTTAGACGGTAAGGAATATCATTGGGGATATATGCCCGCTCATTATTTTGCACCCTCCTCCTTTTATGCTCAGGGCAATTGCGGATCTCAGGTACAAGATTTTCAGAAACTCATAGAGGTATGCCATGCGAAAGGCATAGCCCTCATTTTAGACGTTGTATACAACCATGCAGGCATTTTTAATAGTTTGCAAAAAATCGACAAGGCCTATTATTTTCGCTCAACGGGGGAAATTTTTTCCAATTTCAGTGGTTGTGGCAACGACTTCCGTGCCGAAGCTCCCATGGCAAAACGCTTAATTCTGGACAGTTTATTGCACTTTTTAAACGTATACGGAGTCGACGGTTTTCGTTTTGACTTGGCAGAATTACTAGGCGTCTCCGTATTGGAAGAAATCGCGCAAAGCCTAAAGGCGGTAAAATCGGATGTTATTTTAATAGCCGAACCGTGGAGTTTTAGAAGTCATGTGGCATTGGATCTGAAAGGGACAGATTACGCTTGCTGGAATGATGGATTTCGCGATTTTATACTGCAATACGTGCGTGGGCAAGGCAATGTGGATGGATTGAAATATTTTATAAAAGGTTCAACCGATTTCCTGTGCGAAACGGCTCAGCAGTCGATTAATTACACGGAATCGCACGATGATCATTGTTGGATAGATCGCGTTACGGAAAATGCAAATTGCAATGGTGAAAATTTTACGGTGAAAGATCGCCGCAGAACGCACTGTATGTTTGCGATTCTCTACCTATCCTTAGGTATTCCCATGATAAGTGCCGGACAAGACTTTTTGAAATCGAAAAAAGGGATTCGCAACACCTACAATCGCGAGGATTGCAATCGATTGGACTACTTGCGCCTAGAACAGTTTGCCGGTACGCATGCGTACGTAAAAGGGCTTATTGAATTAAGAAAATCCACTTACGGTAGACTATTAAAAACAGGGCACCCATCGGCCCATTATTTCAAATACTTTTATGCAAAAAATTCTTCTGCGCTGGTTATCTTGTACAATGCAGATCATTCGGAAGGAAACCGACAAATTTTATTTGCCATCAATCCTCATGAAACGCCCGTGGAGTTGTTTTTAAAAGATATTTCTTTGGATCCATTTGTCCAAATAGCGGATACGGAACGTTTTTGTCTAAAAGGATTGAATCCATGCATGACACCGTGGACTCAAGAAGGTATGCTGAATTTACCGTCTCTTTCATGTGCCATCTGGATATCTAACGTATGATAGGGGGAAATGTTGACAGCATGGAATAACTTATGTAAAATATATCCATGATGCGTCTAAAGCACAAAAGATCCTGTGGGTTTACACTTGCAGAAATTATGGTAGCTCTGTGTATTGTAGCCATCCTTACCGCCGTTGCCGTACCGGGCTTTAAAAAAACGATGCGAGATCTTAAGTTTAACGAATTTGTATGCAATTTTGAGAGTTTAATCAAAGTCTTTCGTTCCTATTATTTGATTTTTAATGAATGGCCGGCAGATGGTAATACAAATATTGTTCCATCTGGTAATATTCGTTACCTTTTGCCCAATCATTTGTACCGAGAAAATCAGTTTATATACCGGCCTCTGAGAAAAAGCGGTGCTTCCTTTGACTTTGAAAATTGGATCACGGGTAATATATATTCAGACGATGGGGTGTTGCTACGTATTGCGGTAGATGCTAGGATTGGAGATAAGACGAATGCGACTCTTTGTTTTAATAGGTTGACTGATTTAGATGACTTCAAAAACCATCTTTACTATCATTGTTCGACTTGTGTAATTTACAGAGTACCCGAGGCCGCACACAATACCTGTACGGAAAACAGATATTATTAATTTCCATGGATTGCATGTAGGTACACCAGGTACTTTCCTACATTTAAAAGTTTTCAATGATTTCACTTTACCTGCCCGCATTCTCAATTTCCTACGTTGCCAATATGGATAATAATCAATATGGAACAGTTGATTGACTGCAATTTAAAACATCTCTTGGGATTAATACCCTGTTTTTAAACTGTTATCGCATATTTTTACGCAGGATGCTACATTCCGGTGGTACTCTGTAAATCCCTTCTTTTGAACGAAAAACGAGAAGATATTTACAAATAAAAGAATTGAATTTGCCGTTGAAAGTACTACGATTCGTAACTTATTATGGAAACGTCCGCTAAGTACACGCTTGATTTTGAAAAACCTTTATTGGCGTTGAGTGAGCAGTTAGAACAACTGAAACGTTTGTCCAACGAAAATCAAGTACAGATGGATGATGAAATTCATGCCATTGAAATTAAAATTAAAGAAACCCAAGAACAGATTTATAAAAACCTTACTCCCTGGCAAAAAATAAAGATAGCACGTCATCCTCAACGTCCCTATGCATTGGATTACATTCAAGCATTGTTTGAAAATTTTCAGGAATTGCACGGTGATCGCCATTTTGGAGATGATCAGGCATTAATCGGGGGACCTGCACTTTTTGAAAAGAAGCCTGTTATGGTCATCGCTCAGCAGAAGGGTCGCTCTTTGAAGGAAAACATTAAACGCTGTTTTGGATCACCCAATCCCGAAGGTTATCGAAAAGCGCTGCGACTTATGCGGCTCGCAGAAAAATTTAAGATGTCCATTATTGCATGGATTGACACGCCTGGGGCGTATCCGGGCATCGGTGCCGAAGAACGCCATGTAGCCGAGGCCATTGCTGTTAATTTGCGCGAAATGAGTACATTGAAAGTTCCAAGTATAGCCATCGTTTTGGGAGAAGGCGGATCGGGAGGAGCCCTAGGAATTGGCGTTGTTGACCGTGTTTTAATACTTGAAAATGCTTATTATTCCGTTATTTCTCCAGAGGGATGCGCCGCCATCCTGTGGAAAGATCGCTCTAAAGCTTCGGAGGCGGCCAACGCACTCAAGTTGTCTGCCAACCACTTAAAAAATCTTGATGTGGTGGACGCCATTATTCCCGAACCCTTGGGAGGCGCACACGCAGATCCTACATTGTGCATGGCAAACGTTCGGTGTGCCTTGAAAACTCATTTGACAGAGCTTTTACAGGAGTCGGAAAAAGATTTGTTGGCAAAAAGGTATCGCAAATTTAGATCCATAGGTATGTTTGAAGAACATGCATAAAATTCATTTTGGTACGGACGGTATTCGTGGAAAAGTTGGAGAATGGCCCATTACCGCAGAAGCCTTCAGGGGTATAGGGCAAGCCTGTTGGGCTTGGTTGAAGGCAAATAATTTGGATCTAAAGATTGCCGTTGGGTGGGATACGCGTGCCTCGGGGTCCGCGCTAGCGCATGCTTTTGCGCAGGGTTTTTTAAGCAACAGTATAGGACATGTCACTTTCCTAAACGTAACACCCACACCCGCTATCGCACATTTTGTTGCACGTGAGGGTTTTTCGTTGGGCATTGCCATTACGGCGTCTCACAATCCATTCACAGACAATGGTCTTAAATTGTTTCACCACGGTGGATACAAATTGCTGAGAGAAGAAGAAGCCTGCATTGAAGCATGGATGAACCCGCAAGTGCTCACTCCCTCAACCTTACCTCACATCCACAAAATCAACGGAAGCGATTATTATGTCAAACACACCTTATCGGATTACAATTACCTCAATTTTGGAAGCAGAAAAATTGTTTTGGATACGGCCAATGGAGCTACCGTCTTTACCAGTTTGCCGATACTGAAATCCTTGGGGCTTGAGATTATTGCCATAGGCGATGAACCTACGGGCGAGAATATCAATCTTTGTTGTGGGAGTGAATGCTGCGATGGTATTGTGAAAAAAATGCGAGAAAGCGGTGCATGGTTGGGTATTGCACACGATGGAGATGGGGATCGAGTTGTCCTATTTGACGAACAAGGAAGTCGGTTAGACGGAGATCAAGTTTTGGGAATCCTAGCTTTGGACAAATTCAAAAATGGACAATTAAATCGTAATAAATTGGTGGTTACAGAACAGAGTAATTCGGGTTTAGACTGGACTTTAAAAAACTTTGGAATTCAAACAATTAGGACGGATATAGGCGACCGAGAAGTCTATTACAGCATGGTAACTCACGGTGCAAATATAGGGGGAGAAAGTTCCGGACATATTATTTTACGTGATATTGCAAAGACGGGCGATGGCCTTCGGATTGCCATTGAATTGATGCGTATGGCTCTGGAACAACCCTTGGCGGAACGTAGGAAGACCATTACTCTATTTCCGAAAGCCGAAGGCGCATTGAGCATTGCTTCAAAAATTCCAACAAGGCAACTGAAATGCGCACGGCTTTTTGAAAAAAATCACCATCGAGATGCGAATAGAATGTACATGCGTTATTCGGGGACAGAAAATAAACTACGCTTCTTGGTGGAAGCAGAAACAAATGCGTCATGTACGCAAATTTTGGCTCAATGGATGCATGCGGCCCGATTAGATTTTGAACATTGTAAAATTAGGGTGAATGGGTGTGTTACCTATTGAAAAAAAGTACACGCAAGCTTCCTTAAAAGTTTGGTTCGAGGCTTACAGAAAAAGTTGGTGGAATACCTATTTCTCGCATTCGGATTATCGACAAGGAGTTAAGCTTTTGAGTCATGGCGTCCAATCCATTACTCTAGAAGAACATTTCATTTTGGTACATGGTCGATTAAATAACGAAAATTATTACTCGACAGGTGATTTGCACGAAAATGGCCAAATAACTTTGCAAATTTCACAACGCAATGCCTCTGTTGGGAAAGCTTTTTTAGCGGCGGGTTTTCTAATTTTGGAAAAACTGATCGAAGAACATCTGTTCGAATTGAGTACGCCCATAGAAGTTGAGAGCAAGCATCCACAACTTCCTCCTATGCCGGCAAAGGCTAATTCCGATCGAGCAGAAGTTGCCGACCCTTTGGGAAATTTAAAATTTTTTAAATGTAGCCAAAACTTAACTTTTGAGGTACATTTTCGACGACACAACAAACTCATTAAGCTCGTCTCTTTGGAAAAGCATTTGAAACTCAATGAGCGAGAACATCTACTATCTTTGCTGCATACGGTTCAGAAATATGGATTTCACTGGGTAAATGCACATTTTCAAAGCAACGATCGAGAGGCATGGGCAGATTTTGTCAAAAACGAAATACCTCGACTGTCGCGCAAGTACTTTGTTGAAATCCCCGACTGTGTACGAAAATTGGAGGAAGGCATAAAACAGGTACAGGTGGTTTTGAACATGAATGCAGAAGACTGTTTGCAACAGCATTTTTTTGTAGAAAAATCATTGTTACGCGCCGAAAAATTAAAAAATTTCTTCCCTACGAAGCATAATCTTTGCTGGTCGGAAAAACATGGATTACTTCGTTGGAATCCTGCAGATATCCGTTGGATGCAGCGGTTAAACGATTGGAAAAACCGACTTGGCCAAAAGTTGCCCGCCTATTTATTGCTGTCATCGTTCAATACGACGCACTTGGATGAGCAGGCAAGACAGTGGATAGAAAAACTAACCCATAGGCCGGAAAACTTGAATTTTACCCTCAAGATTCCGCTGAGAAATTATCAGAAAGAAGGCGTTGTTTGGCTGAAACAATTGTTGGACTTGCATTGTCATCCCTTGTTGGCGGATGAAATGGGATTGGGAAAGACACGCCAAATTTTAAGCTTAATACAATGGTTAAGAAGCGAAAATACGGATTTGATGCCGGATTTGATCCTATGTCCTGCCAGTGTGATTACCGCTTGGCAAACTGAACAAGAAAGTATTTTCCCCCAATTACCTTTGCAAGTGCTTCCTCATAAAACCGATGCAAATTTTATCCCCCATAGGAATGCAATCTTAGTTGCCAGTTATTCTCAGTTGAGGTTGCACGCAAATACACTGAAAACGATAAACTTTCGCTGCATCGTTTTGGATGAAGCGCAGTACATGAAAAATCCAAAATCAAAAACCGCACACGCTTGTTTCAACTTGAAATCATGCTTTAGGTTGGCAACAACCGGTACACCGGTCGAAAATAGTCTCGTGGATTTATGGACGATTTTTCATTTTTTGATGCCGGGTTTGCTGGGAAATTACAAAGAATTTCAAAATCTCATGCAATCCGAATCGGAACGTACGCGACTCAGGGTACAAATTGCACCCTTTATTTTACGTCGGACAAAATCAGAAGTTTTAAAAAATTTACCCAAAAAGGAAGAGCACACCGTCTATTGCCCCATGACGGCTCAGCAACAAGCTTTATACGATACGTGGTTGCGTCAGGGTATTCATTTAAAACAGGGGCAATGGGGGCAACTTTTCATTTTGCTTCTACGTCTAAGGCAGATTTGTTGCGATCCAGGATTGCTTCCCCATCATGAGCAAATATCTTGTAACGAAAGTGGAAAATTAGTGTGGTTGCAGCAACAGCTGGGTATTTGTGTAAAAAATGGGCAAAAAATAATTATTTTCAGTCAATTTAGACGTTTGTTGGAACGCATTATTCCCCTTGTGAAATCTTTTTATCCGCGTACGCTTCTTCTAACCGGAGACACGATTGTACACCAAAGACGTGGACTTATTGAACGTTTTCAGAGGGAGCCACAAACTGCATTTCTAATCAGTTTAAAAGCTGGAGGAACGGGCATTACACTCCATTCGGCACAGGTCGTTTTTTTAATGGATCCCTGGTGGAATCCAGCCATTGAACAACAGGCGATTGCGCGTGTGCACCGTTTAGGTCAACAATTTCCACTGCAAGTGTACCGACCTCTGATAGAAAATTCCATAGAATCTAAAATACAAATTTTACAAAAACAAAAGGGAGCAATTTTTGATACATTGTTTGCAAAAGGTCAATTATCTCAAATGGAACGCTGGCAGCAGTTGTACGACCTAATAAGTACGCATCAAAGATAGAAAGTTTTACTTAAAAAATATCCTTTATGTAGGGTTAAAAGATTAACAAAAGTGTAAGTACTTTGGCTATAAAATTTACCTTTTGAAAAAATCCTCCTGCAAACTCATTTCAAATTTTCTAAAAATTACTTTCGTATTTTTTTAAGCAACGATTTCCTGTGTCGCAAAACGTCCACGTCAACCTTATTGTCTGGGGCAACAGATCTAGAATTTTCGGGCCTGAAACGCCGTAAAACCATTATTTTATTCTCATTACAAATAAGCATTTAGCAGAACTTCAATTCGTTTCTAAGCTTAAAAATTCCAAAAAGGTTGATGCATAAAAGTAATCCGCCCGATACGGACATGACCATCAATGCCGTACCTTGGGCCACAAAGGAAAATGTTATAAACGCGCCTATGGCGTAGATGAGATAAAAAAATTGCCCTTTCTCTAGAGAAATTGCCTTTGCACTTTTCATGCCAACGGCTAAATATCCAAGGACCGTTGTCCAACCGGCTAAAAAGAAAAAGATAGCCATAAGCAACTGAGCATTTGGGAAATGTCCCATGAGTGCCGTTACAACGCAATCAAAGGCATTATTGTGACCGACACACCATTGTCCCGTGCACAGGACTAAAAGAATGGTAAGGGTACAGATTGCGCAGTCGGTGAACAGGGAAAAAACGGCAGTTCGTGCCTGAACACACGGATCCGTTATCCGCGTTTCAGCTTGAATGATAGCGTCGTATCCAATGCCGATATCTCCGGAATACACCGCTCTTGCCATGCCATGATGCACCGCCATAACAACCGTACTGCCCGCAAATCCTCCGACGGCAGCATGTCCACTGAAGGCTGATTTACAAATGGTAGTAAGCAATGCAAAAAAATCAACATTGCTGTGATATATGGTATACAAACATACGCCGGTGTATGTTAATAGAAAAAATGGCATGAGGATCGTGCATATGATGGAAAGGCGTCGAATACCACCGAGCGTTACATAGATTGTTCCGGATAACAAAACCAGTATGGCCAAGTACCTATTTAATCCAAATGTATCGACAAAAACGTCTTCGACAACCTTAAATTGATAAATCTCAGCTCCATAAATGCACATGAGCAAACAAAAGATAATGGAAATCCATTTTTTGCTAAAGGCACGCATTAAATAATGCGGTGCACCGCCATCGTATCCGTGTTTTTTATCGTGTATGCGATATTTGATACCCAAAAAAATTTCCGAATATTTAACAAGCATTCCAATAAAAACTGCAACCCACATCCAAAAAAGTCCTCCGGGGCCGCCGATGGATACAGCCGTAATGCATGCCCCAACGTTGCCGATGCCAATGGAGCCACCCATCGATGAAAAATAAAGACGAATGGGCACCAGACCTCTTGCTTGTCTTGTTCCATTCATAAGTGCATTAAATGTCTTTATGGGTCTTACAATTGTGCGAAATTGAAAAAATTTGGATTTTAGTGTCAGGTAAAACCCAATGCATAGTATTAGAAAAAAGTCGATGTAGCTCCACAAAAGATTATCTAAAAATTCAAGCACCATAAACGTATAAAGTAACAGGCGTTTAAAATATTGAAAGGTTATTTTACTACATGCGCGACAAAACGGCCACGCATTCCAAGTGTTTTGTCTGGGGGAACATGTCAAAAGCTTGCAGTTCTAGAATTTTATATTGCGGCGCCAACGTTAAAACGCGTTTTAAATCTCTGGCTTGCGTGTCCGGAGCACAGGAAATGTAAACCATAATGGCAGGTTGAAATTGAATCAATTGTTGCAGAAAACTTTCGGAACAACCCTTACGAGGCGGATCTATAACAACGAGGGTTTGATCTTTGGGAAACGCAATACCCTTGAAAATAGTTTCAGCCTCTCCCTGTTGCATTTGGCCGTTATCAACGTGATTGAGCTGCATATTTTTTTGCGCTAGTGTGATGGAGGGTTCGTCAACTTCAATGCCCACAAACTGCCGCATCGATTTCGCAAGAATGATACCAAATATACCCACGCCGCAATAAGCGTCTATGAGGTAGTGGATGGGTCCAAATTGTAGGCATAGTTGTTGTAGGTATTGCAATATAGATTCTAAAATATGAGGATTATTTTGAAAAAAGTTTCCCGCCTGAAAGAGGAAATCATAACCGCACACTTGTGTCCGTGCAACCGCTTTAGGGTTAGTTAAAACCCCTTGGCTACAATCTCGCAGCAACAAGGTACCGCTCTTTATTTGCAAATTTTGTCTCGTTTGGGTACGTATTTCGGGTAAACAAGTATTAATGGGATCGCTTGCAATGCAACATTGAGGAACATCAACCAATGAACGTTTTCTGCCGTAAGCTAGAAAACCAATGGGAAAATTATTTGTACAATTCCGTTCGAAATGCGGCGTTATTTTGGTCCGGTATCCATAAACTTTTTTCGAAGCTTGAACGGGCTTAACTTTGGCGGATAATTTTGCAATGCGTTCCAGACAATCCGTAACCTGTCGATACTTCCACTCAAGTTGCTTTTCGTACACCATGTGTTGATATTGACATCCACCGCATTGGCCAAAAAGAGGACATGGAGGTGAAATACGATCCTGGGATGCTTGCAATACTTCGATTAAATCTGCTTCCGAATAATTTGTATGGTTTTTGAAAATACGTACGCGCACACGTTCTCCAGGAATTACAAAAGGGACCATGACAATCCAATCATTAACACGTGCGATGCCTCGCCCCTCGTTGCTGAGAGATTGAATATCGACCGTCAACTCATCGTGGTAATGAAAAGGTTTATCGGTAAAATGTTTTGGAGGCCTACCTTGCATACCGTTTTTCAGAATTAGCGAATTCAATCCCAAAAGGGAAGTAAAAAACAAATTCCGTAATACGTATACAGTAAACCCTCATGGAGCATGGAATTTTACTTCGGCAAAAAATCCTATCCGCACGTTTTCGAAAAAATTTTAAAATGCCAGACGCCCGTTGATAAGATACTCAGCGAATATTATGAGGATTTCTGTCGTAGGATATGCCAAAAAAAGAAAATTTTTTCGACGCCTTAATTTTCTGCACAGCATGCCAATGATTTACGATGTGATCTCCGTAAGAATCATGAGCACGTTTTGCCAGTTTCAGCGATTTATATTTTTTTTTCTCATATCCCGGGTAAGCCCATAAGCCGCCTAAATCTTCCACGCACAAAGCACACCCTCTTTTTAAAACATTTTGGAATCGTGGATCCACGCACGGTTGCCTTAGGGGCTGCTTACTCCCATATGCTTTTAAATGTTGTATTTGGGCGCGAATGCCTTCCAAAGGTGTTTTAAAATAATATCCCTGTTGACCATGACCGATGGTCCCTAAGCCTGAAAAATTATTTTGCTGCGGTTTTACATCGCCGCCAAAACGAAAAAATCCTGTTTCCACCAAACTTTGCGTAAAGGCGATGTCTCCCCGGACTCCCTCTTTTTCGCCTTCCCGCAAATAAATGGGAATATAAGATGCGTATTTTGAAGCTTTTGGATTTTTACTGAGCAAATAACGCTCCATTTGTTCCCGTGTACACACGGCTTTTCCCATAATGGATACCTTTGCTTCGGAGATAGAATGGATTGAAAATAAGATTACTACCCCCACATATTTGAGTACTTTCACTCAATCTTTAAACGAAAAATTTTACCAAGAATCAAGCCATTTTATCCGGTAAAAACATCTTAAAATCGTTACCTTGCAATTAAGTTAACATTGACAAAAAACGTTCCCACATGTACAGTAACGCACAATTATTATGGAAACAATGATGAATTCGCAGATGAGTTTATCGGAACTCAATGAATGTATTCAAGAACAAACCGCTTGGATTGATCTATTAAAAACAGAGATTGGAAAGGTGGTTATAGGTAATAAGACCATTATAGATCGATTATTAATAGGTTTGTTGAGTAATGGGCATATTTTATTGGAAGGAATGCCGGGTCTTGCCAAGACTTTGTTGATAAAGACGTTGGCTCAATTGTTCCAATTGAAATTCCAACGTATTCAGTTTACGCCCGATTTACTGCCTGCGGATATTATCGGAACTCTCATTTACAACCCACACCAAGGGCAATTCACCGCTAAAAAAGGTCCTATCTTTACCCATATTCTGCTTGCCGATGAAATCAATCGGTCGCCCGCTAAAGTCCAAAGTGCTTTGCTAGAAGGTATGCAAGAAAGACAAGTTACGTTGGGCGATACGACATACCCGCTCGAAAACCCTTTCTTGGTACTCGCAACGCAGAATCCGGTCGAACAGGAAGGAACCTATCCCTTGCCTGAAGCCCAATTGGACCGCTTTATGTTAAAAATTACCACCCAATACCCCTCTTGGCAGGAAGAACGTATGATTTTGGATGCGAAAACCTCCACCCAGCCAAGTGAGGAAGTCCACGGTTTCCTTGCGCAGCAAGTTATTTTGGAAAGTCGGCAGTGGATCGATAAAATCTATATGGATGATAAAATTCGAGATTATATTGTTCACATCGTTTACGCCACAAGAACTCCCGAAAAATATCATTTATCCATCAACAATCTTATTCGCTACGGTGCTTCTCCCAGGGGAACGATTGCGCTAACGTTGGCGGCTAAAGCTTCTGCATTCTTAAAACATCGCGGCTATGTCATTCCGCAGGATGTAAAAAGTATTGCACCGGATGTGTTACGACATCGCATTGGTCTTACCTACGAAGCAGAAGCGGAAGAAATTTCAAGCGATCAAGTGATTGCAAATATTTTAGAGACGGTGCCAGTCCCCTAATATGTCTGACGAAAACAAAGTACATGCGACTTTGCGCAAAGTGCGTCAAATTGAATTGCGTGCACGTGTTTTGCTCAATGAAGTACTGAGTGGTACCTATCACAGTGTATTTAAGGGACAAGGTGTCAATTTTGAAGAAGTACGGGAATATTATTTTGGCGACGAAATTCGTTTTATTGACTGGAATATTACTGCCAAAATGGGGCACCCTTATATTAAAATCTTTCGTGAAGAACGTGAACTTACTTTGTTATTGGCCGTAGACATCAGCGGATCCAACGAATGGGGATCCAAACTGCAGACCAAACGCGAGTTTTCCGCAGAAGTTGCCAGCGTTTTAGCCTTTTCGGCGGCAAAAAACAATGATAAGGTAGGATTGGTACTGTTTTCTGACCAAATCGAACTATTCATACCTCCGCGCAAAGGACATCAACATTTATTGCGTATTATTCGGGAAATTCTATTTTTCAAACCACAACATACCTCCACGCATATTCCAAAATTTTTAAGCGCTCTTGGGCAGCTTCAAAAACGGAAGGCGATTGTTAGCATTATTTCAGATTTTGTCCCAACGCATTTGGAAAATAACCTAGAAAACGAAACCATCAAATCTTTGTCACTTCTGAATCAGTGTCACGATTTAATTTGCATACGTGTGGATGATCCAAGAGAACATCAACTGCCGGATGTTGGCTACATCACTTTGCAGGATGCGGAAACCCAGCAATTGTTCTACTTAAATACGCGTTCCATGCAAACGAGGCAACGATTTGAAACTTTGGCTCAGGAAAAAATTAAAAACTTTCAAAGTAATTGCCAAAGATGTGGTATTGATGTCATTCAATTACACAATGGACAAGCTTATTTACCTCTCCTGCAGGCTTTTTTTAACACACGCAAGCAATTAAAACGATGAAATGGGTACAAGTTCTACTGCTTATTCTTTATTTTAATACGGTTACGAAAGTGGACGAAGGTGCTTCGGTTATGAATGAGCGTACTCCATCAATCCATGAAGAAGAGGATTCGAACGAAGCAACTACCGTAAAAATTCAAGAGGATGATTCTGTTATCCAACCGACTTTCGTAACGCAATCGTCACGGGATGCGGTTGCAAACGATGAAACAACCCCTATTCTGGCGGAAGATTCCATAGATGAAGATATTCAAGATATTCGCCCCGTCGTCACATTACCTTGGGGTTGGAAAAGTATTCTCATCTGGAGTTTATTGGGACTGATGATAGTTTTCGTCATGATTTACGTCATTTATAGGCGCAGAACCCATCGAATTAGAAAAAGTTTGGTCCCCATGGATCCTTATGCGCAAGCGCTGGGCGGTATTGAAAATGCTCGAAAATATATTCAGGAAAAAAGTCCAAAAACATTTGCAAATTTACTCACGGATGCCGTCCGCCAATATTTGTCACTTGTATTCCATCTTCCTGCTCCCGAGTGCACCACCGAAGAAGTTTTGGAGCGCATTCGTGAAATTTCGTATTTCGATTCCAATCTCCAAATGTGCATTGAAAATTTTCTCAAACAATGCGACATCGCCAAATTTACTCAACGACCTCTGGAGCATGAATCCAGAAATGCTTTGTACACGGAAGCAAAGCAGATCGTCAATTACGCAGAGAAATTACATCAAAGCCGACAACAATCTTCCACTGAAAGTTCCGCATAAGCACGTGTATGGAAGAAACATTTGCGTTCAAACACCCCTGGATCCTTATTCATCTATTTTGGATTCCATTGATTTTTGTATGCTGGTTAAAAACCTGGACGCCGCCCAAGAGCTTAATTTATACAACGGCCAATAATCATCCCAAGATACAAATACCTCCGCACGTAATTCCGTTGTTTTTCAGGTCTTTGTGTTTGGCAAGCATTCTATTGGGGATAGCTCAGCCGCAGAGGATATACACGCATCGGCAATGCCAAAGCAGTGGTATCGATCTGATTTTAGCGCTCGATCTTTCGAGTTCTATGCGAGTCCCCGATTTTGCCATCAACCAATTTCAAAGGGTTACACGCATCCAGGCTGCCAAGGCTGTTATTGCAGAATTTATTCAACAACGGCAATATGACCGCATTGGCCTTGTAACGTTTGCCCGTTATCCTTATTTGGTGAGCCCTCTTACCTTAAATCATGCTTGGTTGCTCAAAAATTTAGATCGTTTAAATGCGGGACTTATTGAGGATGGTACGGCCATCGGCAGCGCTATTACCATGTGCGTGAACCGGCTTAAGGACTTGCAGGCCAAGACCCGCATCATCATCCTATTGACGGATGGTGTCAATAATTGCGGCAATGTTGCTCCCATTATGGCTGCGGAAGCGGCGGAACATTTTCAAACAAAAATTTACACCATCGTTGTTGGCAACGATCAATTTTTTCCCGTGGACGAGCAAACACTTGTGCAGGTAGCCGAAAAAACCGGTGGCCGTTTCTATCGAGCTTACGATGTATCTACTCTGAAACAAATTTACAAAGAAATTGATCAATTGGAAAAAACAAAAATTTCACTGGAGGGTCACACGACCTGTTCAGAGCTGTTTACCCTATGTCTGTGGTTGGCCCTCGCATTTTTTTCTGTAGAACAAATTTTAAAAAATAGCCGTTATCGCACGCTACCATGAAGTTTCAATCTTCTTATGTTTGGATTTTGGGAATTATCTACGTTACTTTGCTGTACGTAGTCGCATTTTTCGTTCAACGTAAAACAAATAAGTTATTGCATACGTGGTCACAGCAAAAATACTTACCTATTCAATATACGCGCCCCATTGCATACAAAATTAGTCGTTGGGTTTTGCTACTGGGACTTGTTGCTTTATTTATGGCATTGGCACGGCCCCAGTGGGGTGAAGTGACTGAAAAACGTCAGCAAACGGGACTCAACGTATTGTTTGCCATCGACACCTCCAAAAGCATGTTGGCCAACGATGTCAGGCCCAATCGTCTTGATTTGGCCAAATTGAGCATCGAGGAACTGTTGAAGTCGTTGCAAGGTAACCAAGTAGGACTTATTGCGTTTGCCGGAAATGCATTTCTGCAGTGTCCTACAACGGCGGATCACGGTGCTTTTAAGCTTTCGCTGCGTGCTTTGGATACGAATGTTATTCCACGAGGGGGTACCAACCTATCGGAAGCCATTCAACTTGCAATCCGTACCTTCGATACAAACGCGAGCTACAAACAACTTATTTTGTTGACGGATGGGGAAAACTTGTCCGGAGACGTGATGCAGGCTGCAAAGGAGGCCTCTCAAAACGGTGTTGTCATCCATACGGTCGGCATAGGGTCCGAGAAAGGGACGAGCATCGGCATTAAAAACGAACGTGGCATTATTGAATACCTAAAGGATGCCCAGGGCAAAATAGTCATTACCCGTTTGGATGAAAATACGTTAAAACAAATTGCACAAATAACACGGGGATTTTATGTTCCTTTGGGTAATGCCGGAGAAGGTCTGCAACAAATTTATAACGTAGCCTTAAAACACTTACCTAAAGAAAACTTTGACAGTGAAGACAAGATCCCTATAGAACGTTTTCATGGGTTTGCCGGATTGGCATTTCTGTTTTTACTGTTAGAGCCTTGCCTATTTTTCAGAAAAGGAAAGATGCGATTTTAAGATGAAAATTGAATGTTTATTGCTTCTTATATTCTGTAGCTTGACAAATTTTTTAAAAGGTGAAACAAGTCCATTGACTGCAGCAAAAGCCCGCCATCAAAAATACTGCGAACAACATCCCGACGTTTGGCAAGGACATTACAATTTGGCCAATATTCATTATAAAGAAGAAGCCTTTGATGAAGCGCAAATATCCTATGAACAAGCGCTCGAAAAATGTACGCGTCCGCAGGAACAGGAAAGCATATTTTATAATTTAGGTAATACTTACTATCGCCAGTTCCAACAAACTCAAGATGTCAAGCAACAGATGGCGAGCTTGGAAAAAAGTATTAAATTTTTTGAAAGTACACTTGCGCTCAATGCCGAAGCAGAAGATGCCCGGCATAATTTAGAAGTTGCAAAAAAAGCCTTTGAAAAATTGAAAAAAAACCAAGAGCAACAAGATCAGGAGCAACCACAGGATAATTCTAACAATACATCCAACGACTCCAATGCAAACAATGAATCGTCTTCAAAGGAGAATGAACCAGAAAATAAAGCACCCGAAAAACAGCAGCAACAACAGCCACCAAACCGCATGAATGAAAGTGCTCCCCAGCAGGCTCCGATGCCCCAGCAAGAAAAATCTCAGCAAGAAATGGAGACTTTACTCAATAGCACCAAAGGGGATGAAAAAGTACTGCCCATGAATTTTTCCAACAATTCTCAAAATTTACCCGAGGATCTAGAGGTTTTACACGATTGGTGATGGTATGCTTTTACGAAAAAAATATTGTCAATGGGGGTGTGTCCTATTTCTCTGCAGTCAAGGATTAGGTAACACAGATGTCGCATTTGAAGCGACGTTTCATCCCTCGACCATTCACCTGGGTGAACGTACAACGTGGATGGTAACGGCTAAAAATGTTATTGTACGTCAAGTGAATTTCCCCCAACCCAGGGTCGATAATTTACGACTCAAATACGAAAGCGGAACTTTCAACACACAAATCATAAATGGTATTTCCCAGCAATCCACACTGTGGCGCTTTTCTGCTTTCCCTCAGAGTGCGGGTACTTTTCAAATACCGGAAATCAACATCGACGTTCAGGGACAAACCTATACGATTCCCAGTTCGACCCTGACGGTGTTACCTGCGGATGCCCGTATGCAACAGAACACAGCCGGTACCTCTACCCCCATCTTTTTACATCTAGAACACAAAATGCCCAACACCTGGTATCTTGGACAAAGTTGCCCAATGGAAATCCAACTGTTGATAGCAGATGATGTACGCGGTCAACTTACCAATTTACCTCAAAAAAATGGAGATACTTTTGCAACCACACATCTAACGGATGCGCCCGAAAAAACTTACAAAAGCATTCAAGGCACAAATTACCAATGCATCTCTTGGGCAACGCTTGTTACACCTCTAAAGTCGGGTCCACAAACTTTAAGTTTTAATTTGGATTTGATGATAGAGCAGCCCTCCGTGCTTAATCCAAGGTTAGATGATGAGGATGACAATGACTTACTATCATTTTTTAACCATAGCTTCAGCAGTGTTTTTTCGCAACCTAAAGCCCTAACCGTCGATACCGCACCCCTCAAGGTGGTCGTTCAACCGCTTCCTACGCCACAACCGCAGCCTTTTCATCAAGCCATTGGGTATTTTCAATTGGCAAGTCCAAGGATTGAAGAAAAGGAAGCCATTCAGGATGAGCCTATCACATTCCACGTTACATTGCAGGGATCGGGGAATTTCGAAAGAATTCAAGAGCCCACTTTAATCTTTGATGCGGGAGAATGGCGAACTTATCTACCTAAGTCCAATTTTGAACCTTCGGATAGGTTGGGTTTTACGGGGAAAATGCACTACGAATACCTTATCGTTCCGCTGAAATCGGGAGAAATAGAACTACCGCTTGTACATTTTTGTTACTTTGATACCACAACGCAATCCTATGTCCATCTAAAAAAAGCTTACCCTTTTAAACTCAACGTTAAACCGCCCATAAAGGCGTCTCAGGCGCAGACCTTACCCAGGGAAGTCAAGACATCGCCCGAACCTTCCATTCCCTTGTTTGGAAAAATTATTTTACAAAACATTCGTTGGGAGAATCCACAATGGTTGTGGCAAAGAACGAATTTTTACCTGCTCCAATGGATACTGGTTTTAATAAGTCTAGGTTTAAGTTTCATGGGCATTCGTTACCATAGACGCACTTATAATAAGGCGTATCAGCTCAAAATGCAGCATAAAATTTTGTACAAAAAGACCGAAAGAGCATTGAAGCAAGCTTTTAATGCACGGGACGTAAGCGCATTTTATAGCTGCGCTTACAAAATTGTTTCCCTAACCATTTTGCTAAAATGTAAACGGCAAAATATTACGGTAAATGAAATAGACGATTTGGTAACACAACTTGCCAATTTGGGGATTCAATTACCCAACGAACAATTGCAATATTTACAATCGCTCGAACAAAAGTATCGACAGAGTCAATTTGGCCAATTTAATGACGAGCAATGTCCAGATTCCCTACAAGATCTAAAAGATTTACTACGCGCAATAAAATGAAACCAAAGTACCTGCAGATTATTTTAACCCTACTATTCATGAGCACATCGATGGTTCGTGCCATCGATTTACCCACAGCTCAAATGTATATCCAGGAAGGCAACAAGTGTTTTGGAGAAAAAAATTTAGAATTGGCGGCCGATTACTATGAAAAAGCCTTACGGTATGCACCCAGTGCACACGTGTATTTTAATTTAGGAAATACGTACGCTTCCCTAAAACGTCCAGGATACGCTTTATTTTATTTTCTCAAGGCAAAACAGTATCGCCCTCGGTGGACCGAACTTAATCAAACCATACAATCGTTGTATCAATCTTATCCCACCCTCTCACCGTTGAAATCAACTTGGTATCACGCGATTGTTCAGGCTGTAACCCTAAATGCGTGGGTTGTATTGTTAGACGTTTGTTTTTGGATAAGCATGTTTTCAATCATCATCTACATTTGCTTTGCGCACAGGAAGATGTATGTACAATTGGGCGGCTTCTGTGGAACATTGTTTTTGTGCATGGGTATTTTATTATACGTCCATAAAAATAATCTTCGTACAGGTGTACTCATCGAAGAAAATCCCATTCGTTTTGCTCCTACGGAGTCAAGTCCCGTTCGGCAAAATATACCCGAAGGTACTTTGTGTGAAATATCCGATCGACGTGATCAATTTATATACGTCAAAACAGAGCTCGCTGAAGGGTGGATCTTATCCGAAAAAATAAGACCATTGTACGCAAATTCAAATTCCTAAAACATAAGAAACACAAAACTATTTAAGAAAACACCAGGAGATTTATTTGAAATAGTTCCATTTTAGAATTTTAATAAACCGTCAAATTAAGGTTGCAAAGCATGTGCTCCCATAGTGTGGTTAAAAAGTCTTAGCTCTCGTAGTTCAATGGATAGAGCGTTGGCCTCCGAAGCCAGAAGTTCGGGTTCAAGTCCCGACGAGAGCGCCATAAGTTTCTTATTTTTTATGAAACCAATACTTACAAGCATTGTTTATTTTGCCTTGGAGAAAGTAAATAACATTGAATCATGAAAAGCTTTCAAAATAACATTTATATTTTTTTATGGACCCTACTGTTGGTTTTTTTTGACCAATTTAGCAAAATAAGTATTGTAAAATATTTTCCAATGAATGAACCGTACGTCATTATACCTAACCTATTCTCCATCTGTTACGTTACCAATACGGGATCCGTGTGGGGAATTTTCCAAAATGCTTCACAGGTATTAGCTTATTGCGGTGTTGCAGCCGCTGTAGGATTGTGTCTCTGCATGTCTAAAATTACTTTGCCCAATTGCATGGCAAAACTTGCTTTTGGCGGTGCTCTTAGCGGGATTATAGGGAACTCGATAGACCGATTCTATCATTCGGGCGTTATAGATTTTTTGGATTTTTATTACAAAAGTTACCACTGGCCTTGCTTCAATTTGGCCGACGCTTACTTGTGCCTCGCCTGTACATTTTTCATCTTAACCTCCATCAAGAAAAATAAAGCATAACCATCGTATGGGTTGAAATAACATGACGACGAAAAGATAGAATGTGCCTTTTACCACAATTCGTTGAAACGAGGGGCGGCATTGTACTTCTGTCTATCTTAACACGGCTTGCATTTTTTCTCATAACCGATACCCTAAAATTACATGACCGAAGCCTACCTCATTTACGCGTCTTCAGATCGAGACCCCAATTTATTCTACTGGGGAAACTTTAGGGCTCCAGACCCATTCCTTGCGCTTAAAATAGATGAAAAAACCATCGCCGTCGTTTCCACATTGGAATATGGGCGATGCAAAAAGGATAGCACATTTTCCGAAGTTCTACTGTGGTCGGATGTACTGCAGGTAGCTATGGATCAATCGGTTAAAGACAATTGCTGTAAAGTTATTTTGCATCTGCAAAGAGCATATCAGGTTTCTTCTTTCATCATTCCAGACGATTTCCCTGCCCATTTATACGAAACTTTAAGAAAGTTGGTTCCCATAAGGTTTGATACCGTTTTCTTTCAGACGCAACGTCGGTTCAAGTCCGCATCCGAAGTGGAACACATCAAAACCGCATGTCAATTGACGAGCCAAGCCATTTTGTACGCACGTGCTATCCTAAAGAAAAGCCGTACGGACGCTATCCAGCCTTTTTTATATTATCGGGAAAAGGTATTAACTTCCGAACGATTGCGCAGTGCCATCGAATGCTATTGCCTAAAAAAAGGAGGACATTGCACGGGAACGATTGTCAGTTGTTCTCAACAGGCAGCGGATCCTCACTGCGAAGGGACGGGCCCATTGTGTGCGAACGAATTTATCGTGATAGATGTTTTCCCTCGATTGAATCAAAATGGTTATTATGGAGATATGACGAGAACTTTTCTAAAAGGCGTTGCTTCCATACGGCAGAAACAGCTATTTGCGTGCGTTCAATCCTGTCAAAGGGAACTCATTGGATGTATTTGTCCCGGAGTCAATACCAAAGACCTGATGCAGTTTGCACAAAATTACTTCGAACAGAATGGTTTTGGTCTGCGAAAGACAAGTGATGTTTGCGAAGGTTTTATTCACAGCGTAGGACATGGACTCGGTCTGGGATTACACGAATACCCTTCTGTGGGTACCAATTCTGTCGTACTGGAACCCAACATGGTGTTTACGGTTGAACCCGGCCTCTACTTTCGCGATTTTGGGGGTGTTCGCATCGAAGACGTTGTCCAAGTTACTTCGACGGGTTGCCAACTACTATCTCGCTGTCCTTACCAATGGATATTGTAGTTGATCCTCAATCCAAGTATTCCTTATCATTGTAGCACCAGAAAGCACATACACTTGTTCCATATTCTCAGGTAAGTTGAAAAAATGACGACCCACAGTGTAGGGGTTTTATGTGAGCCTTATAAATATGCCGTTTCGATTTCAATCACGCGATGGGCTTGATTGCGGAAAGAACAGTAACCATAATTGCAATTTACCTGAAGCTTTCCCCCCGGCATTGTTAAGCAGACTGAATAAACTGTAAGGTCAAACAATAAGCCATAAACGAAAGCAACGGCACACGCGCTAGAACCTGATCCTAATGTATAGCCTGAGCCTCTTTCCCAAATTTCAACCCTCCCTCGATTTTGCTTGTAAAAATGGACAAATTGGACGTTTGTTTTGTCAGGAAACCAAGGATGCCTTTCCAGTAAAGGCCCTAGAGTCTTTGCCAATGCGGAAGAAAGCTTTTTTACGGGGACAACGCAATGGGGGTTCCCCACATCCACCTCAAATAAAGGCAATACGTCGGGTAAATCAAAGGTACTTTTTATGTTTTTGGGGACTTCGTAAAGTTTTTTTGAACGTAAGCTCGCTAAGCCCAATTGAAGCTCAACGTGATGCGGCGTAACGTGACACGCAACGTGGCAAAATTTTGATGGTACCAAAGTAATTTGAGCCGTGTCTCCGTCTAAATACTTATCGGCCAAATAGCGTGCAAAAATAGTGAGTCCATTGCCACTTATGGCGGCAGAACTTCCATCGGCATTCCAGATTTTTAACCCGTAAGAGGTTCCATCCACAAACATGGGCCCTTGTAAAACACCATCTCCCCCTAACCCTTGGTGCCGATGGCAAAGGAATTGGACCGTTTTAATGGAAAGACGCTTCTTTGCAACGGGATCCAAAATCCAATAGTCGTTACCCAAAGCGCAATATTTGGTGAGCCGCATAAGCCGATTCTATCAACTTAGCTTTAGAGGTCGAATGTAATCGGGGTGTCCCACAACCCATACGATATCGCCAATTTTAAAAATGTCATTGGCTTGCAGTGTGTCGATACGTTGTTCGTTGCGTTGAATACCAATCACATTAACCCCAAAACGTTTTCTAACGTCCACACTTTCCATCGTTTCATTGGCCCAAGGATGGCCACTGGTAATGACAATTTGTTCAAGATCGAACCCATTGTGCGCGAATTCTTCCTCACAGGTCTGAGGCTGATTGAGAAAAGTGGCCGCTGCCTGCAATTGCGATTCACTGCCCAGAAGGACTAAATTATCTTCCGGGAAAAAAATCATACTTGGATTAACCTCGTAGGATAAAAAACCGTTGCGGCTAATTCCCAGGAGTGTTGCACCCGTTTGGTTACGCAAATGTGTATCCGATAAATGTTGTCCAATAACATGAGAATTAGCATTAAGAACAACGGTGCTGATTTGCGCATCCCAGGGATGTTTTTGGGTAATAATTTTTGCCATAGCCCGCTTACGTTTTTCGTTGTTAGATTCCAATTCACTTTTAAAACTCTCCAAAAACATCCATTCGATTTGTGAATTGATTTCCCTAAATTGGCGCCAAAAGGCAAAGCCAATAATAATGCCTACCACAACGAGCATTAAAATGGGCATGTAGATGGGGATAAATTGTGCCGAAGCCGTTAAAAATAACCAGGCAAAAACCAAGGTGGCGATGGTAATCACCAGCAATTGAAAAATCTGATACATCGCGGGATGATGACTCATGCGCTGAAATACGCCTTTTAAAGTGCGTTTGCAGATGTTTAATATGATTAGATTTAAATTTCTAACCATGCTACTCATAAATGGTAATGCCAACAACAAAGCCAACATGGATAGGCCTCTCTGGATCCAAATGAGATAAGGCCACGCGTAGTGTCCAATAAAATTACACAGCCAAGCATTGCACCAAACAATTACGTTAATGATGAAGAAATGGATGGAAATTTTTAGAAGCGGCTTTTTTACAATAACTAAAAAATGACTTTTGGATAAATGATTTTGAATGGATACCAACACATTTTGATACAGTGAACTCCAAGATTTTAAACTACAGGGAATCATTCTGTCAAAAAACTGCAGGCAATCATCTTCCTTCGCCGATAAAATATTAACAAATATGATGGTGAACAACGCCGTACCTACCGTAATAGCCATTAAATTGCCATCGGCGACTCCCAATTTTTGAGCTAATGCGGCGATAACAAAGCTGAATTCTCCTATTTGTGACTTTGGTAAAGCGGCCCTAAATGCATTGGAACTTGTTTGACCGCTCAAAAAAAATCCTAGCCATACACTGATCATTTGTCCGGCGACAACAATGATTGACAAACATAAAATAGTAAACTTCTGATCCCATAAAAGCTTGGGCTCAATCATCATACCTATGGACACAAAGAAGATGGCCGTAAATACATCGCGAATGGGGGCAATCATCGTTTCGAGGCGACTTGTAATGTGTGTACTGGAAAAAATTGCACCTGCCAAAAAAGCACCCAAAGCATTCGAATAAGAATGAAATAATTCGCTCAGGAGTAAAATGAGTCCCACAACGCATACGTGAATAATTTCTTCACTGTGAATATTGGTCAGTATCTTTAAAAATCGTTGCGCAAACAGACGCCCCAGTACCAGCATGCTCGCAATAAAAGAGGTCATCCAAAAAATTAAGCTTAAACATTGATGCCAATTAAAACGGCTTTGCCCAGCATTGGAAAAAATAACGAGTAAAACAACCGCAAAGATGTCTTCTAGAATGGCAATGCCAATGGTAAATTGTGCAAAACTTTTCCTGAGAGCATTTTTTTGCCTCAGGATGGGTATGGCAACCATACTGGAACTAATGGCGCATACGGCCCCTAGAAAAGTTCCTTCCAATGCCGTCCATCCCAGAAAACGTGCCATCAAGGCTCCAATGAAAAAAGCCAAAATTACTTGAAGAAACATGGCCAACAAACACGGAAAAAGCGTCTGTTGCAATTTTTTCAAGTCGAATTCAAGTCCAATGCAAAACATCAGGAAAATAACTCCCAATTCGCTAATTTCTTGAACACTTATCTTATCGTGTATGAAAATGTCAGGACTTAAGTGCGGACCAATCAGTAATCCCGTAAGCAAATATCCTAAAATGCTGGGCCATTTTAACATGGAAAAGATAATGGATACAACGCTTGCTCCCACCACTACGGCCGCTAGATCTTGAATTAAATAGCTTGTTTCCATACCTTTTAAATTTTTTGATTAAAAATTCTTTATCTTTACGGTAAAGCGCTTAGTGTATCTCTCATACATAAACTAAAATGCCTCAGTTTTATCTAGAAAATTAAGCAAATATGTCGATACTTGGCAAGTTATTTTCATTTTTCTCTCACGACATAGGCATTGATTTGGGAACTGCCAATACGCTTGTATTTGTCAAAGATCGCGGTGTGGTTCTGAGTGAACCCAGTGTCGTTGCCATTTACAATAAAACGCGAAAAGTGCGTGCTGTCGGTCTTGAGGCAAAAAAAATGTTAGGGCGTACTCCGGGAAATATTACCGCCTTGCGTCCCATGAAGGATGGAGTGATTGCCGACTTCGAAGTCACGGAAGCCATGCTACGCTATTTCATCAATAAAGTATGTCGCAATAATCGCTTTGTACCACCCCGAGTTGTGATTGCAGTACCCTCAGGCATCACGGAAGTCGAACGTCGTGCCGTCAAAGAATCGGCCATTCATGCGGGCGCAAGAGAGGTTTTATTACTGCAAGAACCCATGGCTGCAGCCATAGGGGTGGGCTTGTCCATCGATGAACCTGCCGCCAACATGATTGTTGATATTGGGGGAGGTACCACGGAGGTAGCCATTATTTCCCTATCGGGTATTGTGTTTGCCAAAAGCTTACGCGTGGGTGGAGATGAAATGGACTTGTCCATCATCAATCATTTGAAAAAGTCCTACAACTTAATGATTGGAGAGCGCATGGCCGAAGATATAAAAATTGCCATCGGTTCTGCAGCGCCGCTCGAAGAAGAACTCACTTTAGAGGTCAAAGGACGCGATACCATTGCGGGTCTTCCGCGAACGGTCGTTGTTTCGTCGGTAGAAATTCGAGAGGCACTTTGCGACGCTCTAACGGCTATCATCGAAGTGGTACGACAGGCTTTGGATCGTTGTCCGCCTGAATTGGCTGCCGATTTGGTGGATAGAGGTATTGTTTTGGCGGGAGGCGGATCTTTGGTGCGGAATTTAGACAAAATGATCGGTGATGCAACCCATTTGCCCGTTACCATAGCGGACGATCCACTACGAGCCGTAGCCAATGGAACGGGAGCCGTTTTGCACAATTTAACATTCTGGTTAAACGAAGAATATTAATCCTTTGCGAACACGTATTGTCGGCAAATTTATCGTATGCGTCCTCATTTTTGGGGTAGTGGGTTGCATTATTATCCCCATAAGTATTAGAAAACGTCTAAATCGTTGGTTTTTTGAAGTACACGCACCTGCGCAAACCGGAATTACAACGTTAAGACGTCTGCAGAATTTTTGGGCCTTGCGTTCGGAATCAAAACTTAAGCTAATGACCTACTGCCGAGACCTGGCCAGAGAAAATGCTTTTTTAAAATTAAAAATATTAGAACAGGCTGAACAAGTACGTCATTGTCAGCAGATTTTGCGCTTAAATAAGTTACCTTCCTCAGAAAAGTTTCAATATCTGGTTGCACGTGTGTGCAAACGTCATGCGGATACCTGGGCACAGTATCTTGTTATCAATCGCGGTATGGGTGACGGTATGCGAGTAGGTCAAGGTGTCATCTGTTCGCAGGGTATTGTGGGACGCATTGCCGAAGTCTACGCAAATAGTTCCGCCGTTGAACTCGTTTCAAATCCAAAATTTCGTCTGCTGGTACACTTTGAAGATATGAAGGAGCCCCTCCTGCTCCAAGGAACCTACAATCTCCCATTTTCGCCCCAAAGAGCCCATTTGCTCAATTTAAAGGGACCTTGTACGGAACCTCGCAAAATTGTTACGACTTCGCTGGGACAACAATTCCCGGCCAATGTATTCGTCGGTTATCTGACCAAAGCTACGAAGAAAAAAGATTGGATGGGAAAAATTCAACTGGGGGACTACCTCATGTGGCTGGAAGAAGTCAGTGTTCTCATACCCGTTGTCCCCGAGTCATGAAATGGTATCCCATACTTTCTTATTTAACTTTAAATTTACTCATCCATACGGTATGCACATGGATTTCGGAAACGATCGACATTTATCTTTTTATAGACGGATGGTTCGTTACATCGGCCGTTTACGGATTATCACTGTGCAATGGTATTCCGGTAACGATTTTGCTTGGGTTATATCTGGATGCGGATACCTACAGCCCGCCTTTTGGAATCTCGGCATGCCTCCTATGCACCAGTTTTGTCTGTCTAAAACAAAATCGTATCCAAAACACATGCTTGCATCACCCGCACCGCTTTGTTATTATCCTTAACTTTTGCTTACAAATTTTTCTCTTATTGAGTACTATAGGATATCAAAAAGCACCGCTGAAGACTTTAGGATATCAATGGCCAAGCTTAGTCATTTCGTCCATTTTTTTATTTTATACCACACATATCTTGATTTGGATACAGAGACGATGGTTTTTAAAAAGCTGTAATTTGTAGTATTGCTTTTTTCTATACACGGGTTTCTCTGGGTCACACCTTTCTTCAAATACCGCATGGAGCTTACGCGCTTTACCAAATACGTCCGTGTACATCGTAGGCGTGCGCAAATTCGGGGACGGCTTGTTGAATGTAGCTGGTTGCCTGGCCAGTTTTGTAATTGATGAGCCGATTCTGCAGGGAGGAGAAAAATTTGACATGCCCGTCTAAAAAAACAACAAAACCACCTTGCGTTCCATACGCACTGTTTTCGTCCCAACGTCCGGTAGAAATTTTAAGACCCCGCGAATATGCCAGCGGTGTTGTATGCAAAGGTGCATTGCGTGGAACACCCGTTATAAATATCCAACTGATGGGTAATTTCCCAAATGCCGTATTATGTACCCCGGGTTCCCTATTTGAACCGGTTATTATTTGTAATGGAAATTCTTGTACACGAGATAATTCGGGATCTTGCTGTGCCACGTACAAATGCGGATCGTTAATGTGGCCCGATTGAGCCAATAAATGGGCCCAGTCGTAAGCATTTTTCACCTGGTTAAATTTTTGAAAATTATTTTCATCTTCGGAAATATAGTCCAGGTAAGCCAAAGCCAATTGCCGCAAATGGGTTGCATCGGCCATACGTCGGCTTTTGCTTACAAATTTTTCTCCGATGGGAAATAGAAGTCCCATAAAAACGCTGATGATGGTTAAAACCGTTAAGAGTTCCAGCAGAGAAAACCCTGAAAAACTTTTTCTTTGATGGGTCATGTTTTTAGGATTTCATTCCACGACAATTGGGAAAATCGTTGAACGTGTACAAAAAATTGCCATACGATAAGCAATAAACCTACCGTAGCGGGGACCGCAATAATGACAAAACTCCACCCCGTTAACAATCCGAGTTCATGGTTAAATTCCGTACTTCCTGCCGGATGTACGACCAAATACCTAGCCAGTACAAAGTTTAAAAGAGAACTCATAAAAAACAAAAATGCCAAAATCCATTCGTACAAGTAAATTTTATGCATTAATTTTGAAAAATTCCCAAGTTGATGGAGTGTTGTTATAATTTTTTCTACGTGACACAATTGTTCATTCAGCAGAATTTTTGTCAAAAATGGGGGACGTTTTGTGAGCCTCAATAAAAGAATCGTTACCCCCAATATACCTGGAAGCAAAGCTTCATTTAACGCAAGCCATTGATTGGAATATTCGAATAACCCAATGCTCCCCTTAACGGAAATACTGATTAAGCCCAAAAAAGAAATCCAATTAAAACGGCTTTCTTTAATCCATTCCAGCAAGCCATAAGACAAAGGGCAAGCCATTGCCAATACAACACCACATTTGGGGGATAAACCTAACCAAGTACATCCTTTGATGAGTATAAGTGTTGGTAGACACAGGTTAAAAAATAATTCGTACAGCAATGCAAACCCACTCGTTTTCTCGGAAATTATTTGCTTTTTACGCGTACGAATCATAAAACCAATGCATAAAATTAAATTTATAACAAACTGATGGTCAAGGTGTTTTTGTTTGAATCACCCAGGGAAGGGTTTAATTTTACCCGACGTAAATTGCAAAAAAATTGTATTTGTATCTTTCCATCAAAGCAAATGCGCAGCATTTTTTTGCAATACCTGTCTTCGGGCAACGCAGTGAAGCATTCTTTTTTTACACCCACCGAATTTTTGCAAACATTATGCCACAAATTAAACCTGAAAGAGCATGGTTTCCCGGAAAAATATTTACCTTTTTTTGACCCAAATTTAGATCCGACGGAAGAAGACCCGGGATGTTTTGTGGACACTTTGTTGCAAACTTATGATTGCGATGAACGCGCGTGCATTGAAGCGTGGCTTGCAAAAAAATGTTGGATAACACCCAAAACATTTTATCAAAAAAATATTTTAGCGGAAAAACTTATTTCGGACGAAATCGTTTTGTACGGATGCTTTACGGAAGCATTGCACGAAACTTTTTTTAAAATCCTGCAAAAGTATTGTCCACATTGTACTTGGATAAGTTTTGTTCCGGAAAAAACTTCTTTGTTGCGATATTGTGAAAACGTTACACGTATTCGAGAGACTCAAATGGTTTTTCAAAATCGTAAATCGGTTTACGGTTTCCCCAACATTCACCAGGAGCTCTCGTGGTATCAAAATCAGACATTTTCCGATAAAGATGTCATTTGTCTGGGCAATGAAAAAATACTTCAAAGAATCTCTTTCAAGCCCGACGAGTCATCGACCTTGGGGGCCGCTTGGATTCAATGGATGCGCTTGGGGACGTTGGACGTATTTTTCGAATACGTTACGTGCCTGCGTAACCACTTTTTCCTGGATAAAACACTTTACAAAAGCATTCGGCAAGACTTACAAAATGCGGTACATCACTGTTTAACGCACGATTATTCTATCCTTCAGACATACCTGCTCAAAAATAAAAGTGCATGGATACAAGCATTCCAACGCATTATCCTGCCGGAACAAGGCCTTTTTGATGAATTTTGGGAAAAAATTCTTCCGGCATTTAAAAGTCATGCGCAGAAAACTCAGGCCAGCGAGACAATGAAATGTACCGCATATCCTATCCGCATGCACCGTGATCAGTTTTTTAACATTTTGCATGCATTTTTGACACGAAAAGAGAATGCCAATACGGTGTTTGTATCCTTGGAGGTGGCACGCTGTTTCCCCTACGGTCGTTATTTCATCCCCTGCGCTTGCCAGGATGCGTGGAATAAACTTCAAAAAGACCTCGACGACACCGTTCTTCACTGGGAAAAAATGGGATGCAATGTCGTTGCAACCTACGCCGAACAAGCAAACGCCGTTGAAAGTATACCCCTATGGCGGGCTACGGATAAGTTAACGGTCTCCAAGAGTGCTGTGGATAGTGAGCAGAAAGAGTTTCAATGCCGATCGAGAGCTTGTTTAAAGCTGCATCCGGCATCAATTCAGTTAACCTGTAAAGGGTGGGAACGATTTAAACTTGCCCCGTGGCAGACGTGGCTGGAAAACATTTTGAAAATCAATGCCTGGGTTGACTTCCAAACTGTTTGCGATAAGCAAAAAGTTTTAGGAGAATGGACACACCAATGCTTACAATTTTCTAAAACACCTGCAGATTTTAGCGATTGGGTGCAACGCATTCGTGATAACGTTCACAGGCAGCTGCTATCATTACAAGAATTATATGCGTGCAACGGACAACGATTGCCCTACTTTGCACAACAATGGATAGCGCAACTTACAGCTTTGTGCAAGAGGTTGTCTAGGGCTTGTGAAAAATTTTTCGATGCATCTTGGCATGTATATTCCGAATGGAATTTGCCTCAGCTGGACGATGGCTTGTTGGGCCGCATCGACTTGCTAGCATTTGAGGGAACATCTCTCGTGACTGCCACACAGGTAATCATTGTTGACTACAAAACATCGCCGCATTTTAATTTTACACCCCACCAAATCGATCAAGGCAAGGGCTTTCAACTATTCCTGTACGGTCAACAATTAAAAAAGTTAGGTATTCCCAACATCACGCTTATGGCTATCAACCCCATACAAGATCAAATGCAAACCATGGATGCCCTTTGTTCAAAAGTAGACAACATTGCTCGTTGGTTTAAAGCAACGCAATTGGGCGGAACCGTCAACGTGGAATTCCCCGAAACATTATCACATCTACCGTTAAGTTTTTGTCCCATAGAGGCATAAAATTCCGCGAATAAAATAAACCTCCAAAGCGCTTTGTTTCACACTAGGCGAGTATAGTTTTGAAGGTCTCTGTGAAGGGATACCGCTTACAATGACGCGAAACGTTTATGTAGGCTATTTTATCCATGAGCCCCAAAAGTAAGTTCATAGAATGCGGTTTCATAGTGCGCTATCGAGAGGTTCCTCCATAATCTTTGCAAATGGCTGCAATTCCACAGACAAGCAATGCGTCATAATACGCAATAAAATATAAAATCTACCCATGCCCATGTGTGCTTTAAACGTGAAAACAAGTCTTTGTACATTTGGATGCGATAATCTTAATGGTCTTAAGCTTCGGCAAGCGGTAGATCCTCCAAGAAATTAGGTATGAACGCATGTATCCCAGAGGACTGCATCCGCCTTACCACCGCCGATCTTGGCTTCCGACCTCGGTTTTGCCGTAAGGCTAACTTACTGCTAGCTCCCACATGCAACCGAGGCATTTTCGAAGGTGTTTTTTATGCCTCTGCGACTTACCCATGTTCCTCCGTAATGGACGCGTCAGTGTATTCACGCAATGCTCGAGGGATTAAGGGGACCATTGTCCGACTTTGATGTGTAACTCGGTGTGCACATTTGATGCCCTTAGCCGGTCTCGCTGTGTTTCGCTCCCCTATCCCATCCGCTCTTTCTGGTATAATCTCAACTACCTTCTAGACCTTCACTGGATTCAAGAGCATTGTATGATAATATGTGTATGAGTATGCCCATGATAGCAGTACCCAACGCAAGGTTAAGCGTGGATTTCTGGCGTAACGGGGCACCTTGTAACAACCCACAATACAACAGACAAATAGGATTTTTGCCTTGAACGATCACCGTAGGGGATTACGTTAACACCACCGTTTCTCCTTTTGATATAAAGAGCTATAAAAGCAAGAATGCTACCTGTCTGGTAGCATTCTTTTAGAATAAGCATTTTAAGAGTATTTTCCCACAATCGTGCGATCAAAATGGATTCCTATCGTGGTTGCCATTCCATGAAATCGGGTTTTGGTTTGCCATCCAGGCCAAACCAATCCTGACCATCAAAGAAATAATCGAAATATGTGGTGTGCGAACTATTTTCCCAAGCGTAGCGTAGATTGAACATAGCATAAGCAAAGTGACCGTTTCTAAGTTGAATGACTGTTTCAGTTGCTCGCCCTCTTAGTATAAAGTAACGGCGATTTGGACTCGTGTCAGTGTGCACTGGTTGATGGTAAACAGGGTTACCATCGGCAAGTTGACCTATAGGTTGTAATGGTGTGCCATAGGCATCATAAGCATGCCCTTGCCCATCGTGAATTCTTCCCTGATCATAATAGAAGAATTGACCTCTAATATTTACAACTACTCTGCGATCTTCAGTTCTAAAATCTACACCATCTTGATGAACAGGAATACCATCAGAAGTAAATCCTACTCGGGGATAAGCAGTAGGATTTTGATTTGGAATCGGAACACCACCGAACCCGTTTCCGAAAACAAAGGGGCCTGCAGGATGATCAGGTGCTGGGTGACGTTGGCAACGTTGTTCCAGCTTTTGCATCACCGCCTCTACATCTCCAAGTGTTATATTCTGTTCCCAGCCATCATCCCTAGAGCCATCCTGCGTCCTTCCCGTTACG
>JAIRKR010000067.1 GCA_031260015.1 Puniceicoccales bacterium
GAAATGGTTTTTATCAAGACACCAAGCTCTCTGACCATTTAATTGCAACTGGAAATCTTAAACCGAGGCATCCTAGGACGTCGGTTCCATTCCACACATCAGAATATCCATCCGCATCCGTAAGTCGAAAGGGCTTTACGCTGGTGGAAACTATCGTTGCGCTGTGCATTGTGGCGATTCTGACCGCCATTGCCGTTCCGGGCTTTAGGAAGGCCACCGAAGACTTTCGACTCAACGCAACATTGGAAGATACTTTGGATATCATGAAAGCTTGCCGCGCTTATTATCTTATCTTTAATGAATTTCCTCAGAATGCAGACTGGGATGATATACCGAGTAAAATGTACCCATTTGTACCCAGGCATTTGATTGATGCTAGCAAGCGTAAATGGGCTCGCAGGCCATTGGGGAACACCGCTTACTGTTACGACCTAGAAAATTGGATGACGGAAGATTCCCCGGTTAATGGTGCTGGCATAGCATTGTTCGGTATCACCCCAAATACTACGGATTGGAATAAATGTTATCATGTCTTTAAGTCAATTGTTGGCGAAAGGTATGTTATACTTAATAAGAATAAAAATGGTATGGCTTGCCTTTTACCCGAATGCCCTGGTTCGACGATTCCTAACAGTACTACGACGTGGGAAAACAGGTACTACTGAGGCTAAAAACGTGGTTGGCTGACACAGTTCCTTTCTTACAACTTGTATATTCTTAACGACACATTGTATTTACCTTTGAAGGAGTTATGTGAAATGAAAAAGAGCCTTTAGGTTCAAGTAAGTCCTACCTAGATTTCCATTAAACTGGGAGATGCAAGGTATAAATGCCATAATAAATTTAAATCGTATCGGAGAAATATACCATTTTGAGGTTAATTATACGAACGGTTTTATTGTTTTGCTCCCTATCTAGGCTCTAATCGGGTATGGGTGTAAACGTGAGCAAAACGATTGCACTGTTTCGGTTGAGTACAGTCCTTTGCATTACTACGTTGTTATCGTATTCCAGTGCATCCTCATTTTAATAGCGTAATTTAGAAGAATTTATAAATAATTATGCATGATCGCCGAATACTTCCCCGTGATGAACAACTGTACCGTCGAATCATCTTTATTATATTCCTGAATCCATGATTGCCATCGGCATCTTAAATGAAAATTGCCAAATGATAACGCATACATCATTTATCGTGAGTACAAAAAAGATCGAAGCCACTTCTAGGGAAAATCTAGCCAAGCGATCAAACCCCTAATGATACTTAAAGTATCGTGAGTGAATAACCCTTTTCCCCGGGTACTGGCCGGTAAAACTTATACTTGCTGTTGTATAATTTTGTTCAACATTTTTCCTAAAGTGGCGATTTCTCCCAACATGAATATCCTTAAAATGTACATATCTGGATTACACTCTTGGGGCACTGAAATTTTTAAAGTAAGTCCAGTTGGGGTTGGGTATCGGAAGGTGGGGTACGTTCATGGAGTAATTTTCGCAAAACTTTACCTTCCGATTCTATACTGGCTAAAATGGTTTTGGCACGTTCGATGACGGCGGTTGGGAGGCCGGCAAGTTTGGCCACTTGAATGCCATAAGATCGATGGGCACATCCGGTGCATATTTGATGAACGAATAAAATTTCGTCATTCCACTCTTTAACGGCTATATAGGCGTTAAAGATGCGCGGGAAAAGCTTTTCCAGTTGCGTTAGTTCGCGATAATGAGTTGCAAACAGCGTACGTGGCCCCAGAGATACATCCCGATGCAGGTATTCCACAACGGACCACGCAATACTTAACCCATCGTACGTACTCGTCCCACGTCCAATTTCGTCCAAGATAATTAAACTGCGCTGCGTTGCATTATTTAGGATGTTGGCCGTTTCGAGCATTTCAACCATGAAGGTGGATTGGCCGCGTGCAAGGTCGTCACTGGCCCCAATGCGGGAAAAAATGCGATCCACCCATCCCATGCGACACGATTGAGCGGGTACCCAACATCCCATGTGGGCCATGAGTGCAATCAGAGCATTCTGGCGAATGTAAGTTGATTTACCCGCCATATTCGGGCCCGTGAGGATTAAAATTTGTCGTTGTTGGGCGTCCAAATGGAGGTCGTTGGCGACGAACGCTTGCGTCAATCCTTGATTTGCCCGCAAAGAGGCTTCCACAAGAGGATGGCGGCCCGCTTCGATCTCAAAAGTAGTGCTCGTATCCACAGTAGGTTTCGCATAATGGTAGTTTCTGGCCAAACAGCTCCAACCGGTAAAGACGTCTATTTCGGCCAATGTTTGCGCGGTTTGTTGTAATGGGGTTGCGTGCACAAGGACCGCCTCCACCAATTGGGCAAATAAAACTTTTTCACGTTCAATGGCGCGCGTTTGTCCGTGTAAGATAAGATCTTCTTTAGCCTTTAATTCTTCCGTCGCATAACGTTCAACATGTGCCATGGTTTGCTTACGAACATAATGGCAGGGAACAAGATTTAAGTTAGATTTTGTAACTTCAATAAAGAATCCGGCTGCGGCATTGTATTTAACCCGTAAATTTCGAATGCCTGTACGTTGCTGTTCCGTACGTTCGAAATCTTGCAACCAAGTTTTATTTTGTACCTGTGTGGAACGCAATTGATCCAAAGTTTCGTCGTAACCCACCTTGATGTAATTCCCTTCCGTTAAATCGTTGGGCAAGGTTTCTTCAAGGGCATCCCGCAAGTGACTCAAAAGATCTTGAAATAAGTGAATACTTTGGGTTAAATTTTTGATTTCCGGCGAATCTAAAGTCTGCAATTTAGCCTTGATGAAGGGTAATTGTTCCAGAGTTTCTCGGATTGCACCCAATTCTCTGGGTGTGCGTAATCGATTATAAAGTCGCGATAAAATACGATTTAAGTCGCGCGTACGCTTTAGGTATTCTTGAATGCTGCGCGTTATTAAGGGTTGATCATAAAAGATTTGAATGAGGTTTTGCCGCATTTGAATTTGCTGCAAATCGAGCAAAGGGTAAGTCAAATAATGTTGGACCAATCGGCTACCGGCTGCCGTCTTTGTGTTATCCAAAAAGCTTAGCAAGGAGCCTTCGCGAGTCCCCTGCTGCGTCTGAAATATTTCCAAATTTTTTACGGTAGACGCATCTAGAATCATATTGTACGCACACGTATGCAAAGTGATCTTGTTAAGATTTTTTGGAGAGTGAAATAAGTTTTCAGTAATGTAAGCAACAAGCGCATTTGCGCAACCCAATGCGAGACAATCCGGTGCAATGCCAAAGCCTTCCAAATGTTGTACTCCCAAGAGTTTTTCCAGATTCTTTCGAGCCGGAGCTTGTTCAAAAGCGAAATGAGGAAGTTCGGAAATAGCTTTATTGCACAAAAGCGGCGCCAAGAAGGTTTTGTGCTCTTGCGTCGTTCGTTCGGAAAGAACAATTTCTTTGACATCCAAAGCGCACAAAAATGATAGGAGATCCTGGCGTTGCGTTTCCGAAGCAATGGTGAATTCACTGGTCGACAAGTCTAACCAAGCCGCATTAAAAACGTCGTGATCTAGGGTAACGCAGAGGATGTAGTGATTACTTTTGGATTCAATCTGGGAATCTTCCAAAACGGTTCCGGGCGTTAAGATACGCGTTAGCGATCGATCGACCAACTTTTTCCCGGGTTGAGGAGCTTCCATCTGGTCGCAAATGGCCACTTTTTTACCCGCCTTAAGCAGTTTATCAATGTACGTCTCCGAAGCGTGAAAAGGGATGCCCGCCATGGGAACATCGGAACGTTGCGTAAGGGTAAGTCCAAGAATTTTTGCCCCCGTTTCGGCATCGTCAAAAAACATTTCGTAAAAATCGCCTAAGCGAAAAAATAAAATTGTATCTTGGGGTAATTTCTTATGTACCGACAGGTATTGTTGCATCATGGGCGTACTCGCCGCCATCTGCTTTTCCATACTACTTTCTTTAAATGGTGCGAACATTTTGACAACACTTATTTTGGCAAATACGCCTTCCGTCAATCGCATTATGGGTTGCGGTTGAAGGTGCAAAGCTTCCACCTTTAGGCTCAAAGTATCCTCATGCAAAAGGTGTTTTGTTGGATGGGTAACGATAAAAAATGGGCAAATTTAGATGTAGGGACTCGTTAAATGCGGCTCGTATTGCAAAAAAATTTTGTGTCGAAATAAGTCATTTTTAACTTGTGTACAACAAATAAACATGCTTACAATGATTTTGTAACGATGAGAGAACATGTAAATGATCTTCTAAAACGCATTGGAGACAGCCTCAGTTTACCCGATTTGTGTCTAGACGAAAATAATCATTGTATTTTGTTATTTGACGAAAAAATTGTTCTCAACATCGATTTTGACGAAGCAGGTAGCAAATTGGTGATCTATGCTTACGTTGGAGAAATCCCACTCGATTGCCGTGAAATTATTTTTGAAAAAGCTCTAGAAGGGAACTTTTTTTGGAATGAGACGGATGGCGGAACTTTGGGTATCGACAAGCAATCTCAATCTTTGGTCTTGGCAAAGGCCTTCGATTGGCCATTAAAAAATATTGAAATATTTGAAGATGAGTTGGCTACTTTTGTCGAGGTCATCGAAAAATGGATTAGCCGCATTGAAAATTTCATTAGGGAAACGACGGAGAGAATGGAGAATGAAAAGTAATGTTTCCAAGTAACCTTTGCATATATATAATCAGGAGTGAACACTTATGCATATAGACACAATAAACTGCTCTCGAAAGAGCACTCGTAGAGGTGTGTTT
>JAIRKR010000013.1 GCA_031260015.1 Puniceicoccales bacterium
GTCCTATAATCTAATTAAAATAGCCTCTCCACTTATACAGTTGCCCACCTTGGAATATTTAGACCTGGCTAATAATCAAATTAAATATTGTTTTTTTTGTACGTTCCCGCGTTTACAAATACTCAATTTAGCCAACAATTCAATCCAACAAATTCATGGCCAAGGGAACGACTTTAACAAATTTCTAACGTATCTAGATCTATCCAATAACCCATTAACTCAATTTCCAAGCAAATTTCACGCTCCATGTTTAAAGGAGCTGAATTGCAGCACAACGCATTTAAATAGTATTGCACCTATCTTGGATTTAAAATCGCTGGAAACATTAAGGCTAAAAAATTGTCCCAACTTACAAATCATAGAAAACCTATTTCAAGAAGCTGCCAATGGTATGCAGTGCGTTTTACCCAATTTAAAAGAATTAGAAATATCTGAAAATTATTTAAATGATAACTCCCGTAACTTGTTGAATAGAATTCGACAAGGAGCATTACCCATTCATTTTTGTTTGAATGGACAACTTATTGAACCCAATCCAAAGAATGCAGCACACCAACTCAATACGGTGCAATTCTAGAAAAGTATTGGATTTTCCCATATTTTTAAAGCGTACGTTTTATTGCGTAAGGGAAATATTTAAAAACACCGCTAAAACACCTACCCTTACGGATTTCCACGTAAAAACTCTATTTTTATAAATGGCAACAAAACCTGTTTTTGTAAGAAAAAACAATAGGATTTTTATTTAAGCGTTTTTGGGGCAACAACAAGGCGTTTTTCTTTAACCTTATTGGCTTCTTTACCAACTCGGCGCCGGAGGTAGTACATCTTGGCAGCACGTAATACGACACTTTCTTTGGTAACTCTAATTTTTTCAATCACCGGTGAATGCAATGGAAATACACGCTCCATACCATATCCCGAATCAACGCGGCGTACCGTAAATGTTTCGGAAATCCCGGATCCTTTGCGAGAAATCACAATACCTGTAAATATCTGGATCCTTTCCTTATCACCCTCACGCACACGAATGTACACCGAGACTTCATCTCCCACTTTAAAATGGTTACGATCCGTTCTTATTTGTTCAGCACTTACCTCTTTAAGAATTATTTGGCTCATTTTATTAATTATCTATTAAAAATTAAGTCAGCCCTGCGCCGCAACGTTCTGACGAGTTGTTGTTTTAGGCGCCAAAAAGCAATTTCCTCATGATTTCCCGAAAATAAAATCTCTGGAACTTGCCAATCTTGAAAATTACAAGGACGCGTGTATTGAGGAAATGCAAGCAGTGCGTGATTAAAACTATCTTGTTCTAGAGACTGTTCATCCCCCAAAACACCTGGGATGTAACGAATAATGGTATCCATAAGAACAGCCGCAGGCAAGGTTCCGTTCGTTAAAATGTAATCTCCGATTGAAATTTCTTCGTGAACGCAATGTTCGCGAAAACGTTCATCCACACCTTCGTAGTGTCCAGAAACCAAAATTAAATGCGATTCTTGCGCCAATCGTCTCACGACAGAAGTCGTCAACCTTTGACCATCGGGACACAGATAAATAACTTTTGATCCCTGCGTTTTTAAAGTATCTATCGCATCGCATAAAGGTTCAGGTTTCAAAATCATACCTGCACCACCACCAAAAGGACGATCGTCAACGGCTTTGTGAGGATCTTTTGACCAATCTCTAAGGTTATGTACGCATAAATCTACACATCCGGAACGCACGGCTCGACCTATTATACTTTCGGATACAAAACCTTCCAATATTTTTGGAAAAAGCGTCAGGATGTCAATTTTCATACCCCTTAGAAATTCCTAAGCTTTTGGGCAAGCAAGTTTCAACAAATACCGTGTTGTATCCGTTGGCTGGGCCCCTTTAGACAACCAATAATCGGCACGTTCTGCATTGATGCGAACTTTTTCCGCATTCCCTTTAACAATTGGATTATAAAATCCCAATATCTCTACAAAACGTCCATCCCGTTTAGCCGACGCTTCGGCAACCACAACACGATAAAATGGGTTCCCCTTCGAGCCATAACGCTGCAATCTTATTTTTAATGCCATACAATTAATTATAATTAAATTCTACCCTCATCTTTAATGTAAAAATGCACATTCATCTTATTACATAAAGTAACGGATGCACGCCCTTGTCAAGTGTGTTTGAGCGTAAAAAATACAGCATAAAATTTACCCGCCCCGAGGTAATTTCTATTTGGTAATTTCACTGAATAATCCTGTTATTACGCATAAACCCCATCGACGGCGATCGATACAATAACGGTTTTATGATGCAAATACCCAACAACACACTTCCCAGAATAACTCAAGCATACCCTCCATTTGTAAAATCAAGAGTCAAATATTTTCTATTCTAAACCCTTATCGGTCTCGACCTGCAATGGCTGCACATCTCCATTTGAGGTCAATTCATCCAATAATAATGCTGCGCGATTCAAATGCTCCTGGCAAATTTGTTGGTAATAGAGACCTTCCTTGTAACGATTCACCAAATCTGATAAAGAAACATCCCCTTGTTCTAAAGCTACAACGGAGTCCTCCAATTTTTTCAAAGCGATTTCAAAAGAGGGCGTTTTTTTGCTTTTCTTCGTACGCATAAAGACTAAGTTACAACAAGGCATTTATAAGTGAAGGTTAAAATCTAATATTCATCGAAAAATCATGACTTTGTTAAATGGTATTCTGTTAGTCTTACTTTTGGCACGCGTAATCTGTGAAACGGTCTTGAGAAAACTTAATGCCTCCCATACCCAACATAATACGAAAATGGCAGAACAATGCGGCGATTTTATGGATGCAAAAACCTTACAACATACCATTGCCTACACATTGGCCAAAAATCAATTTGCACTGTTGCATCTGTATTACGAGGCCTTATTAATAATTTGCATTCTTTTTTCAGGTTTGATTCCATGGTTTTTAAATCAACATACTCTCCCATTATCTTCAATTTTTAAGCAGAGCTGCACCCTATTTTTATGGGTAACCGGTTTCAGCCTTTGCTTTTTACCTTTGGATTATTTCCATCAGTTTTTTCTGGAAAAAAGTTTTGGATTTAACAGGTCTACGAAGTCATTGTGGATTTCTGATCAAGTAAAAAGTATCGTCATCAACGCATGCATCCATGTTCCCATTTTTGTTCTGCTATTCTATTGTATTCAGACGTTTCCGCATACCTGGTGGATTTTGGGGACCTTGGGGAGTTTTATATTGCAAATTACTTTTATGTGGCTCTACCCCAAGCTTATTTTACCTCTATTTAATAAATTGATACCTTTGGAAGATGGCAGTTTGAAAACAAAACTAGATGCTTTAGCACGAAAAGCAGGGTTCAGGGCAGCCGCTATTCAGGTTTTAGATTCCAGCAAACGTTCCTCACATGCCAATGCGTATTGCAGTAGCCTAGGTCGTATACAACGCATCGTCTTGTACGATACCCTTTTAAAAGATTTTACAGATGAAGAAATTGAAGCCATTTTGGCCCACGAAATTGGCCATTATAAACATAAACATATCCTAAAAATGATCGCATTTTCCACATTTTCAACCTTGGTGGGATTAAAAGCTTGCGATATGTTATTGCAGCATAATTGGCTCAATTTTCAACTGGGGATTCCCATGACAACAACACCTTTACCTTTGCTCACTTTGCTGTGCATTTGCACGCCACTGTTCACCTATTGGTTTCATCCCATAAACAATTACATATCTCGCCGCTACGAATACGAAGCGGATGCATTTGCAAAAAAACAATCTCCCACGTGTGCCATTTACCTAATGCAGGCGCTCAAAAAATTGCACAAAAAGAATTTAAGTAACCTTTCGCCACATCCATGGTTTAGCGCTTTTCATTACTCCCATCCAACGCTTTTCGAAAGAGAACAACATCTATCACGTTAAATGATTCAAAAGACTATTTTCCAAAAAATTATCGATAAAGAAATTCCAGCCCACATTGTCTTTGAAGATGGGCAGTGCATTGCATTCAAAGACATAGACCCTCAAGCGCCCGTTCATTGCTTGATTGTCCCCCAAAAAAACATTGTCCGTGTAGGTGAAGCAAGCGTACAGGACGAGAATTTGTTGGGGCATCTGCTGTGGGTCGCCGCTCAAGTTGCCCGTCAGTTGAAAATCTACGATACCGGCTTCCGCATCGTCATAAATCACGGTAAGGACGGCGGAGAATCGGTGCCTCACCTGCATGTACACTTATTGGGGGGCCGCGCATTGCAATGGCCTCCGGGGTGATCGATGGAGAGGATCGAAGCCTTGTCTTTTAGATGCAAAGAGAAAAAATACACAAATTTAGAATCTATCAGCGCACAAGATTTCTGACGCATAAGATTTCTACATATCAATTTTAAAAGCATTTAGAGATGGCTATTGTAGGCATGCACGCTTTGCACCCATTTCAATTAAACGGCTATAAGCGTCAAATTGAAGTGTAGGAAACCCATTGTACATATTCACCTAAATACAATCAATAATACCTGTTTTCGTTATTTGTCGGTGGGATATCTGGAAATCGATAAAAAATATCATCATTTTTATTGAGATGTAAATCGTTAATGTTATAAAAATGATTTTTGTAGTCTCCAAGTGATTGTAGTTTTGGCCATCCCAATTGGAAATGGCTACCCAGATCACGCGCCGTTAGACCTATTGTTGGCATCACACGATCCCTGCGGGTGCTCCAATTTTCGAAGTCGAAATAAGCACTACTTTTCCTGAAAGGTGTGTATACAAATCGATTTCCATTGTGCAAATGATTCGGTAGAAAGTAGCGAATATTGCCATTAGCTTGGACACTATCGGCCGGCCATTCATTGAAAATTAAATAATAGGAACGAAAAGCTTTGATTAAACTTTCAAAATTGCATGCAAATTCGTTGAGCCGAAAGTCTTCGGTGGCCTTCCTAAAGCCCGGAACGGCAATGGCAGTCAAGATGGCCACAATGCACAGCGCAACGATAATTTCAACCAACGTAAAACCGTTTCGGCCTACGGATGCGGATGATGTGGATAAATATTCTGATGCCCGGGCAGAGACTGGCTCCTTAACCCTCTCTTTTCCGGTTAAACGGTCAGAGGTCTTGAGGTCTCCGTGGAAGCTGTTTCGACTTACGGATGGGTACTTTGACTCCTGAGCTGGCTTCGGATCCCAATTCAGGCTCAATTCACGATTTACCCTTAACCTTTGTTCTGGTTTTAGATCCTGGGCAGGTTCAGACACCCGGAGGGGAACCGACGCCCCAGGACATCCCGCTGCCTGACCGGGTACCAACTTAGGACGCCTCCTTGCGATTAAGCAGTCAGAAGTCTCGGTGTCTCGGCGAAAACCGTGTTGGCTTACGGATGGATATTTTAATTCCCGGACTAGCTTCGGATTCCGGCTCGAAACTAATTCACGGCTGAATTCAAACCGTTGTTTGGGATCCGATGTCCGGCTTAGTTTCGATCTCCAGATTGGCTTCCATCGTCGACCCGCTCTTAATCTCCAAACCGGTCTCTGGTCCAGACCCAGCTCTGGCCTTTGCCACAATGCTTGACAGGATTCTAATGCTCGGCCCGATCCAAAATCTCGGTTCGTCCCCGATTCCAAGACCGATTCCACCCGCTGTTTGGGGTCCAATTCATGGACCGGCTTCAAGTCCCGACTTGGTTTCAACCATTGTTTTGGCCTTAATCTTCGATCTGGATTCAACTCCCGGGATGATTTCAACTCCAAAACCAGCTTCAGATCCCGGTTCGGGGTCAATTCACGGCTGAATTCCAACCGCTGCTTTGGATTCGATGCCCGGCTCAATCTTGGTTTTGCCAAAATCCTCGCGGCAATCCTCGATCCCAACCTTTGACCAGATTCAAACCATTGTTCCGAATCAGATTCTCGCTTCGGCCCCGGTTTTTGACCGGATCCCAACTTTTGCCCGAAGTCCTCAGGCTCCGGAACGACATTGGCGACTAAGCGCTTAGACGCCTTGAGGTCTTGAGGTCTTGAGGTCTTGAGGTCTTGAGGTCTTGAGGTCTTGAGGTCTTGAGGTCTTGAGGTCTTGAGGTCTTGAGGTCTTGAGGTCTTCACTGCTAAGTTATTGTATCTTTCT
>JAIRKR010000033.1 GCA_031260015.1 Puniceicoccales bacterium
AATTTCCAACGCCCTTTCGGCGTAAGATTAGGCGTTATGCTGATGCACAACGCCACCGCTGCTATCGGCGAACATGCCGCAAACATCCTGGCATACATCTCTAGCAAATATTGTATATCCTCTCCCATTGTCCACCTCATCCAATACTATTCCACGCCCTAACGCAAGACCTTTTATTACTTTCTCAATCCCCAAAAAGGTGTAAAAGTTTTGGATTGCAATGACTTACGCAAGATTTCCGGATGAATAAAGAGATTTTATAAGTTAGCCAAGAAACGCAAGATATGGGTGCAAAAGCTATAGATATACGCATTGGAAACTTTCGAATAAGGTGAAATGCTTCAGCCAGTAAATTCAGAGGCAATATAAAAGAACTCATTTGAAAAGCACCAGGTCCCATGTACTCCTGAAGCGTTAACAAACCACCCGCCCAACCACTCATAACTTTAAACCTGAGAAGCTTTGCGATTAACATCACATCTCCGATAAAAGTTGAACTACGTAAATACCCAACGGCAACAGATTATAAAATTCATTAAAATTACGGATCCCACATTATGGGCTACGGCAAGGTATCATGCGCAGCCATGGTTTTTTACTATTGAAAACGCGTTAAAGTTTTTGATGGGAAAAGCTCATTAATGCTTTGGTTGGTATGAATACGAATGATGGCTTCGGCGAACAGTTTTGAGATCGATAAGACCGTAAATGAAAATTTGCCTAAATTTTGAGATTGAACGGGGAGTGTATCGGTTGTAATGAATTCGTCTAACCCACTTTGGGCTATTTTATCCAAAGCATCTTGGCGCGTAACGGGATGCGTAACCATCGCAATAATACGTTTTGCACCCGCTTGTTTAAGCAGCTGGGTGGCTGCCATCAGTGTGGTTCCCGTATCGGATACATCGTCCACCAAAATGACATGTTTATTTTTAGCTTCTCCAATGATGTTTAAGACTTCTACCTCGTAGGCACTTTTACGTCGTTTTGCAATCATTCCCACCGAACATTCCAAGAAGTCTGCGTAGGCAATTGCCCGTTTAACGCCGCCCAAATCGGGAGAAAAAACGGCCCAAGAAGCTTGTGGGTGCGATTGTTTCAGGTATTCAAAAAAAACTGGACTTGCATACAGGTGATCTACCGGTATATCGAAAAAGCCAACGATTTGCTGCGCGTGTAAATCCATTGTTAAAATGCGATTCACTCCGGAGGCAACAAGCAAATTTGCAACTAATTTTGACGTAATGGGAACGCGAGGCCTATCTTTTCTATCTTGTCGCGCGTAAGCATAAAAGGGGATGACGGCCGTAATGCGATTTGCGGATGCACGTCGCGCCGCGTCAATCATAACCAATAATTCCATAAGATGGTGATTAACGGGACTCGCAATGGATTGCACTAAAAAAACATCCGCACCGCGAACATTTTCCTGAATTTGCACAAAAGTTTCTCCGTTGGGAAATGAACTAACCAAGGCACGTCCCGGTTCAATCCCTAGGTGTTCACAAATATTTTTGGCCAGAGCATGATGCGCATTTCCAGAGAAAATTTTAATTTTTGCGTTCATCTTTACTTAGAAAACATGCTTTTGTGGTATCGGTAGTCAAATAAGCAAATGTTTTTTCCAAATTGTCTACGCGTCTGAATAATTCCGGTAATCTTCGTTTCAATGCATCAATACGATGGGCCAACATGTAGGGGAGCGTCGGGGTACCGCGTACAAAACTATTATCTTCTAAATCGTGATTTACGCCCGATTGAGCTCCAATCATCACGTGATTGCCAACGCATAAATGTCCCGTCAAACCCGCTTGCCCTCCGATAACAGCATAATCGCCGATCGTTGTACTTCCGGAAATACCCACAAAAGCGATAATGAAGCAGTGCTTACCAATCACTACGTTGTGACCAATTTGTACCAAATTATCAATTTTTGTTCCTTCACCAATGCGCGTTTCATGAAAGCGTGCTCTATCTATTGTTGTGTTGGCACCTACGTCAACTGCATCTTCCAGTACAACACGTCCCAATTGCGGCGAACGCTTGTGGCATCCATTTTCCGTTTCGTATCCGTACCCTTCGGAGCCCAGAACAACGCCGGCATCGATAAAGCAATTGCACCCAATTTCTGTGCTATCCAGAATAGAACAGTGGGGGCGAACAAATGTTCCACGCCTAATGAGTACTTCTTCTCCAACCACAACATGTGCCTGTAGGCAAACCTCTTCCTCAATGATTGTATTGGGCCCGACAACACACAGAGGTCCCACGTAGGCTTTAGGAGAAATCCTTGCGCTTGGATCAATGATGGCCGTAGCATGTATACCCGTAGGCAGGGGTTTTTTACATTGCAGTTCAATGTCTCGGCAGATGGCATCCAACGCTTTGGATGGATTTTCTACCATAAGCAAAGCTTGTCCGGGATGGGGAGAGCCTATATAAGATTCGGGGACAAGAATAAGTGATGCTTTAGAACCGAATACCTCTGCCTTATATTTCTGATTGCCTAAAAAAGAAATGTCACCTGTTTTCGCTTTATTTAAACCAGCAATTCCAGTAAAAACATCCACATCCAATTTGCCTTGAATTTTTGAAGGATTTACTAATTCAATAATACGATTTAAAGTGTAATGAATAGTAAACATGGCATTTTTACCTACTTGCGCGCACCAGAGGTCTGTTGAGAAACGGGTTTATTTGCAATTTCAATAACTTCTTGGGTTAAATCATACTCTGGTTTAGTATACAAAACACCCATGCCTGCCGAATTTAAAACAAAATCTGCATCTTTTTGTTTTGCCAGGTTGGCAATGTGCGCATTAAGTTCTTTAAAATGCTCCGTTAGAACGGCTTGTCGTTTTTGAGTCAGACTATCGTCTTTGTCCTGGCGAAACTGATTGATCGCCACTTCCTTTTTATGTAAGTTTTCACCTTCCGTATTCAACTCTGCGTATATTTTCTCTTTGGCCTGTTCATCCAGCGCTACATCATTCAGCTTCTTTTGCAAAGACTGTATTTTTTCGATGATGTTTCTTCCCTCCTGCATCATTTTTTCAATTTCATCTTGGGCTTGCTTTGTAAGTATTTCAAAGCTATCGCGTGCTTCTTTACCTTTATAAAAGTTGTCGTAAACTTCTGCCATATTAACGGTATAAATGGTCTTAAAATCCCTGCTTTCGGCAATCATGTTTAATATGGCAGCGGATGTAATAATTACACCGAGTCCGATACGTTTTATCAATGGGTTCATATTTTTGTCCTACAAGTTTTAAAAAGAAACCCCAAAATGGTACGAGATATGAGGTGCTTTTTTCTTATTATAGTTGTCCGTTTTGAAAGGAAAAGCAAAATTTAAACAAAAAGGTGCTCCCAAAATATGTAGGCGAATACCTATGCCCCAGTTACAATTATATCCAGAAGATTTCCAGCAAAAAGTTTTTTCATTCACGAATCCCACGTCGAAAAAGCCTACCAATCGAACAATGGAATGTACTTTTGCAGAATATTCTATTTTTGAAAATGCAAAGCTTTTACCGCCTAGGGGGTCATGGAATTTATCCTGCGTTTTAGGCCCGACTTCTCTCGAATCAAACCCGCGTAAATCATCGGGACCACCTAAAAACTCTCGCTCAAATAAGGGAACTTCCTTGCCGCCAAATCCTCTTACGGTACCCACTTTTCCCCCCACCAAAAATGTTTGTTCATGTTCGGGTGTAATCAAGAACCATTTTGCTGCGGTAAAGCGTGTTCTCATGTAATTTGTTTGTCCGCGACAAGGTCCTCCCGCCAATTGATTATCCCATTCCAAATAAGAACCTTCCGTAGGGTAAAGAAAATGATCGCGCGTGTCACGTTCCATAGAAAAACCAATTTTTGACAAGCTACGCTTGCCGCGTTCTGCCCAAATGGCGCTTGATACGAGGCTTTGCTTTACGTCTTTCAAGTTGAATTCTTCGATGCGATAGTAAATTTTGCCCTGTACTTGCTCAAATAATCGCTTCCACAAATAGATTTCAGACCCAAGATGTTGTTCCGTGTAATTATCGCTGGTATATTTGTTAACCGTTCTGAAGACGTTAAATCCAAATCTTAATTCCCTATCAAATAGCCAAGGTTCTTCAAAAGATAGGTTAATCTCGTTGGAATACTTGCCAAGACTTGTACTTAATTGAAACTTCTGTCCGGCGCCCCGAAAGTAATTGCCTGTATTTTTATAGTCAAAATTGTTTTGGCTCAACGTGACCCCTACGGTCATTTTCTCTTCGCTATTGAAGCCTCCAGAAAAAAATACACTGCCCGTTTTAGCCTCTTCCACGCTTATTTTTAAATTTTTTTGATGAGGGGTATTGGTATCTTCCGGCAGAATGGATACAGCATTAAAAAATCCCGTATTGATCAAACGTTGTTCGGCTTTTTTCATGCGCGTGCGATCAATGATATCGCCTGGCGCTAAATTGGTTTCACGCAAGATAACGCGCGCTTGCGTGTTGATGTTGCCGGTAATATAAATGGAATTAATTTTTGATTGGATCCCCCGATGTACCGTAAATTGTAAATCGAAGGATTTCCCATCTACCCAAAGCCGCTTTACCTGAACCTCTACATCGATGTATCCGTAACATCCATAAAAATCTCTCAATTTTTCACGTGCCAATTCGATTTTTTCCGGAGAACAAACATCCCCTTCCTTTAGACCGGTGATGTGAATGAGGCGTTGCGGAGGCAAAGCATCATCCGTCGTTAATTGGATCGAATGAATCGTATAACACGTACCCTCTTCGATGGGAATTGTAATGCGCATTTGCGTTTTGGTTTTTACCAGACGTATTTTTTGTGCATCAATGTTTACATCCAAAAATCCCTTATTTTGGTAATGCTCTACAATCCGATCCAAATCGTGCCGCAATTGGTCTTTTTTGTAAACCCCCGTATGGGTTAACCACGCTAACCAATCCCACGTCTTTGTGGATATAAGCGACAAAAGTTCTTTCTCTGTACAGGCATGAATGCCTTCAAAGCGAATCGCTTGCAGTCGATAACGGAATCCCTCTGCGACCAAAAACTGAACATCCCGATAGCCCGAAAAATCTTGTTGGCCCGAAACGACTTGTACGTTTGCATCACAATATCCTTTAGACTCATAAAAATGTAATAAACGTTGACAGTCATTGCGTAACTTTAATTCATCCAAAGGCTGATTACTGCGGCTTTTTATCTCGCTTAATAGGGCATTATCCCTCAAGTGTCGGTTGCCCGTGAATTCAATTTTTCGAATTTTAGGAAGTACGTGTAGGCAAACTTTGATATCGAAGCCATCGGCTGTTTCATTTTCTTGGAGTATTTTTATGTTATCGAACCATCCTGTCCTGTAAAGGCGTTTAAGCGCGGCATCCATTTGCGCTCTATTGCAAGTTTGCCCTTCTGCAATGCCTAAGTGCGTACGAATAAAATGAACCGTTACGTGCTTTGGGCCCGAACATTCGATGTTTATTTTTCCGATGGTCCCCGCATGCCATGGAGTTTCCTGACAAAAAGCCACGTACGTGTATACAAATAGTAATGCGAGTGCTTGATAAAAAATTTTAGTTTTGTATCTCTTCATAAACTTCTCCCGTATAATTTTCAAATCTGGTAAAATGTTTTAAAAATACGAGTGGAATAATACCTACAGGCCCATTGCGTTGTTTCGCTATGATCAGCTCTCGAAGTACGCAGGTATCATTGAGATTTTCTTGCACAGAGGTATCTTCTTTTATTTTTTTGGATAATAGCAATACTAAATCCGCATCCTGTTCTATGGCGCCCGATTCTCTTAAGTCCGATAACCGTGGCTGCCGACGCTCTTTTTCCGACTCACGATTTAATTGGCTGAGAACGAGTACCGGTACGTTGAGTTCTTTGGCCATGGCTTTGAGTCCTCTCGAAATTTCTGCAATCTGCTGTTCTCTCGGGGCCTTAGGATCAGCACCCGCAATGAGTTGCAGGTAATCGATGACGATAAATCCCAAGTTGCATTGCGCTTTAATCCTTCGGGCTTTAGCTCGCATTTCTAAAATGGTTATGTTGGTGGATTCATCGATCCACAGGGGGGCTTTTTTAATCTCAGATGCCGTAGACGCCAAGGTTTTGTAGTGTTCTTTGCGTAAAAATCCTTCCCTTAATTTGCTCATATTGATGCGCGCTCGCCCACACAACATGCGCATGGCCAGCTGTTCTGCGCTCATTTCCAGGCTAAAAAATAGGGTTGGAATGGGGCAAAAATCTTTTCGTTGGGTCCCCAGAACGGCAGCCTCGGCAATATTGAGAGCAAGGGCCGTTTTCCCCATGGAAGGACGCGCTGCCAAAACAATCATTTCCGCACGATGCAGTCCAAAGGTTAAAGTATCTAAATCGTTGAATCCTGTACTTACGCCACTGATAGAACCTTTAGCGGCCAACAATCGTTGGACGGTATTAACCGCTTTTGACATGGATACTTCAATGGGAGCCGCCGTTTCAGCAACACGATCTTCGCCAATCTCCAGTACCCTGTGTTCAACATCTTCCAAAAATTGATCTATATCAACAATCCCGCCGTATGCGGATTCCAAACCTGTCAAAAAAAAGCGCACAAGCCGTCGTGCAAGTTCCAATTCTTTGACTTTTTTTGCATAAAACGTCAAATGGGCCGGAGTTTCAATGCGATTGTTAACTTCATTTAAATAGGCATATCCACCCATGCGATCCAATTTTCCGCACGCTTTGAGCTGTTCTGCAACCGTTAATTCATTGATGGGAGAACCCGATTCATAGAGACTTAGGCACACTTTGAAAATTTCAGCGTGTGACGGAATGTAGAAAGAATTTGGAGAAATTTTAATATCAATGCACTTCGTTAAGCTATCCTGGCCACCTTCTAACATGCACGCCGCCAACAGTGCTTGTTCATAGTCTACGCTGTACGGCGGCTCCCGAAAACTTTCTTTGGACTTTGAATGGTTTGA
>JAIRKR010000034.1 GCA_031260015.1 Puniceicoccales bacterium
CTCGCCTGCGGCAACGGCAGCCGCACTGCCAGAACTACTACCACCGGGAATTCTATCCAAATCCCACGGATTGCTCGTTACCTGAAAGGCAGAATTTTCAGAAGAAGAACCCATAGCAAATTCATCCATATTAAGCCTTCCCCACAAAACAGCCCCGGCCTCCTTTAATTTTTTCACCACCGTTGCATCGTAGGGACTCACAAAATGTTCCAACATACGACTTCCACAGGTCAAATGTTGACATTTTTCTGCAAAAATATCCTTAAGTCCCACCGGTATGCCGTCTAGCTTACTAAGACTTTGACCTTTAGAACGACGTACATCGGATGCTTCAGCTTCGACGAGCGTCTTCTTTTCGTCAAAACTCAAAAATGCCTTTACGGATTTATCAATCGCGTGAGTGCGCGCAATAAAAGCTTTTGTCAACTCAACGGATGAAAATTGTTTTTTCCCCAATCCCTCACTTAATTGTTCAAATGTACCCCAAATAAGGTTTTCCATACTACAAAACCCGTGGCACTACGATTTGCTTTTCTTTCATTTCCGGAGCATTACGAGATAAAAAATCAACGCCGTCTTCACGGTATTCTGGAACATCTTCGGCCCAAAAATTATCCTCGTGAGAAAAGGAATGCACCAAGGGTTCTAAATTTTCCACATCCACCTCGCATACCTTCGAACAATATCCAACAATATTTTGCAGCTGATTTAAAAACGTTTCACGCATATACCCATCGAGCTGAATACGGGCCAACTTAGCCAAATGATCGATATTAATTTCCGCATGCGTCATACGACTTGCCTCCTTATCTGATAGTTATAATCTCTTTCCAAGCCGCCCTGCAGTTTTTCAAAAACATTGTTCACCTGCTCATCCGTTAGGGTTCCCACATTGGAATCAAATACGAGTGAAAATGCGAGACTTTTTTTCTTACCATTTGTCGCATCATGGAAAACGTCGAAAACACTTACACATTTCAACTGCATCGGATGTTGCATAATTTTTCGAATCGATTTTTCAACATTTTGGCGCACTGTTTCAGCCAATATGTCTGTATTTACCAATAGAGCCAAGTCTTTACGTACGGCGGGGTACTCCGAATAGATCTGAAACCTTTTGTGATCTTTTATGTGCAGTTTATCGGGTATCCAGCAACATTCGCCTGCCAAAACAACCGCTTCTTTAAACCATCGACGCGTAAAATTCAAATTCACATATCCAAAATTGGCTTCAAAGCCACGCTGTTCCCATGCACCCATATTTCCGACATAATCTTTCTGCCATAAGCTATCCACCCGTTTTGCAGTACTTTGTATCGCTTCGTTCGCTCCTCCACAAGCCATCATCATCGAACGTACCAACGCCTGTGCATCGTAAAAATCAAACGGAGGCACCTCTTTCCATCGTTTAACATCGGCCGGACACACCACAAACGCACTTGCAAACAACTCGCACAGTTGACCCTCCTTTTGAACTCGAAATATGCGTCCCGATTCAAATAAACGTTCCACATCGTTGTCGTGATGTCTATTGTCGCACAAAGCATTCAATAGCCCTGGAATAAGAGAAGAACGCAAACATGCATGCTCAGCACTTAGCGGATTGAATACCTGCAACGCCTTTAATGTTTCTTCCGACATCAAATTTTCGTACAAAGAAGCCGGCTGCAAGCTGTCCGTGTAGCATTCTAAAAATCCGTGTGCGGATAAAAGCTGCGCATGCCTCTTTTTTAGGAGATATATGTTTGAAGTACTCAAACAACATGCGGGTCCCTCGGGCATTTTAGAAGGGATAGAGTCCGTTCCAAACAAACGCAGAAACTCTTCAACTAAATCCACTACCTGCGCAACGTCAGCCCGATGAGCAGGGATTGTTACCTCCCCATGTTCATTGCCACAAGGAACAACTTCAAATCCTAATTTTTTTAGGGTATCGACAAAAAATTTCGGATCTACGTGAAAACCTAACAATCTCTCCACCTGAGCAAATTCAAATTTTACTTTACGTAGCGGAACAGTGTCGGATCCCGCAAACACACACTGCTCGCATACAATTTTATCGTCCATGGATAACAATAATTGAACGGCTCTGCACAAAGCTTCCCGCGCACGTGTTTTATCCACGTGACGTTCAAAACGGTAGGAACTCTCCGAGCTTAACTCCAATCTGCGGGAGGACATACGTATGCTATCCGCTTGAAAATGGGCACTTTCCAAAAAAACAGCCGCCGTGGTTGCTTTAATTTCACTTTCCTCGCCTCCCATAATACCTGCAATCGCCAAAGGCTTATCGCGGTCTGCGACAAGCAAAGTATTTTCCGGCAAAGGCCTCGTAGCTCCATCCAACGTTCTAATACATTCTCCCACATGCGCATCCCGTATGCAAATGTGATCCCCGCGTATAAGATCCCAATCAAAGGCGTGCAGCGGTTGACCTCTCTCCAAAAGTACAAAATTGGTCACATCGACCACGTTATTGACGGGACGTAACCCCACCGCTTGCAATGCATTTTTTAACCAATCTGGACTAGGCCCTACGTGCACGTTTTTCAAAAGGCAACCCGCATAATAATCGCACGCATCCGAATTAAGTTCCATCGATATATTTTTGACCGGGGGCAGATCCAATAAACATTCGGAATAAATAACGGGCAAATCCAGCGCAGCGCTCAACTCTCTCGCTATTCCCAAATAACTCAAACAGTCTCCACGATTGGAGGTAATGGATAGATCAATAACCGTGTCGCTTTGATCTGCAAAAAGTTTTGCTAAAGGTTCTCCAACATTTGGCTGCAGGTCATTGAGAATATACAATCCTGCACCCTCTTTACCCAATCCCAATTCGTTGGCACTGCACATCATGCCGCATGATTCAACATCCCGTATGCGTGTCTTTTTTAAAATAGTTTCTCCCAACTGTGCGCCCGGTAACGCAATGGGAACCATATCTCCTTCCTTAAAATTTGTCGCCCCGCAAACAATTTGCAACGGACTATCTCGCCCAACGTCTACCTTGCAAACACTCAATCGATCGGCATGGGGATGTTTCTCTTTTTTTAGAACGCGACCCACAACCAAATCACCCTTGCCGCAATATCCAATCGCCTCAACATTGTCTACTTCGAAGCCTAAACCTACCAAGATTTCGCACAATTCCGTTACGGACTGCTTGAAATGGATATACCGTTTTAAGGTATTTAAAGCGATCTTCATGCCTCGAAAGTAAAATCTTTAAGGAAAAATTTGTCAACATGAATTCAAATCATAAGTTGTCCAAAGGTCTTCTCTACCAACGAATACGAACGCACCCATTTTGACCCGCTAAACGCTCATTCACATTGTAATCCTTTTGTCCATTGCCTCCATTTCCAAACTGACCCAACATTTCAACCTGCTGTCCGACATAATGACTCGCACCATCTCTTGTTACTGGCACACCCACTGCTCCTCCATCACAACGAATTTCCAAAGAATGAACGTGCACCGTAGTTGCCTCACCTGCAGCCAGCTCCAAGGCTTGTCCAACATAAATGGAAACAATACCTCCGCTTTGTACGCCCTCGATTCTCTCCGTCCTAAAAGTACCCGAACCTCCACCGTTTCCACTGACGTTAAAATCTGTTAAATGTTGTACATCCAGATAGATTCTCATATTGCTTTGCGATTTTGTCCTCGCATCGGCATTCGCCAACCAACTGTTTTCATTTACTTGATTTTCCAAAACATTGTGAGAAAAAGAAACACCGTAAGAACAAACGTAGCTTTTATCTTTTGAGTCACTGTACATCATGTTGTACACAAAATCTCGTGTCTCATTATCTTTAAGCTCTACTAATTTGTTAAAGTCAGGCAAATTGTGATTATCTCTGTATAACAAACGAACATTACCTCTACAAATACCAGAAAAACTCTGCCAAGTATTACTAATCGAAGGAAACTTACTCATACGGCCGGTAACATTGGTTACGCGCGCTGGACCCGTAACATGTATGGGGGATTTGGACCATACCCATCCTCTCCACGAATGATATTCTAGATTTAAATCACTTGTCTGCTCCACCGGTGCACCCCAATCTCGGTAGGATAAAGCGGGACTACCGCTTCCACCTGCACCAATCGCTTCGATCGTAATGGTATGCACACCTTCCGGAATCGTCCAAAAGTGCTTCCCGGGCTGATCAAAAACAACTTGCCCATGATTTTGTTCGACAACGACATCCGTTGCTTCACAAACATCTTCCTCCATTGAAATTCTAAGATCTTCCAATAGACGATCGTATTCTTCATGGCACTTGTATAATTTTTCTAATTCGCACGCAATATTTCGCTCGCGCATGGAAACGTACAACCAGAGTGTAAAAAAAGAATCTACGTCCATGCAAAAATGCTTGTCTTTACAATTACACCAAGTGACGTGGGGAGAAAACAAATTTAAATAAGGTTCGCACGCAGGGTCCAAATGTTGCATCAATTTGACAACGTTACCTCCAACATCATCGAATTCGGATAACCGTTTAAAGGCATCCCAGGCAGCATGACTTATCTTAAGTTTATCCGAAAACTTGCAAGGGACGAGGATAAAAGTAGAAGGCTTACCTGTTAAAGGAGAAGACCATGCGTCGGTTGGATGCAAAGATAAATCATTGCATTTATCCCCAAGCAAGTCGCTGGAAAAATGCGGTGCATAATTCAGAATATTGAGGAAATCGCTTGCGGACAATAATGAAAGTGCTTCCATCAAATGCTGTCGATGCGTTCGTATCGGTTCAATGAAATAATGACCCCAAGTGTCGTATACTCTTCGAATATCTTTTTGCGTAATATCCAACGGAAGACCCACTAAACAATCCTCGTTATCCTGATAGGCATAGTGTTGTAACACGCAGTCAGGTTGCTTCATCAAATGCGGCAACACATGCTGAAAATAGGGATATCCCCACACATAATTGGCAATACTACCACACACCCAATAATTCCCAAACTGAACGGCAAATGGAGGTGTAGATTTGTATTTTCGGTACAAATTCAAAACATGCGGCAATTCTTCCGCAGAAAAGGATTTTCTACAAAAAACTTCTGCAGGAATGGACAAAAACCCCTTATCTTTTCGATTATTTGAATCTTTTAAAACAAAAGTCGGACAATGAGGAAATGCAAACAGCATTTCGGTAGCCAAACACAAAGCTACAGTAAAATATTTACTGTACTTGAACATGCAGGGCTATCTTTTTTTAACAAAAAACTTTTTGTCAATCCCAAAAGTTGTTAAAGAATAGCCTTGTATCTGTAAATACTTGCCGTCTATGTAATAATTATGTTACGTAAAGTCTCAAAGTGGATAAATAAAAAAATTCAGAAAATCCATTCTAAACATTTCTTTCATGAATATGGATACGAATTGAAAAAATTCAACGTTGAACCTTATGGTATTATAGAATACGCCCAATGGCTACATCCTTACGAAACCGAAAAAGAAATCACAAAGCAATTGTTACAATTTTATGGGTCGTATATTCCCAAAGACAGTTTTGCCATCGACATCGGCGCACACACGGGAGATACCACCGTGCCCATGGCCGTTGTCGCCGGACCTAAAGGATTAATACTTGGATTAGAACCCAATCCATACGTCTTTAAAATTTTGGAACGCAATGCACAACTCAATAAAAATCTTGCACAGATCATTCCCTTGTGTTGTGCAGCCACTTCAGAAAACGGGACATTTGAGTTCAATTACTCCGATGCGTCTTTTTGTAATGGAGGATTTTTATCTAAAATTCAAACAAAGTCTCATCATCTTAATTGTAAAAGGCATAAATCTTTCAACTTATCTAAACGAAAATAGGAAAGTGTATTTACCAAAGTTAAGTTTTATTAAAGTCGATGCGGAGGGATACGATAAAGATATCTTATTGAGTTTAACCAATATCATAAAAACTTATCGTCCCACTATTATGGCAGAGTGTTACAAACATTTAACAAAAGAAGAACGTTTCTCATTATTTAACGTTTTTGAAGATTTCGGTTCTTATAAACTATTTAAATTAGATGACAATGATCACGTCTCGACCATTCATATTCCATCGGCTGATAAGATGTTAAGTGAACCACATTTTAATTTTGTCGCACTACCCGAGTGAATTTCACGCTTCACCTTAATGGTCAAATGTAAAATAGATTAGTATTTATTTTAACTCTCGACGATAGGCGTCGTGCAACCTAAATAGTCCCACACAATTTCTGTTTTCATCAAAAACCGGCAGTACGCTCAATTGGCGAGGTCGGTCTTCCATTAGGCGTACCGCGTCTCCCAAGTGCAAGGAAGTCACAACGGTAATGGGGTGCGTTTGCATGATATCTTTGGCAAATATTTGCTCTATGTTTTGACAGGATTGCAAACATCGACGAATGTCCCCATCCGTAATTAATCCCAACAATCGTTTGCCATCATCCAAAACAAATGCCGCCCCCAAAGGTTTTTCTGTCATTTCAATGACAACACAACGTAGAGAAGCTTCTCGAGAGACGCAAGCCACCTGCGATAGGGGACAAGTGAGTTCTCCCACCGTCTTGCGCAAATTTTTTCCCAATTGTCCACCGGGATGAAATTTGAAAAAGTCACTCTTTTGGAATCCTCTTGCCTCCATCAATGCGCAGGCCAAGGCATCTCCCAAAGCTAAAGCAACCGTTGTGCTCGACGTAGGCACGAATCCCAATGGATCTGCTTCACGCACAATAGAGGCATCCAAGACAAAATCTGCCTGTCTGGCTAAAGGAGAAGTAAGATTACCCACCAAGGCAATAATAGGGGAGTTAAATTGTTTCAAAATGGGTATTAAACGTAGCACCTCTTCCGTACTACCACTGCGTGACAACAAAATGCTTGGATCCCCCTCCGAGTAAATGCCAAAATCCCCATGCATAGCTTCAGCGGGGTGTAAAAATACGGCACGTGTTCCCGTACTGTTGAAGGTTGAAGCCAATTTTTGGGCAATATACCCCGACTTTCCGATTCCAGCAAATACAACTTTGCCCGGGTGATTTAAAATAACGGAAACAATTTCTGCAAAAGATGCTTCATCAAAGCGCTCATACAGTCTTGAAAGACTGGCAATTTCTTCGGCTAAAACTTTCTTACCCACGCAATGCATACAACGCCTAGAAACTTAACGACGTATTCTTGGTAGAACACCTACGGCAACATTGTTCTTCGCAATTATCCACGTTAAAATATATTTCACCGCAGTGCTTACAATAAAAAACGTGGCGTAATTTTAATAACACATAGTCTTTGAGAACACGCCTTTCAAAACTTGTTTGCCAAACAACAAATAAAATGATCGTCGCACAATAAAAAAGGCTTAAACAGTACTCTAAAGATCCCATTTTAGTAAAAATCCACCTTCTGAAAAAGCCTCCCCAAAGTACCTAATGTTTGCTGCCAATGAGTTTTTCAATTCACTTACCCGTAGGATTTTTATCTTCAGAAGCATTGGATGCTCCGCTAGCTTCGGCAGGCTTTAATTTTTTAGGGGCAGACTTCCTACGGCGTTTTTCGCTCACTTGATGCGATACGTACTCAATAAGACCCATGGGGGCTCCATCGCCTACACGAGGTACCAATTTATAAATGCGCGTATATCCCCCTGCACGATCTAAAAATTGCTGCACATCTTCCGTAAATAACTTACGAACGGCTACCCTACTGCGTACGCGTGCAAGAGCCAAACGACGAAAGTGCAATTTTTCTTCCACATTCTCCGCTTTCGAGGCTTTTTTTGCTAAAGTAATCACTTTTTCGGCAAATGGACGCAAGGCTTTTGCCTTCACCAAAGTTGTTTTAATTCTTCCGTATGTAAATAATTGAGTTGCCAAGTTTGCAATCAAAGATGCACGATGCTCTTTCTTTACACCCAACTCAAAACGATGTTTTGTGTGACGCATAATTTAACACTTTTCAAATAATAGTTGAAGTTGTATCAAGCAAACGTTCATCAATCTTCATGCCCAAAGACAGCCCCAATTGCTCTAATTTTGCCTTAATTTCGTTTAAAGATTTTTTACCAAAATTTCGATATTTTAACATTTCTGCCTCAGTCTTACGCGCCAATTCACCCACCGTCAAAATGTTTGCATTGTTTAAGCAATTGGCAGCACGGACGGAGAGTTCAATCTCATTGACGCTCATATTTAATAACTTCCGCAAACGATTTTGTTCTTCACTTACTTCTTTTTTCTTATCTTCAAATTCAAACTCCTGCGTCGTAAAGCGGTCGAACAATTTCAAATGATGTAAAAGGATAACCGTTGCTTCCTTCAAAGCTTCTTCCGGAGTAATGCGCCCATCCGTTGTAATCTCCAAATACAACTTATCAAAATCGGTCATCTTCCCCACACGGGTACTTTCGACATTATATTTCACCAAACTAACCGGACTAAACAAGCAATCAATTGGAATAATACCAATCGGTTGGCCTTCTTCCTTATTGTCATCCGCAAGACGATATCCACGTCCCACAACGACTTTCAATTCAGCCCGAAACCGTTGCTCTTTGCTCAACGTACAAATGACTTGCTCCGGATTAACAATCTCAATACCAGGTGCCAACTGAATATCTCCGGCAATCACTTCACCTCTACGCGTAACATCGATGTGCAACACAATGGGTTCACGTTGCGTGCTTCTAAGAAGAACTTTTTTTAAGTTCAATACGATTTCCGTAATATCTTCAATAATGCCCTCACAGCTTTGAAACTCGTGATTAGTTCCCTCTATTCTGATGGAAGCAATTGCGGCACTTTCAATGGAACTCAACAAAACTCTACGCAGCGCATTGCCTACGGTATGTCCAAAACCTTTTTCAAAAGGATCTGCGATGAAACAAGCAAACGTGGGTGTTGCCGTTTCCTCTACCTTTATCAATCGGTTGGGTAATTCAAATTTTCCTAATCGTTTAGCCATGAATTTACTAGTTAAGATTAACGACTGTAATACTCTACAATCAATTGTTCATTAATTTCAGGAAGCATCTCTTCTCGTGTGGGATACCGATTTACAACACCATTGAAGGCATCTGGCTGTACCGACAACCATGCGGGACAATTACGATAATGGGTATCCTCTAAATTACGCGTTGCCAGCTGCCGCGAAGAAATTTTTTCACTCATTGCAACCCTATCGCCTGGACTGCAGGCAAAGCTAGCGATATTCACCTTATGTCCGTTGACACACACATGTCCATGCCCTACCAACTGCCTTGCCGCACGTCTGGTCTTGGCAAATCCTAGCAAATAGATCACATTATCCAAGCGACATTCGAGCAAACGTAAAAACGCTTCGCCCGTAATACCTCGCATGTTTTTGGCTTTTACAAAAGTCAAATGGAATTGCTTTTCGGACAGGCCAAACATAAAACGCAATTTTTGCTTCTCGTTGAGCCCCAGGGAATAATCGTTAACGCGTCTTTTCAAACGGGCACCATGCATACCGGGCAAATAAGGCTTTTTTTCATACGCCTTATTCAACGGAAAAACAGCCATCTTAAAGCGACGATTAATACGGGTCGTAGGTCCAATATAACGCATCTTAAAAATCTTTAAATGTTAAACTCTTCGTCTCTTGGGAGGACGGCACCCATTATGAGGAACCGGTGTAACATCCCTAATATTCAAAACAGTTAATCCTAACGTTTGCAACGTTCTAATTGCAGAATCACGTCCCATCCCCGGCCCCTTGACTTCAACCGCAATTTCTCTTAAGCCGTGCCCCATGGCGATCTTAGCGGCTTCTGTGGTTACCACTTGCGCCGCATAAGCCGTCGATTTCCGTGATCCTTTAAAATTACAACGTCCCGCGCTTGACCAAGCCAACACATTCCCATGCATGTCAGAAAATGAAACCTTCGTGTTGTTAAAAGAAGCCAAAATGTGACAAACCCCCACGGTAATATTTTTACTACCTTTGGCACGCTTAATTTTTAAGCCCTCTTCTAATCCTTCCTGGACCAGCAAAGAACTAGCACTTTCTTTGCCAACGGTACCCTTTGCCTCCTTATCGGTAACCGTAACGGCCTCTACTTCTACTTTTTTTTCAGATTTTAAATTTTCATCCATAAATATTTTTCGTTCACAAGGTTACTTTTTCGTGACCACACCCACCGTTTTTCGAGCTCCTTTACGCGTACGTGCATTCGTTTGCGTACGCTGACCGCGTACGGGTAAACCTCTCAAATGACGTAACCCACGATAGCACCGAATCGCCTGCAAACGCTTAATATTTCCAATAATTTCTCGACGTAGATCACCTTCAATTTTATAACCCGAATGCGTAATCGCTTCGGTAATTTTATTGAGTTCTTCTTCATTTAAATCACGTGCCCGTTTGTCCGGATCTAACTTGGTTGTCTTAACGATGTCCAATGCACGCGTCAATCCAATACCGTAAACATAGCGCAACGAATAGGCCAATTTTTTATTTCCTGGTATTTCAACTCCGAGTAAACGAGGCATAATAATCTACTTTTGTTCTATAACTTTTGTTGTAATGTTAAAAGGAATGCGTTAATTTTTCAGGCTTGTCAATATTTCTGGTAAATCTTTTGTAATTAACACCGTATGTTCAAAATGCGCACAGTAATTGCCATCTTGCGTGACCATTGTCCATCCATCCGATAAAGTTTTTATGGCCGGAGACCCCAGCGTTAACATAGGTTCAATGGCAATAACCATACCTGCACACAGCAAAGGTCCACTGCGGGGCACGCCAAAGTTAGGGATCTGAGGTTCTTCGTGCATTTCACGGCCTACACCATGCCCCACCAACTCACGTACGACACCCAGGTGATTTTTTTCGGCAAAAGATTGAATGGCCCACGAAATATCTCCAACCTTATTACCTTCACGTGCCTGCTCTATGCCTTTGTGGAGAGCCTGTTCCGTCACCCTGAGTAGATTTTTAACTGGCTCTGCCAATTCCCCTAATCCAACGGTACACGTATTATCCCCAACAAATCCATTGTAATTAAGCGCCACATCCAAACTTACGATATCACCCTCCTTCAAAATCTTTCCCTTATTTCCAATCCCATGCACCAATTGTTCATTGACCGAAACGCACATGTAGGCGGGAAATTCATTCCCTTTGCGGCCATAACCATAAGTCGAACTCACGGCGCCACTTTCTTCCATAACTTTTTTTGCAATTTGATCCAAATCGTATGTGCTTATCCCCGGGGTAACCGCTTTTTTTACTTGATTAAGCACCCAGGCGGCACAGGCTCCCGCTTCCCGTATTTTAGTAATTTCTTGATCCGTCTTTGCAATCATTTATTTCACTTACCCCGATACTCGCATTACAGTAATGTCGCATTTAAAATCCACGCCAACAATCCAATAACGAACAAAACAAGTACCGACATCCACAGCAATCGCAAACTTTTGTCTTCCGTATCGGCCAATCTTTGAATTTGAGACATGAAAGTAAAGCGTCCTTTCATTTTACCTTTTGCCAGAAATCCATCATAATTTCTCTGCAATAGATAAGTTTCCAGTTGCTTCATTGTATCCAATAAAACACCCACCGTAATTAAAGTTCCCGTACCCCCAAAAAATAAGGCTACTTTGTAAGGTATCTTGTATAAGAAATACAGCAAATCTGGAAATAAAGCTATGACTGTCAAAAATATTGCACCCGCCAAGGTCAATCGGGTCATTACAAAATCTAAAAATTGAGCTGTACCATCGCCGGGCCGTACACCCGGGATGTATCCGCCATTCTTTTTCAATTCATCCGCCACTTGCAGCGGCTTAAACATAATGGAAACCCAAAAATAACTAAACCCCAATATCAACAAACCGTAAACCGTGTAATACAACCCCGAACCCTGCATAAGAATCATGGACCATTTTTGAAATACGCT
>JAIRKR010000043.1 GCA_031260015.1 Puniceicoccales bacterium
AGTACAATGGCTTCCGTTTGAGAATCCTCATTAAAGGCTTTCAATACATCGATAAAAGTTGTTCCAACAATCGGATCTCCGCCTATACCTACGCATGCAGATTGTCCGTAGCCGCGTTCGGTTAACTGGCATACTGACTCGTACATTAAAGTCCCGGAACGAGAAACGACGCCGATGGAGCCCTCTTTGAAAATAGCGTCCGGCATAATGCCCATTTTACACTTTCCTGGAACGATGATTCCGGGAGAATTGGGTCCAATGAGTCGGGTTCGAGAACCTAACAATTTTCGTTTCACCACCATCATATCCCGAATGGGGATGCCCTCCGTAATGCACACGACCCATTCGATACCTCCATCGATAGCTTCCAAAATAGAATCCGCCGCAAATGCGGGGGGAACAAAGATTAGGGAAGCCGTTGCGCCTGTTTCTCGGACAGCCTCTTCCACGGTGTTGAATACGGGGATTTTGTGCAACACGTAACTGCCGCCCTTGCAGGGGGTGACGCCGGCGACGATGCGACTGCCATAACCCAAACACAGCTGACCGTGAGTCAACCCACTTTGCCCGGTAATTCCTTGAACTAAGATGCGGGTAGATGTATCCACAAAGATGCTCACGATTACATTCCTTGCGCTCGACGAATAATTTCCTTTGTGGCCGCTTCCAACGTATCCTTGGTAATCAAAGGCAGGGCACTCTGCCGTAAAATTTGGTGAGCACGTTCAACATTGGTACCCTTCAAACGGACCACCATCGGCAGGTGCAATGCCATGGACTGTGCGGCCGTAACGATGGCTTCCGCCAACAGGTCGCACCTTAAAATACCGCCGAAAACGTTGATGAAAATACCTCTAACGCAGGGATCTTTTAAAATAATTTTGAAAGCTTTTTGAATTTGTTCTGCGTTGGCACTACCGCCCACATCGAGGAAATTGGCAGGTCGACCTCCAAAATGTTGAATCATATCCATGGTTGCCATTGCCAAACCGGCTCCGTTCACCAAACAGGCGATATCGCCATCCAATGCAATGTAATTCAGTTTCGACTTTGCTGCCTCAACTTCCTTGAGATCCTTTTCATAATCGTCAGTCCATTTTCCGCAACCTTTATGGCGGAACAGCGCATTGTCATCCAATTGAATTTTTGCATCCAACGCCATTAAATGTCCATCTTCATTCAAAACCAAGGGATTAATTTCGACCAGCAGGGCATCCATCTGCATAAACAACCGATATAAATTTTTAAGCACTTGCAGGCATTCGGGAAGAATTTCGGGAGAAAGTTGGAGGAAGAATGCCACACGACGCGCTTGAAAATCGGTTAATCCCACAAGTGGGTCGATCAAAACTTTCAAAATCTTTTCTGGGGCCGTTTGGGCCAGCGTTTCGATTTCGGTACCGCCTTCCGCCGATGCGATCAAAATGGGGCAATGATGTTCGCAGTCCACCAGGATGGAAACGTAAAATTCTCGATGAACGCGAATGCCTTCCGTCAAATAAACTTTTCGTACGCGTTTGCCCTGGGGGCCCGTTTGTCGCGTGACGAGGGTATGGCCCAACATGGCATCGATACTTTCACGCGCCTCTTGCTTATTTTTAGCGCATTGAATGCCTTTGCAACCATTTTCAACAAAATGACCTTGACCGCGCCCGCCCGCATGGATTTGCGCTTTAACGACGATCATTTCGCCTTCCTTAAAAGTATTCAGGACTTTTTCGACAACGTTCGGTTGGCAAGATTTTATGCAAACACCTCTGGGGGTAGGGATTTGGAATTTTTTTAACAAAAGCTTTGCTTGATACTCATGAATATTCATACGAATCATATTTTCTGCGCAGATGGGTGGGAGGAATGCACAACATTTCGCGATATTTCGCAACCGTTCTGCGGGCAATCTTCACATTTTCCTGCGCCAAAATTTCAACAATCTTCTGGTCACTGAGAGGTTTTGTCTTATCTTCCTGCTCAATAACTTTTTGAATTTGTTGTTTTATGATAGTATTAGCAATAGAGTCTCCCGAATCCGAATTCAATCCCTTTGTGAAAAAATATTTAAAATCAAAGATGCCGAAGGATGTTTTTATAAATTTGTTTGCGACGGCGCGACTGACGGTGGTTTCATGAATCCCCAAATCTTCTGCAAGCGACTGAAGGGTTAGCGGCTTTAAACGCTTGGGGCCCGATTCAAAAAAGTCTTTCTGCTTGTCAAGGAGGGCATAGGCAATGCGTTCGATCGTTTTTTGACGTTGCAAGATGGATTGGATAAGAAAGCGGCCCGAACGCATTTTGAGTCGCAAATAGTTTTTATCCTGATGATTCATGGAACCCTCGGATAGCAAATGCTCATAAGTATTGCCGATGCACAAACGTGGAATGTAGTGATTGTTGAGGTCTACGACCCATTCGTGCAGATGATTTTTATAGATGGCAACATCCGGAATCACACCCTGGACGTGGTGAATTTCAAATCGACGTCCGGGAGCGGGATCTAACTTTGCAATTTCTTCGATGGCACTTTGAACGGCATCGCAAGAGATGGACAAATATCGCGCCATATCGATCACTTTATTGCGCAGCAGCAGGTCGTAGCATTGATCCAATATTTGAAAGGCCACCGAAGAGGTTTTGTTCTGGATTTTCAATTGCTGTAACAGGCAAGTGCGTGGACCATCGCAACCAATTCCGGGAGGATCCAATTGCTTTAGAACGGCTATGGCCGCCCGAATGGTTTCGGGGTCGGCTTTTGTTTGTTCTTCAATCTTTGACAAAGGTAGGGTTAAAAATCCCTTTTCGTCGATACTACCGATTAAAAAGCGGACGACATCTTCGACTTCGGAAGAAATATCCCAAAAGCCTATTTGCTCGTACAAGTGATCCTGCAATGAAACTTCGGATACGAGTGAATTCATCAGAAAATCATGTTTGCGGCCACGGGCAATCGCATTAGCTTTTGAATCGGGGACAAACTCGTTGTAATCTTCCCAACGATCTTCGGCATTCACGGGATCGTCCAGGCTGACCTCATCCAAAGGCAATTCCTCCAGCGTAGGATTCATTTGAAGCTCTTCCAGAATAACGTTGCGCAGGTCCATGGCCGAAACCTGCAATATTTTCAAGGACTGCCTTAATTGAGGCGCAAGCAATTGCGATTGCGTCTGAATCTGCTCCATTCGCTGAACCATGCTTTCATCATACTACAAGCCGTAACCAATGAAAAGAAAATTCTGATATTTGCCACAGTTAAGGGCAGGGATGCTCTTTTATTCCATTATTTTACTAAAGAAAATTCGGAATAGGTCGAAAATAATAACGTACGTGGCAAGATAGTAATGAGAGTTGCACAATGCAAAATGAGATAAAGGAAATTTATGAGTATACCAGATATTAAGGACATACAAAATTACGCTGATGGTACCTATAATGTGGCATTTGACGCTAGAAGTGATGCGCAAGATGGGACTTATTCGGTCACAAAAAAGGGAGATTCGTACACGATCAGCAAGGATGGACTTATCGTTGACAGCGGTAATATCAATAAGTTAAGTCTTTTCTTCGCAGATGGAAGCATTGAAAGTATTTCAACACCGAAAACGCCCGTTACGAGTCCCGGTAGTAAAATTATCACGGACGACGATATCCGTGGTTTAATTAAGCTGTTATTGCAAGCATTTACATCGATGATCAATGCGCAACGTCAAGGGGACCTCAATGACCTCAACGGTGTACTTAACGCTTTAACAACGAAACTTGATGCGATGGGAAAATCCGCAGATGCCGCTTACGATGCGGCTATGGCTCAGGCTATAACCAATATTGTAAGCGGTTGCATAAATATTGGAGCGGGTACTGCAAAAGCTGTTTGTGCAGGTAAAGCTCACACCGAATCGAAAGATAATTCTAATTTTGATAGCAAAGGAAGTACGGGCGCAGGAGATGCAGACACTACCGTTCCAGAAGCAGCCACTAACGTTTCAAAAGGAACTGACACTGTACCGACAAATTGGGGAATGTGGGGAAATATAGTTGATGCGGTAGGGGGGTCGACAAAAATGGTTGAAGGGGTATCGGGGATATTCACTGCAGGGTACACTGCAGAACAGCAGGCAGCCGAAATCGAAAAGGAGCGGGCAAATGCGCAACTGGAATTCTGGAAACAAGGAGAATCCATGGACGAAAAATCCATTGAATCCTTCTTCAATTTTTTAAAGACCATTCTCTCCGTTTTGCAGGAATACAAACAGAACGCCGCGTCCACAGAACAGTCCATTGCAAGAATGTCGTAATATTTACACCGATCCCTTGCGTGCAAAATTTAAAAGCTGCTCGCAGAGGATCATTTTAAAGGAGAACAGTTCCCGATTTTCCCAGGATGTCAAAAAGCTTGAAGGCGCACCGACTTAAACCCCTGCCGCTCTTCTCATGGCAGCCCCCATCTCTGCGGCATGGCTGATATCGCGGTTGGGTTCAAAAATTTGTTCCAATTCTCGCGATTTTACTGCCAAGAGTAGCAACAGCGGATGCTGCGTTTCACCCCTTAGGGCAACCGTTTCCAGCAGTTTGCTTTTTAGCAGGATGAGCTCTATCTGATACCAACCCAAAGGATGAATGGGCGTATCCGGTAAACTATCCCTGTCGATGTAACTATAAACGTTATTATGCCAATGCACCAGCGTACTTGCGAGAAATATATGAATGGGATCCTCTTCCCTTCTGGGCACTTGCATGACGTTGAATAGCCACGCGTGAAACCGATCCCTAACGTTGTCGAAATCGTATAGCGAAAAGCTCGTTTGAAAAGAATTACCGAAATCGCAAGCAAAAAATTTTCCCTTTAATTTATTGTTTGTCTTCAGTTTGTTTGGAAACCTGGTACCGATAGATTCAATAAGGTTTGTTGTAATATATTTTTCTCATCAGAAATTTTTGCATACTTATCAGATCTGTAGTTATAATAACTGATGCGGTAAAATGCAAACGGCTTAATGACATAGTAGGGTATACTTTTATTATCTTGCCAGGTTTTAGGTTCTTGATGATTATTACGAATGGACGTATCCAGAAATTTATATATAGGATCATTTTGTGGGTTATAATACCCATGATGTGCTTCAGGTTTGCATAAGTTAACAACTTCTAGCAACCAATCATGCACACATCGGCGTAAGCTACCCCTCCAGCTCTCGTCACTTAAGCTCATTCCCATCCACTTCTTCTGAGTTGGAAACAAAGCAAAATCGGACCCACAGTAACAGCGCCACAAATTGAGTACATAATAAATGTGTGCCACGGTAGTGCTTTCGCACGAAGGTGGAATGGTATACTTACCTATCAAGTTGCCTACGGGTACACAAAATTCTTTCTGCCAATACTCGCCGCATGCTTCCAACGTAGGTTGGTGCAATGAACTTAAAATAACAGGGCGTACATATTGTCCCACTTGTTTTTCAAAGACATCATTCAAATCCGAGACCTCTAAGGTTTCCAAGTCTAAAGCTTGTTCTTTCGCTAATATTGAAAGTAAAGATTTTACGTCTATCTGTGTATAATTAATTTCATCCGATACAGTTCTTCCTTTTTGTGCTGCACGCATTCCTAACCACTCTTCTTTTTGAGAAATTAAACTACCCGCCAGCCAACAACCCATCATTACCGGAGAAGCATAATAGCTATGATGTTCGCGAATAGGCAGTGTCCCCAATCCAAAGATCCCTCCATGCCCGTGTTCGCTCCAAACTTTACGCAGAATACTCTCCAATTCATCAAAAGCCTGTATAAAGAAAAATGGGGCATTGGAATCCTCAGTTTGAAAAGCGGCATTGGCACGTGTAAGCTTCTCCACAACATCCGCCCGAAGACGAGAAGTATTCCACACCATGGAATACGCAAGCACCAAGGTACTTAGCAATATCAATTTTTTCCTTATCATAAAAATAAAAACTGCCTTAGCTTAAGATGCACTCATTTTTGGATGCAAGCAAAAAGTTCTTTTTGCAATGCAAGTTTGGAACGGGTGATGCAGCATGAAAACGGATATGTTGTCGATTCAGTGACGATCTGATAGGTGTAAATAAAATGGCTGCATAATCTCCCGACTTTTGTAGGATGTGTTCAGCGCTTTGGGAACAATCGCGGAGGCCAACCCTTTTGCGTTCTGTAGATGTGCGATCATCGCTTTAAGGGGTCCATAGCCGTTTTGACATTACCTCCATAAAAATACTTATTGGAAACCAACCTTGTGGCATCCTCAGCAATTATCTCATTCAACCGCAATAATTTTTTGTTTACATCCACTTTTTTCTTCACTATAGTTAATATGTCTCATGGACTCTCAAGAAACCAATCAGGCCGAAAATCAAGCGTCGGGTAATACCGTACCTCAAGGGCCAGATAACGCTACAACGATAGATAATTCCGAAACGACGGATGATACCGAGACAACAGATAATTCCACAACAACGGATAATGTCGCGACAACCGCAGGTCAACTTGTTTTGCGCGTATTGTCCGGCCCCCACAACGGCGCAGAAATCGATCTGCAGGAAACCGCCATCGTCATCGGTAAAGAAGCCGCATGCGACGTAGTTCTCATTGACCCAGCACTCAATGCCCAACACATCAAAGTTTTTGTCAAGAACAGCAAAATTAACCTGGAAGTTCTCAACGACGCTCCCGTAACCGTGGATGGGACCCACGTAACGGGCATCACCGTACTTCAAAGTTTTCGAGCGGTTGTCATCGGTTCAACCCTACTGTCCATGGGCCCCAACGACGTCACCTGGCCCACCATCTCCGCCGACCAAAAACCAACGCAAGAAACGGCCGTAACCCCTCAAGATGAACCGGTACCACAGCAAGATTCATCTCCCGATACACCCCCTCCCAACGAAACTTCAACCGTTGATGATACCCGCAAGGCAAAAATTAAAAAGTATGCCATCGCCGGAGGCCTACCTTTAGCCGCATTGCTGGTTGTCATCCTAACCCTACTTTTTTCAAAAAAATCCAATGAACCCGATAACCCCACATCCACGGTATCCGCACATAACAAAACGACCATTCTCAACATTTTGCAAAAAAACAATGTCAACCCCAACAATATCATCCTAGAAGATAAACAAAACACATACGATTTGACCGTTTACGTTGAAACCAATACCCAAAAACAAAACCTACAAAAAGCATTATCCCCAATACCTTTTAAAAAATTGCGCATTTACTCGCAGGAAAATTTACTCCTTCAAGCCCGAGAAGTGCTGAAAAAATTTAAAACCATTTCCGCTTCAAGAGCAGTTGAATTCAATTCCATCGCACTTCAAGGCTACCTGTACGCAATCGATAACTTACCCAATATTAAAAATCAACTTTTTGCAGACGTCGTCGGCCTAAAATCTATTCAAACGACCCTGCTTAGCCCCGATGAAGTTTACGATATGGCATCAAACTTGCTTACACAATACGGGTTAATGGGACTTCTCAACATACAGACCCTCGAATCTGGACTTCTCGTATCCGGCAGTGTTCCCACACAAAACGAACCCATGTGGAAAGAGGCTCAAAGGGCACTTAAAAACACCTTTAACGGTATCTGCCACGTCCTTGCACACGTTGCCGTGTTGCCACCCCAATCCGTAAAACGCTCTTTCTTCAAATCACCCATTGCTTCCGTTTCCATTCCCACAGACGGTGTTCCCTGGATCGATCTTCAAAACGGAGAACGCTACTTTGAAGGAACCACTTTACCTTCAAGTTACGTCATTCAATCCATCACGCCGAGTGGCATTATTCTCAACAAAAACGAAGAATCCATCAATTTCACCCTCAACGAACTATAATCCATGAATCAAAGTCAAAAAATTATTCTTGTGGAAATGGAAACCCAACTCAAACAAGATACAACGGGAACCCTCCGTAGGAAATTACGCGATCAGTTGGCCCAATATAAGCAATTTATCAACCAATTAATGCCTTCGGCATCCGATAAAACGCATTTCGACACACTCGAAAGCCTGAAAATGGCATTGCAACACGCAGAAACAATTCTAACCCACTAACATTATGTCCAAAGATCCAAGTTTAGCAGAAGCAAGCTCAAGTGATTACAAATTCGCAACCCAATCTTCCCTTTGGGATAGTACCAAAGTCACGACCATTGATAGAGCCTCCGATAGCATTGTCGGCCTCGTTGCCAAAGGCGAAACGCAGATGAACGCACTCCTTACAGAGTTGGCAGCCCTAGATCCGGGACAACTTGACCAAAGCCGACTCATGGCTGCCCAAATGACCATGACGCGTTGGCAATTAGCTTCACAATTGCTAACCAATTTCCAATCAGGTATCGCAACAGGACTTAAAAACGTAATTCAAAACATTCGTTGATTTTAATGATGAATAACTTCTTACAACAAATTTCCAGTGAACTTCTGCAATTGCTCGCCGAAATCGGATACGTGGGCGTCAACAATGGCTTTTTTAAAGAATCTCAGGCTATCTTTGATGCCATCGTTAAAGCACGTCCAGACAGCTTAGATGCGCTGCTTGCCCAAGGGATTGGATACATATTTTCAGGCCAAATTGCCAGTGGATCAAAAATTTTATTCAAAGTATTAGAAAAAAATCCAGAAAACGAATTGGCCAAAAGCTTCTTGGCAGTCGCATTTAAAATGACCCACGTCGATTCGCACGCCGTAGCCGCCGCCGAATCTGTTATCCAATACGGAGAAACTCCATCTGCCAAACAATTGGCACAGGCCGTCTTGGATAGTTATCAAAAAGAACTCTCGCCGATGGACCTGCAAACCCAACAAGCCAGCCAATTTTCTAAAACATCCCATTCACTGTCATGAGCATCGAAGGCAATACACTGAGTACCCTCCAAAAGCAACAAGCCGTCGAATCCGACATCCAAGCTTCGCTCGACGTACGCCCAGATAATCCAATTACAACAAACTTGGAAATACCCGAAGCACCCTTGGACGTGTTGAACAATCCTCCTCCCGTTGTAACACCTCAAGCCGCAGCGTTTGAAAACCGTGCCCCGGGTGACGATATCCTCCTTGCTTTGCAACGCGTATCCGACCATCAGGGGACCAGCACAAAATCCCTCCAAGACAATATCAGTCAAATGAGCGCAAACGAATCCATTACAGTCGCAGATACACTTAAATTACAAAAACTATTGGTGGATTATCAATTAACGCAGGATTTAATATCGAAAGGGGCCGACAGAATTAATCAGGGCGCACAATCGCTGTTCAAAGGTCAGTAAACGCATGAATTGGAAGGCAAGTTTTTCTCTAGTAGCACTGTTTGTCTGTGGGTGCAGCCAACAAGCCCTGTATACGGGACTGCCGGAAAAAGATGCCAACGATATGGTCGCTATTTTGCTATTCAATCAAGTCAATTGCAATAAAGTTTCAGGCGTAGAAGGCACCTGGAATATTGTTGTCGATAAAAACCAATTTACGGAAGCCGTCAGCCTACTCAACGAAGTGGGTTACCCCAAAGACAAATTTAGTTCCCTGGGAGACGTATTTAAAAAGTCAGGACTTGTGTCCTCGCCGCTCGAAGAAAGAGCCCGCTTCATGCATGCCCTATCGGAACAATTGGCCGAAACTCTAACGCACATCCATGGTATTGTGACGGCACGCGTTCACATCGTCCTTCCCGACAACGATCCTTATTCTGCCAAAATATTACCCTCATCCGCTTCCGTTTTCATTTCCTACTTACCCCAGGTGAACCTAGACGACTGCGTCCGCGACATACGTCAGTTGGTTACCAACAGCATCGAAGGACTCACGTACGATAAAGTTAACGTTGTACTGTTTCCAGCAACCCCTCCCAAAGAACGATTGCCGCTCAACTTGTCTACTCAAAAAAATCCGTATACAACCGTTCTTTCCATGAAAATCGCCAAAGATTCCGTGCTTAAGTTTTGGTTTTTCCTCGGTGCTATTTTCGTCGGCGTGATAACCGTCCTCGGAGGTGTCGTCTTCTTCCTAAAACAAAAACAATCCTCTCAAAGTTAACGCATGCTCAATTCCCTATGTTCAATGCAAAATACTTGTGGGCAAACGATAGAAATCAATTTTGTCAATGCGTCCAATATAGCCAAACATTGAACGATGTGCATCCGCACACATTAACTCAAAATTTACCCGAAGAATTTCCTTTCCAAAAGATAACAAACAAAACAATACGCCAACATCTAAGCGCTTACCTTCGAAAAAAATTGGATGTGCTAGAATTTCCCATAAAAAATTTAGAATCTCCATTACGCGAATGGCTATTTCTTCCCATCCAAATTTTAACGGATTTACAGCATCTATTGGGAGCACTATTTTTTACGGAAGCCATCAAAAAAGTTGTCACGAAACAACAACGTGAGCAACTTACATCCCTATTAGGTACTACAATATACGAGTGCATTTTGAAACGCGCCTCACTTTTCATGCCCCTCCTGCCCTGCAACATTGCTCCAAAATTTTCGCAACCCGATCTACCTGCAAATATTCTCGAAGCGGGACAATTTTTCCAAGAATATTGCTTGTGCAATTCATCCGAACCACTTTTGAAACGTTTTACGCTAAAATTTGATCCTACATTTACGTGGAACTTCGAACATCGCACCGATCCCACCGAACAAATGAAACTCATTTCCCTGTGTGATTTACTGATCAACAAAGAATTAAAAAAATAAGTTATGATGTTATTGACCCTCCAATCCAACAAAAAAATATGCCCCGCAACGCGTATTATTAAGTACGAAGATTACGCTTGCGTTGCCCAAGCAGACATCATTTTAGGAGATGCCAAAGCAAAATCCAAAAAAATCATCCAACAGACAAATACGCAGGCCGAACTCATTATCAACGATGCAAAAAAAACATACCAAGAAGAAAAGCAACGAGGGTTTCAAGAAGGGACAGACGCCAGTCAGGAAAAACATGTTGAAATGCTATTCAGCATGTTGGCAGGAGGGATCGATTACTTATCAAAATTGGAACAAACACTCGTCGACGTCATTCGATCCGTTACGGAAAAAATTTTGGGAGAATGTCCTGCAACCGAACGAATTACCGCTTTGGTAAAAAATGCTTTGAAGTCCGTACCCAACGGACAGTTCTTAAAAATTCACGTGCCGCCGGAACAGGCAATCACGCTTAAGACAAAAATTGACGAACTCCTTCAGGCGCAACCTCACCTTGAACGCATTGAAATCGAAGGTAACAATGCGATGCAAAATGAACAGTGTATTCTTGAAACGGAAACCGGTATCTTGGATGCCAGCTTGGATGTCCAATTAAACACGCTTATGAAAGCGATTGAATCCATTATCCGCTGACAATGCAAACACTTCAAAATTTGCTGAGTAAAACTATCCAAGCAACGACATCAATTGCCACAAAGGGAAAAGTTTTGCAAGTCATTGGAACCATTGTCAAAGCCTTTGTGCCGGGTGTAAAAATTGGAGAAATCTGCTCGTTCGTCAATCCCGGAACCTCCAACGAAACTTTGGCCGAAGTCGTCGGTTTTGCTCAAGAAGCTGCCCTGCTGACACCCCTGGGAGACCTGACGGGTGTTTCATCTTCAACGCAAGTAATTCCTTCGGGTAAAACGCACAGCGTTCCCGTAGGTAGTGGATTGCTGGGACGCGTACTCAATGGACTCGGTCTAGTCACGGATGAAAGCACGAAAGGCCCTTTTGTCCCAGAAACTTATTATCCCGTGTACGCGGATCCACCCAATGCCATGACCCGTAACCCCATTGATAAACCCATGTCGCTTGGCTTGCGCGTACTAGACGGGTTATTGACATGCGGCGAAGGACAACGTTTGGGCATATTCGCCGCCGCGGGTGGAGGGAAAAGTACACTGCTGGCCCAAATCATTCGGAATACGGCGGCAGAAATCGTTGTTTTGGCCCTCATCGGCGAGCGCGGTCGTGAAGTCAGAGAATTTATCGAAAGAGATCTGGGTGAAGAGGGGTTACAACGCTCCGTATTGGTCGTTGCCACGTCTGACCGCTCATCCATGGAACGTTTAAAGGCGGCCTACGTCGCCACCAGTGTGGCCGAATTTTTTAGAGACCGAGGTAAAAAAGTCCTGCTCATGATGGACTCGGTCACTCGATTTGGGCGAGCGCAGCGCGAAATTGGCCTCGCCGCAGGAGAACCGCCAACGCGAAGAGGTTTTCCGCCCTCCGTTTTTTCAACATTGCCAAAACTTATGGAACGGGCCGGCCAATCCGATAAAGGTTCCATAACGGCACTTTACACCGTTTTGGTAGAAGGGGATGACATGACAGAACCCATCGCCGACGAAACGCGCTCCATTTTGGACGGCCATATCATTCTTTCAAGAAAACTCGCCAGTGCTAACCACTATCCCGCCATTGACGTCTTGGCAAGCGTCAGTCGTGTCATGAACGCAATCGTTCCCAAAGAACACAATAAAGCTGCCGGAAAATTTAGAAATATGTTGGCCAAATATCAAGAAGTCGAACTTCTATTGCGTATTGGAGAATACAAAAAGGGGAGCGATGCAGAAGTGGATGAAGCGATCAAAAAAATGCCAGAACTGGATAACTTTCTGAAACAAAGCTTAACGGAAAAATCTCACTATGAAGAAACGGTGGAACGTATGATCGCATTGGTCAATGCGTAACCCGAACCCATTGTGAGCCATTCAAACGTTGATTTAAATCCAACGACGCTACTCTTAGGGGATTCAATCCATCGGATGAAGAAAAGAAACATGCATGAAGTATGAATTAGAAGATTTGTTACGCGTCCGTAATTTACGCAAAGATCGGGCCAGTGATGCGCTTATTAAAGCTCAAAATGCCCTAGCCGAAGCCAAAAAGTTCTGCGAACAACAAAAAATTAAACTTGAAATGTTCGTTAAAAAAAAACCGGATTTTATCCGACAAATCTACGACAAACTCTTTAAAAAACCCCAATTTAAACGTAATTATATGGATCTCATAGCATTTAAACTTGGGAAACTGAATGAACATCAATCAAAGCTTGCAATTGCTCTCCAAAAAGCACAAAATCTAGAAGAGGAGGCTGCTAAAAAAGTGGAGCAATGTAAAGCAGCTCTCAAGCAGGCGACCGTTGAAATGAATAAAATAGAAGAACATAAGGTCACATGGAAAGCGGAAGTCAGTGCCCTGGAACAAGTTGAACAAGATAAAGAATTGGAAGATTTTAAAACAAAAAGTAGCAAGGAATAACGTATGCCCCAAGTCAATACACCCCAAACCGTAACATCCGACCCATCTTACGAAAAAATTGCGCAGAATCCATCGGAACCTAGCCCTTCGGCCGATCCATCGTCCGTGAAAGCTTTTAATGAACTTTTGAAAAAGTCGGCCGTGCAGACGCAAGATCAATTGAAAGCCTCCCCCCAATGGACACCGCTTAACCCAAAAATGTCCAAAGATGATATTGCTTCTGGCCTACCATCAATGAAATCCAATGATGCAGCAGATACAATAGGCCTACTGCCCACATTTCCAAATGTAGGTAAAATGTTCACGCAGACGGCAACGCCGCACCCAGAAACTCACGTTGATCAACCCAAACTTGCGACCTCTACACAACTAACGGAGGCCAGTGAAGCAATTCCCCCGCTTTCCAATAAAAACTCCGACAAGACAACAACCCATAATGCACTTGCAGATTCCTTACCCCGTAACCTGCACACACATTCGACCTTTATAGACAAATCTGTCAGTGCTACAACCGGTAAAGTGCCGGTGGAAAATCGACCGACGGCTTCACAGGTAGACGAACCAGCCTACGCAACGCAAAATAATCCTTTGCCCATAGGCCTACCCTCATCTACAAGTAGCGGTGATACGATTTTGAATAATCTTCAAAGCTTTTCCCAAACGAGCTCAAATACCGCCCTGGATCATAGCCACCGCTTGCAACAGATTAAAACTGAACTTGTGGATCAAATTTTAATTTCGAGCAACGCTCTGGAGAACAAACAAGTTGTAAAAATTGCGCTGAATCCACAACTATTGGCGGGAACCGAAGTAAATTTACAAAAACAAGGCAATAATTTACAGGTAACTTTTGTGACAACCAACGTGCAAGCAGAAACGTTTTTGGTCAATACCCACACCCACTTGCAAACACATTTGGTGGAACGTCTCAATCACTTTCAGGAAATTTCTGTCTCCGTTCATGGAACAAAAGGAAACACCGCTTCTGGGCAAGGGCAACCTCAAGATGGACGTTCCAGAAATCGTTACGAATATCAAACGCCTGAAGACAGCGAATAATGGATAAATTCAAACCCAAAATCCAACTGAATGCCCAATGCGTCCAATTGCTTAATGCGTGGACAAATCCCTCGCAAGTGCATTGTACGTCCAATAACCATACGTATTGCTTTGAACTAAGCCCCGCCATTGGCGAACGAACCTTTGCAACATTAACCTACCGATGGGAAAATCAAGATTTAAACATTGGATTGTTAAATCATTCGTTTCTCAGCTTTTTGGATCCACAACTTGAAGAACTCCACTGGGAAACTTGTGATCCAGAAATTCAAACCTGCCTGCTGGATGCCTGCCAAGCATTTGTAGCCGAATTGCTCAATCAATTGAATGTAAGTTCCGTTGAATTAAGCCAAGTACAATTTACACCCACAGAAATCAAAAATGGGTTGGCTACACTCCATATCGTTGAAAACCAAAATAAATGCTCCCTACAATTGTTTAATGACGATGCAAGTACCCTTTTTTTTCAAAGAGTGTCTTCCAGTGTACCGGAGCCAAAACCCAACTTCGACATTCATCAAATTCCATTCATTTTTAGAATCGAACGTGGATGTACGCGCATTTCTTTGGATGAACTTAAACAACTACGTACGGGGGATATTTTGCTAACGCAAGAACGCGTGCGGGCACAAAATAATCTGGTTAGATTTCATGCAAACCAGCTCACTTTCTGGGCAAAACAAATTGCCCTCAATCAATTTGCAATTCAAACACCTCTTATGGACGAAACAAACGACTTACCTGCAGGCATCATTCCAGAAGATGATATCAAAACGCCAGAAGATGTAGCCGCCGAAGTACCTGCTTCGGATACATCGACCGAAGACGAAAAAACCCAAAGTGATCAAACGCCCAAATCCATCGCCATCAATCTTGATCAATTGCCCATTCACATCACATTTGATGCGGGGGAAAAGATACTTTCACTGGAAGAAATAAAAAATTTACACGTTGGCTACACTTTCGAAACGGATCATACCATTGACGATCCCGTCAAAATCAAAGCCAATGGAAAAATCATCGGAGAGGGTGAATGGGTATGCATTAACGAACATTTTGGAATTCGCATAACTCAATTGAATTCATGATTCCAGACGCCTCATTTTTGTATGATCCCATTGGGATCATCATTTTCCTTATTTCATTATCGCTAGCGCCTTTTGTAGCCTTAATGGTGACTTCTTTCGTAAAACTTGTCATCGTCATGAATCTCATTCGCCAAGCCATGGGATTACAACAAATCCCACCCAACATGGTGGTCAATGGCTTGGCTATTATATTAACCCTTTACATTATGGCCCCTACGCTGCAAGAAAGCATTCATAGGGCCTTCGAAACAAATGACATTTTGAAAGCGCGTAAACAACTCAAAGAAGCATTTGTACTCCCCGATAAATTTAAGCCGTACATGGCGCAAGACAATTCTGGGTTGTCTCTCACGTCGTTCGCATCCGAATATGCATCGAGTGAACGTACCGAACAAACGCTCAGCGAATTAAAAGCTTTATTGAATTATACCAAACAACCCATTACACAATTCTTAACGAAACATACACCGCAGCGACAATCTATTTTTTTTATGCGTATGGCTAAACGCCTATGGCCGGATGCTTATACTAAAGACTTAAAAGAGGATGATCTCCTCATTTGTATCCCTGCCTTCATGCTCTCAGAGCTATCTGCCGCATTCGAAATAGGGTTCCTAATTTACTTGCCATTCATCGCCATTGATTTGGTCGTCTCCAATATTCTTTTGGCCATGGGTATGATGATGGTTTCTCCAATGACGATATCGTTGCCGTTTAAACTCATGCTGTTCGTTCTCGTCAATGGTTGGTCCAAGTTGATAGAAGCTTTACTCTTAACCTACATCTAAACATTGAGGAATGCGTTTCAAAAATATTACAGCTAAGTAAAACCTACAAACCCAAAAAGTATCCTCTAGGATTCGAAAAGCATCTTTAGGCCAGCAATCATCCGGAAACGACAATTCAGGAAGCACTGGCCTGGAAAACACATTCGGATACCTCCTCCCCTTCAACGTTTTTGTCGACAATATCACATTAACATGCTTTAACGATCAACACACTGGCCTGCAGCTACCTTCGAGAAGCACTATCCTCTTCCGCTTGTTGTTTTTGTAACTCTTTAATCTGCTCTTGGGAAGAAGTGCGCATGGATCCAATCATTCTTTGAAATAAAAAACGGTTGTTGGCTTCTTTCAGTGCCTGCTTTCTATCCGACGCAGAAACAGAGGCCTGAAAATCTTCAACGTCCGCTGCATCCGCCGCCGAAGGATTGGCACTTACGACCTCTTCGGTAGTGGAGGCTGCAGGTTTTACGGAAGAAACAGAATGGATATTACTTGTCATAGGTACATTTTAATCCTAGATTGGCGTCTTATCAACGTAAAAATGATGCAAGCAAAACAATTTTTTTCATCCATTGCCGACACATGGCCTTTTAAAAATATACTGCTGTTGGACATGGAACCGTGGGTATGGTTAAAACGGCTTCCAGAAGTACTGGCAAAATTTTTTGAGCATTGCCCAACAGAAAGCAGAATTCGTTCCAGGGTACCTCCCAACTTATATATTTGCGGGGATGTGTTCATTGGAGAAAACGTAGCACTGCCCCCGTCGGGATACATCCAAGGACCTGCTTACGTTGGCGACCATTGTACCTTACGTCCAAGTGTTTATATACGTGAGAATGTCATTGTGGGACAACATTGTGTTTTAGGTAATTCCTGCGAATTCAAACATTCTATTTTGCTAGATCACGTGCAGGTCCCTCATTTTAATTACGTCGGAGATTCCATTTTAGGGGCGTACGCGCATTTGGGAGCAGGTGCTATCTTATCCAACGTACGCTTCGACAAAAGTGAAATCCTCATCAAAGGCAGCAACAATAAAGTTTACGCAACGGGATTAAAAAAATTGGGAGCAATTATGGGAGATTATGCTGAAGTTGGATGCAACGCCGTCCTACAGCCTGGAACTTGTTTATTTCCACACGGTAAAGTATATCCATTAAATTCCGCTAAAGGTATCATCACGTAAGTTCTTGTGTGAATATTTACCAGAAAAACGTTTGCCATCGGCTTACGCCAGTGACCAGTGTTTTGTCCCTCCAGCCCCGGCAAGTTTGACGATTTTCCTTGCCACAGGATATAGATCTATACAAATTAAAATGAGTCGGGGGATTAGCTCAGTTGGTTAGAGCATTAGCATGACACGCTAGGGGTCATTGGTTCGAATCCAGTATCTCCCACCATTTTTTCTCTACTGTTTGTGAAATATAAATGCATTACGTATACGTTAGGGGCCTACGGTGTTGTTTTGCTATTGGCCGCCTGTTTAAGTCCAATGGCATTTGCCTGTATCCAATATCTGAACATCCATTACACCTGCGATTTTCTAACCTATTTAGCGCATAAACCCTTCGAACAATACTTTGATCGCTGTCGACTATTTTCGGTTTTTTTAACTTTTCCAATAATTTTACGTTACTTTAAAGTGCGTTGGACAGAACTCAAAATGCAACTTACGCTTCACGCGCTTGGAATTGGTATCAAATTCTTTGCATTAGGGGTAGGCTTATGGCTTGGTTTCTTGGTTTTAATCGGCTACAACATAGGCTTTCCCGAATTAAAAAATACGTCCAATCCGCTGTTGCATACAATTGTATCTTCAGCAGTCGCCGGCATTTTATTAGCCTGTTTGGAAGAAATTGTTTTCAGAGGACTCCTGTTCCGATTCTTTCTTAAAAACATGTCGGAATTTTGGAGCATACATTGGATATCCTTTACCTTCGCCTGTCTACATTTCTCAAATGTTCGCAATTTGGATGTACATTGCATTTTGGCTTTAAAAGGTTTTTACAGCGCTTTTTACTCGTTGGTTGACATTTTTACACATATTCAGTGGATTTATTTTTTTAACCTATACATTTTGAGCTGCCTGCTGTGCTTATGGGTTTTAAAATTGAAAACCCTATGGGGCGCAATTGGTTTTCACGCAGGTCTCGTCTTTACCCTAATATACGTTCGGCAGCATTATTGTTTTTCGAATGTTGCATATAACAAATGGGGTACTGGCCGCATCACGGACTCGTGGGCCGTTTTTTGTATTTTGTTTCTAATCACCATCGTTATAGGGTGCACACGGTTTCGAAGCAATTTGCCAAAACAACGAGACTGATAGAGAATGTAAAATGACAACGGCATGTACGTTTATAGGTTGTCTCAGTTTTTACGTTCTGAGTGCGTTAACCAACGTTATGGTACTGGGCGCTTTTACTGAATCTTGGCTACAACATTTTCAGTGGACCCGAGAAACGCTAAGCCAAATGTACTGCTATGCCACTTTACTTGTTGCAATAACAGCCGGATTTTCGGGAGTATGCTTCGAAAAACTAAGATTTAAGAAGGTATGCTTTTTCTCCAGTTTGTGCCTGGGAAATATTTTTTTGTTCATAAGTTTTTTGCCTCCAGGCAGCCTAAATTCACTTTGCTTTACGTTATTGCTATTGGCACTGCAGTGGCTTGGACAAGGACTCCTCGTTGTGGCCTGTCGAACCACTTTAATGGCCCTTGTACCTCGCTCTCGGCAGGGAATTTTTGCAGGTGTCCAAGAATCGCTGGGGATACTTGCCGTAAGCACCTTACCCTTCATGGTTCTAAAAATGATCCATCTTTTTGCGTGGCAAACCGTATTGCGCATGGAAAGTCTCATGTACTTTTTTGCCGCACTTTTGAGTCTTATCATCAAGGATGTCCGCAAAAATATTTTCCCAAAACAACGGATGCAAACCCCCTGGTTTTTACTAAAAACAAAAAAATTTTGGATGGTCAACGGACTCATCAATCTCCCCATTTTATTGAGCTCAGGTTACTTCTTTCACTTGGAAGCCTTATGTCAACGCTGGCACATTCGCATATATCAGTTGCAATTTTTACTTGTGCCTCAAGTTTTTGGCATTATTTGTGTCCACTTGTTGTTGGGTGTCTGGGTTGCACGTAAGGCATGGAAGTTGACACCTCTCATCGTATTGTTGGTGGGATCACAATGCATGTGTTATGCAGGTTTGCTGCATTTATCAAGCCTTTGGGGAATAGGTTTGTACGTGGTCGGTAATGCTTTAGGCTGGGGATTTTTTGGCGTATTGATCAACGTCGTCTGGGACTATCTATACGGAGCTACCTGCAGGGATTTTTGCATGGGTTGGGCCGTTTGTCTAGGATTCATCTTTAATGCCTTGGGGCCTTTGCTATTTTCCCTAATCGTCTAACGTAATGCCTTGCGTTGGAAGCTTAGAGTTTATTTTATACCTTTTTTACACATCCCAGGCTGCCGAAAACTGCTTGTACACCTACAGATTTTTCTAGAACCATCATTTTAATCAAAGTACTCAAGTAAAACCCTTCATTGTTTTGTAAAAAACTTGCGAATGGCTACGCACGTATATTCCAATTGTTCCGATGTTAAACCTGGAAAAATAGGTAAACTTAAAACCTCATTGGCCAGCGCGTGAGCCCCATGGGGCGCAATACCTTTATCCGTAGATACACCTTGCATACATGCTTGTAAATCCAGCGTCTTCGGGTAATAAACAGTGCTTTCAATGCCGTATTCTTCTAAAAATGATTGCAATGCATTGCGTTGATTGTTGTGCACGCGAATAGTATATTGATTCCACGTATGATAACGATGTGGCAATTCTTGGGGGAGCGTTATAAAAGGTTCCAAAGGCCCAAGCTGCTGTTGGTAAAATTGAGCATTGCGCCGTCTCTGCTGAATGTAATCGTTTACATGGGGTAGTTTAACGCTGAGCAATGCGGCTTGCAGGCTATCCATGCGGAAATTGCCTCCCAGATAAACATGTTCATATCGCTGAGCAGCACCATGCACACGCAGGCATCGTACTTTTTCAGCCAATTTGATATCGTTTGTGGCAACGAGGCCTCCGTCGCCAAATCCACCTAGATTTTTTGTCGGGAAGAAACTAAACGCACCGATCGTGCCCCAAGAACCTGCCTGACGCTGGTCATATTGCGCTCCTTGCGCCTGTGCAACATCCTCCACAATCCACAATTTATGCCTTTGGGCAAAGCCCTGAACAGCCTGGCAATCGCAACATTGACCAAACAAGTGTACGGAAATAATGGCTTTCGTTCTTGAGCTCACTTTTTTTTCTGCATCCTCCACATCGATGCCAAAGTCTTCCGCACGAACATCCACCCATACGGGAGTTGCTCCCAAGCGCACCACACAACTTGCCGTTGCAAAAAAAGTAAACGAAGGACACAATATTTCGTCACCCCTCCGAACATCCAATGCCATCAAAGCGAGTAAGAGGGCATCTGACCCCGAGGATACCCCCAACGTAAATTTGCATCCCAAAAGTTGAGTCATAGCCCGTTCAAATGCCTCCACAGCGCGCCCAAGAATAAAATTACCCGAACGAATAACGGTGCTGCACGCATCCAAAAATGGGTCGTGTAAGCCTTCATGAATAGAGGATAAGTCAAACAAAGGCACACGTCGCATACGGACTAAAATAAAATTTCAAAACGATAATACCAGCTGTTTTTTGTAAATTTTATGACCTCACGCATGCAAATTGTTTAACCACAATGCTGCCTGTCCCTCTCGATCAAATTCGTACGATAAATTTGTGGTCATACGTACTATTCCTAAAATACCATTAGCGAGTAAGCATTTATAACCTGTTTCATGGGATATTTGCGAACGTTCTTTCCGATTCCTCAATGTCTTGTGCTTGTCGCTTCCCAACAGATTCAAGAATAGTATAAGAACATAGGTCTATGATGTGGACAGGGAAATGCAGTACATATCACAAATCGAAACACCACGTGTACTATTGATCACCTTGTATGTTGCAGGCATAATGGATATTTGATTTATTTTGTCTCTATAACTGACTACCACATAAGCACTTGCGAAGATATTTTTGCTTTCTAATTTTCTAATACCGCAATGAACGCAGCGGTGTATTCATGAGTCATCCAAGAGATCATTATTCGACTTTAATGTATAACTCGGTATGCACATTTGATGCCCATCCGGTCTCGCTGTGTTCATCCCATAGCTTTACATGCTCTTTCTGGTACAATCTCAACTACCTTCTAGACTTTCATTTAATCCAATGGCATTGTATGATAATACGTGTATGCCCATGCTAGCAGTACCCAACGCAAGGTTAAGTGTGGATTTCGGGTGTAACGGGGCAGTGCAACAACTCTTGCAATGGATACAATAGACAACGCCGCCCCATAAAATCTAACCCCATACTCACTTGTACTTTAGGTGGACTAAATCCTTCGTACATTTGGACATTGATAATCTTAATGGTTTTAAACTTCGGGAAGTTGTAGGTTCTCCAAAAATTAGGTATGAACGCATGTATCTCTCAAAGGACTGCATAAGCTTTACCGCCGTTAAGCTTACAATCAAAACAGCTTTTGCAAGATTAATTACCTGTGTCCGTAAGGGATTGAAAACGGCACAAAGCTTTGCAAACATTTCGGTTTACGTCACGGCATTAACGATTTTACTACTATCGGTCTGAGTCCGCAACGAACGATTTTACCACCCCAACTTTGGCTACTGCATCCGTTTTGCCCTAGGATGAACATGCTCCAGCCGTTAAACTGCAACGCCCTAAAATCTCCAATTTTGCTCTAGAATGAATGCTCTCTGGCCATTACACTAAACGCCTTAAAAACAAAGGATTTGTCGCCGAAAATCTCCGAAAAACCCTTAAAAAACCCTTGACGGAGGTAGGTGAGAAAGATACAATAACTCAGCAGTGAAGACCTCAAGACCTCAAGACCTCAAGACCTCAAGACCTCAAGACCTCAAGACCTCAAGACCTCAAGACCTCAAGACCTCAAGACCTCAAGACCTCAAAGCGTCTAAGTGTTTA
>JAIRKR010000050.1 GCA_031260015.1 Puniceicoccales bacterium
AATGAAAGTCTAGAAGGTAGTTGAGATTGTACCAGTAAAAGTGCATAGGAGGGTTAGGCTCTGAATACAGCGAGACCGGATAGGGGTATCAAATGGTACGAACATCGAGTTACATATTAAAGTCGGACAATGGTCCCCTTAATCCCTCGAGTATTACGTGAATACGCTGCTGCGTCCATCACGGAGGAATATGGGTAAGTCATAAAATCATAAAAAACGCTTCCGAAAGGCCTCGGTTGCAATTCATGACGACAAAGGTAATGCGATCACGGTAAAACGAGGTTTATAGGCCAAGGTTGGCAGTGGTAAGGCGGATGCAGTCCTCTGGGATGCAAGCGTTCATACATAATTTCCCACATAATTTCCCAAAGCTTATAAACTACCGCATCCAAACACAAAGGCCTTGGTTGCTTAAAAAACACATGGATATGGGTTAGATTTTATATTTTATTACGTATTATGACGCATTGCTTGTCTGTGGAATTTCAGTAACTTCAAAGGGTAATATTGTATTGCCCCTGATCTCGTCGACATTCCACCGTATGGTGGACATTGTTGCATTCAATTACCTAAGGTACCCTAATATCGAAAAATTGCAGATCTTCTACAAAGTCACCCAATTGCCTAAGCGCACAAAACTGTTTTTGACAAAATGATTAAGTCCATGGAGTTACGGCTTTTTTATCGCAGTTGTAATCAGAATAAAATTTGACTTGCAAATAGTACATGCTTCCATTTTCTAACGCAGCTTCACCGATTTTTACTTAAATCAAAAGGGCATCATGGGTTTTATCTTTACTTGCACGCTGTTCCGGGTATAATGGCATAAACGTTCTTCTCAACGGGCAAAATTTTAAATCGGATAACCTTTGGGCCAAGCTGAATTGCCTTGTTATCTTATTAAATACAATAAATGTCTCACATATATTTTTACACTCGTTAAAAAAGTGAATCTAATGGATGAGTTATTACTGCGATCCTCAATACTTATATTTGCATAAACATTCTCTTTCCCATGTTAAACAGTTATGCGTTGACAGGTTCGCAAAAAGTATTTGAATAGAAAGAAAGGTCATGGCGGAAAACTTTGAACGTGTTGTTATAGTAGGTAGTGGTTGTGCAGGGCTTTCTGCCGCGATTTACACGGCAAGGGCACAATTGAATCCTTGGGTGATTCAGGGGAAAATGCCCGGAGGCTTACTCACCCAAACCACAGAGGTTGAAAATTTTCCAGGATTTTTAGAAAATGTGCAGGGCATAGATTTAATGGACCGCATGCGTAAACAAGCAGAAAAATTTGCTGCACGTTTTGAGAATGCTGAACTTGTAAAGGTAGAAAGGACTCAAGAAAATATTAACCGCCTGTTTTTATCCAACGGTCATGAACTACGGTCGCAAGCACTGATCATTGCGACGGGATCGCATCACAATTTCCTAGGGTTGAAGGGTGAACAAAATTTGCTGGGGAAAGGACTGTGCGTATGCGCCACCTGCGATGGCTTTCTTTATCGCAATGAGGAGGTCTGTGTTATCGGGGGAGGCGATGCAGCTTGTGAAGAAGCATTGTATCTGAGTAGAATTTGCAAAAAGGTCTATTTGGTACACCGTCGAGATTGCCTAAGAGCCTCGAAAATTATGTCCGAACGCGTCTGCTCAAATGATCGCATCGAGGTCATTTGGAACAGTGTTCCACAGGAATTTGAATGCGATGAACACGGATTTTTAAAAGCTTTAAACGTATTCCATAAAGGGACGCAAAATGTTCGAAGAGTAGTGTGTAGGGGGATTTTTCTAGCCATTGGTTGGAAGCCTAATACAGACGTATTCAAAGGATTCGTAGATCTGGAGACCGACGGTTACATCAAACCGGGAAGGATACCGGTGGAAACGAGTCTGTCAGGTGTTTTTGCCGCCGGAGATTGCACGGATAAAAAGTACCGGCAAGCTTGTGTGGCGGCGAGCATGGGTATTCAAGCCGCTCTGGAAGTGGAAAATTGGTTGGTGCATCACTAAAATGACGGGGGGCAAAAAATGCTTTTTGTGCGATAAGGATGCCGTTGTCTTCGTGACACTCGTTCAGGAGAATACCGTTAAACGTGTTGGATTCTGTACACAGCATGCCGAAGAGCAGGGATTTTTAAACAAACCGTGCTACCAACTTATCGATTCACTCCCCGCAAATGCCGAAGTCGTTCAAGTTACGACGCATGCGTGTCCTTGTTGCCACTATACCACCGATTTGTTTGTGAAAAATAAGCTTATGGGTTGCGGGATGTGTTACAGGTTTTTTGCGGACATTACGGACACGGTGTTGAAACGTTTGTACGAAGTCCCTGTACATTTTGGGAAAATTCCTCGAAAGTACCTGCAGAAAGATAGCTTTTTGCCGAGGCTGGATTTACTAAAAAAGCGTCTCAACACCTTGGTGGCAATGGAGCATTTTGAACAAGCTACCGAAGTAAAAAAACAATTAAACAAGATAACACGACAAGTTCATACATTTTCCGAAAAATAAATAACGACTGCCCTATGTACCAATTAACTTTTAGTCAACAAAGTACCTCTGTTTTAAATAAGTTGGCCCAGTCAATGCAGATGCAACTTATTGATTTTTTGAGTGGACTCAACTTTGAGCAGGAATCGCTGTTGGAATTCGGCAAAATTATTCGCAATAAAACCACCTATTATCGTATCCGTTGGAAAGAGTTTCGAATTTATTTCGAGTGTACGGGAGACAATGCGCTTGCCATTCACTATCTTTTACCCAAACATACATGGGATGACTTTTTATTTAGAGTTAAGCTCCCTTTAAAAGAAGCGGCTGTTGAAGAAAAACTTTTAGAAAATTTGGAAGAGTAAAACTATGAGGACCCCCGATTTATCGCGAATACCTTTGTCGAAAATTTATTTGCTCCCTAATTTATTGACGGCAGGTAATTTGTTTTTTGGTTTTTTGTGCATTATTCGTTGCATTCAAGCAAAGTATTGCGAAGAAGGTTCCTCTTCCCACTATTATAATCAGGCCGTTTGGTGTATTTTTTGGTCATTTGTATGCGATGGATTGGATGGACGTGTGGCTCGATTGGGTGGGAAAGAATCCTTATTTGGAAAAGAATTCGATTCCATTGCAGATGTCATTTCTTTCGGCGTTGCGCCGGCGATGATGGTATTTTTCCTCATCTTGTCACCCACCCATAATTATCCTTTTTTCAGAAAAATCGGTTGGATTATTGGATTTATTTATCTATTGTGCTGTGCCGTTCGACTTGCCAGATTTAACGTTATTACACACCCTTTGTTGATAGAAAATAAGCAATTGTCACCTAAGCGTTCTTATTGTTTCATTGGTTTGCCCACTCCAGCTGCGGCAGGGGTGATTGCATCTTTAGTGTTGGTTATCAATCGATTTGATTTAAAATCATGGTCTTTGCTATTACCCGGACTTATGCTACTCATTGCGTGGCTCATGGTGAGCAATATCCATTATCCGAGTTTTAAGCACATCGACTGGAATACGGAAATGCGTTTTCGAACTTTTGTAGGTATTGTGGCCACCGGTGCCGTAATTTATTTTTTTAAAGAATTTTCCTTTGCAATTCTTTCTTTGAGTTATGTATTTTTTGGACTCGTCCGTCACATAAAACACCATTTCAAGTCCCTAAGAGATTAAACTTTTGAATTTTCGCTCTACAGCCAGTTTATGTGCTTTTTTTCAAAAGTTTATTGGCAAATTTAAAAAGATTTCCAACAAAAATCCTTCATGGCAAAAGGGCGTTCAGGGGGAAGATTTAGCCCGTCGGTATCTCAAAAAGAAGGGTTATAAAATTTTAGAACGCAACTGGCGTAGTGGACGATACGAGATTGATATCGTTGCAAAAGATAGAGAATGCATTGTTTTTATCGAGGTGCGCACAAGGCAAGAAAATCAACTGTGTTCCGGGTACGACAGCGTCAATCAACGCAAGAAACAAATCCTAAAGCGTGGCATTAAATTGTACCTCAATACAACGCCCTACGTAAAAACTTTTCGCTTGGATATCATTTCAATTGATTGGATTGAAGGTAAGGATAATTACAGACTATATCATTATGAAAACGTACAATTGAGCGGCAGAAACAGATTTTAAAAGCTCTATAGGGATTGTGAGTTTAACTGCATTAAAAGGCATTTAAAGGTTGAACGGGAAGATTTATTGCAACTTTTTCATGTTCGCAAAAATTAGGTAAAAGTCAACACGCCGCTCAAAGCAAGTTTTGTTTTCCTTCCCCACAATATATCATGATAGGATGCTGTTGAATTCTTTATGGGAAGTCAAGTCAGGATGCGAGAAACATCCTCAAGGCAAACACGATTACTACACAATTTAAAAATACTTCAAATACCCTTACCCAAGAGTAAATTATCCATAGTTTTATATTATTTAACCTTAAAACAAAGGAGATAAAATAAAATGAAGCAAATAATGAGTAAACTTCTAAAAACAAGCCTTGTGGCGGCAGGATTGATGGGTGTAGTTACCCTGAATGCCTGGTGGTGTGATGATTGTCAGATGGAACATAGAGGTCCAATTTGCCACGTAAGCGGGAAGACGGCGGCGGGTATTGACCCCACTACGTTTCCATTGGTAGGACATATGCCTAGTGGTATTCCAATTTATGGTCCAATGAAGCATTGGGAGTGGCCTGGGAATAACTTTGGGTTTAAGACGGCAGAAGGCAAATGGGTTTATGAACTTTTAGGTAAGTGGGTATATACTGTTGATACAGATATGTATAATTTGTTTATGGGAGAAGAAGGTGATTTTTACGGTGTTCATATCGACAATCCTCAATCAACAAAGATGCAACAGGCAGGTACCCTTGCCAATGGTAAGCCCGTTTACATCATGCCAGAGTGTTTAAAAAGATATGAAACTTATAAGGACTACTTCTACTTTGCTGTGATATGGACTAATGATGATGGTTATTTTTCTATTACAGAGGTTAAGATGGTTCATGACCATTTTGTATACAATAATTACAAGCATTATCACACCGAAAACCATAGTGGAGGTGCTTATTTCGACGGCAAACAATGGATTGATGAAAAGACGGGTAAAATTTACAACACTGAACAGGATATACCTCCGGAATATAAACGAGGCGGTTGGTAAGCGAGAGAATTACCTGTGACTTTCGAGTCTCTAGTTTAAGAAAGCGCATAGAAGTCAAAGAGGCAGTAGAAAAGTTAAGTATTATGCATGTTTTAAAATGCTACCTATCGGTAGCATTCTTGCTTTTATAGCTCTTTATATCAAAAGGAGAGAAACGATGGTGTTAACAATAACCCACTACGGTGGTCATTTAATTCAAATCCTATGACGTGCAGCCTGTTAAGGGATGGGGCGATTAAATAAACCTATTATGAGATTAGGCAGTAAAATCGGCAAAAAGGATATCTACAAATGTTTTTCATTTCACTTCTACAATTGAAAATATACGTCTTTGGACTATTTTAAAAGAGATGTCTTTTTGATCAACGGATGTGCAGAATTTAAAATTCCTTTGCTACTGGATTCGTTGTCTCTGTACTGTGAGTTAGATTTTGTACAGGGGAGATATACAAAGTATTATTTTCAAATTCCGTAACGTAGCCTTCCCTAATGAGCCAAGATAGGTTGGACTTAAATTCTCTAACGGATCGTGGATCTACGATGGCTTCCCAGGCATTGTCCGTAATGTTAAAAAATACTTTGGGCAATTCAGAGATCGTAATTTCACCCTTATGCTTTTCAATCACCTCGATGAGTTTACTTACACTTTCCGAAAATCGTGTCGTTGTATTACGTATTTTCCGTTTTATGGCACAGACGTAGGAAATGCCGTTACTCCCTTTTTTATAAATGTGGAATCCTGCATAATGAAGTCGACCTCTGAAAAAATTTGCCGTTTTAACGGGCAACTTTTTTTCATCGTTTAAAAACTTTTCGATCATTTTTCTCAAGTCAAAATCAACAATTTGACCCATATCGGAAATCGTAAGTTTTACCCGAGCAACTTTTGATATTAAGTTCAAATCAGAATTTTCAAGTAAATATTTTTTAGCGGCTTCTCTGGACGCGAAACAAACTTCCGGATCTGCCAATAATCGAAAACGTCTACCTCGGGCCATTCCGGTTAACCATGCTTCCACAACTTCCGTTGTGTGTTCATTCTTTATCTGAGAAAGGAACGACTCGTAGGCACAGCGCCCCTTCAAATTGTCTTCATAATGCTCTTTTAACAAATCGGCATATAGGTGATAATTGGGAGGTCCCAGCAAGGCCCCCGTTATGCCACATCGATTGATTGATTGAAAGTTTCCTTTAGGTTTTTCCAATTCTACGCATTCTTCCTTAAAATACTGTGCCCAATTTTGATGTACAATGTAATCCAAGGCTCCTTCCATTGAAAGGAAAGGAATCTTTTTTGACACCGTATAAAATCCTTTAAAATTAGAATGCTGTTGGCCGCTAAGAACGATAAAAAACCTGTCTTCTTTTTCAAAAAATAGGCGAATTAATGGAAATAGTTGGTAAGTTTTACAAGAATTTCGCAGCGTATTTATAAGGACTTTTAAGGCAGCTTCTTCGGGACGCAAGTTAATGTCAATAACTTGTTCTAACGCTTTTACCGACGCACCGGCATGCTTTCCCGTAACGGCTTGCTTTTCCCCAATAAAGGTCTTTTTTACCTTTGTACTGTGAGTGGATGTAATCGTTTTGCAACTTTTTTCCGTCCACACAGGCCCTAGTTGAAGTGCCTGGAATTGTTCAAGGATATCTTCTTCAGCGTTCAATGCAAATAACTATTTGACTTTATTTACGAGGCATGCTCTTTCTAATGACGTCAATCACTCGTGTAAAGAATAAATTTTACTTTATGCAGCAGTCTTTTTTGCAACACCGACAATGTCAACCCAATTTTAATGCAAAAGCATTTATAGCGCCGCAGGCCATTATATCAGGAAATGTTCGCATAGACGCTTTATGCAGTGTATGGCCCAACGCTGTGTTACGTGGCGATTTAAACAAAATTACCGTAGAACAGGGTTCCAATATACAAGAAAATGTCGTTGTACATGTAAGTTTTGAGTACGATGTTGTGATTGGACAATACGTAACGGTGGGCCATGGAGCCATTGTTCACGGCTGTCATGTGGGCAATCACTGCTTGATCGGTATGCACGCCACGCTACTGGATGGAGCACGCATTGGCGATTATTGCATTATTGGTGCCCATACGCTGGTTACACAACAACAGATCATTCCATCTCACTCTCTGGTTACGGGGGTTCCAGGGAAAGTAGTGCGTACTTTGACGGATCGAGATATGCGTTGCATCGAAGAGAATGCACACGTCTACCTTGAATTGATCACAGCTCTGTGATGTTGTGAAAATGCTGTACATCTTGGCGGGACCAACCGCCTCGGGGAAGTCGGATTATGCGCTCGAGTTTGCAACGCAACATGCGTGTGAAATTTTATCC
>JAIRKR010000058.1 GCA_031260015.1 Puniceicoccales bacterium
ATTCAATGACAATGTCGACGCCCTATTTTTTCCAAGGTAATGCGGCAGGACCTTCCTTAATGGCCAAGCATTGAATATTTTTTCCATTTACGATCAAAGCATCTTCGCCTTTAGATGCGACGGTTCCCTGAAACTTTCCTTGCGTAGAATCGTATTTCAGTAGGTAAGCAAGATTATCGGCTCCCACCAAATCGTTAATGGCAACCACTTCGAAATCTTTTTCAAGAAGATTTTTATCGGCAATCGCGCGAAAAACTAAACGGCCAATACGACCGAACCCATTAATTCCAATCCTTGTTTTCATTTAGTTCAGTGTAAACGATGGCTACAATTTTGTAAATGTTAAAATTTCTGTTTTATTTTTCAATTTTGTAAGATTCCAGATGCAAATTGTCATCGGGGAAAAATTGTAACGTTAAATCGAAAGTTTTCTCGAGTTCATCAAATTCAGATTTGCACTCACATTGTATGTACTGTAATAGGTTGGGATGCGTGTAAATTTTGAAAGCTTTACGGGCGGTGTCATTTTTTATGCCTGAAATCTTACTGAAAATTTCTCGTTGGATGCGCATGGCCAAGTGATGCATCGACCTTAACGTCCCTTCGCCGTTGCAATAGGGACAGCGAAAGTGCAGTCGGCTTAGAAAACTTTCCTTGTGCCGCTGCCTTGAAATTTGCATAATTCCCAATGCAGAAACGGGAAGAACGTTTACTTTTGCCTTATCTTGCGCAAATTCTTGCTGTACGAACTGATGCAAAAAATGCCTATCCTTGCTGTGTTTCATGTCGATAAAATCGACGATAATAAGTCCTCCAATGTTGCGCAACCGTACCTGCCTGGCAACTTCTTTGGCAGCTTCAATGTTTGCCTGAACAATAAAATGAGCAGCCTCGTTGTCTATGCTGCGATGGGAAGACGTATTGACATCGATGGAGGTAAGTGCTTCCGTTTCCTGAATGATGATTTCTCCCCCAGAAGGTAAAGGTACACGACTTGAAAGCACCTGTTCAATCTGTGATTCAATATTAAAACGGTCAAAAATGGGAATGGGTTCCTTAAACAAAACAATTTTATTCTGAACATTGGGAGCAATTTTTTTTACGATATCTGTGATGAGGCAATGATCCTGTTCATTATCGATGAGGATGCGATCAACATCTTCCGTGAGAAAATCTCTTACGGTACGTTCAATTAAACTGGGTTCATGGTACAACAAGCAGGGATTTTGTGAGGCGCTGGCTTTTGATTGAATATTTTGCCAAACTTCCAATAAAAATTGCAGATCACGCGTAAATTGTTTGATGGAATTACCGGAACTTGCCGTTCTAAAAATAACACCCATACCCATCGGCAAAGCTAATTTTTTTAGGATTTTTTTCAAGCGTTCACGTTCTTTGGCGTCTTCTATTTTTCTAGAAATCCCACATTGATTGGAATAAGGGGTTAATACAAGATAACGGCCCGCTAACGAAATGTTGGTTGTGGTACGAGGACCTTTGGTGCCAATTTGACTTTTTGTAATCTGGATCATGATTTCGGATCCGATGGGAAACATTTGCGGAATGTCCTGCAAAGAGACTTTAGGTTTATGGACATTCGTATTTCTATGAATAACTTCTATCCCTTCATCGCGGTCGTTTTCGTTAAACCCTTCACCGTTGACGAGAGGCAGGATGTCCCAATAGTGTAAAAATGCATTCTTATCTTGGCCAACATCGACAAATGCCGCTTTTAATCCGGGTTCCAAGTTTTGAATTTTCCCTTTGAAAACGGCTCCCACCATGTGCTGGGTATTTTTGGATTCAACATCCAAATTCTCCAAAATTCCATCGCGGAGTACGGCAACCCTCTTTTCGGGAAGGATGCTGTTGATAATTATTTCAGAATAGTGTTTATCTTTTTTAAATAAGTTAAGTATTTTCTGAAAAAAGCTTTGATCTTTGGCACGCGCCGCAGCCGCTTCCTTAAGGGTTATATTGTCAACCTTGGGGCAATTTTTCTCTTTTCTGGGTATTAATTTAATACCTTCGGTTTGTTTTTTACGTTTAAAATCTGTCATTTTTGTATATTGTCATTGGGTAAGCAACGAAAGTTCATTCGGCAAATCTAAATCGGTATACACTTTGTACCAATCCTTGACTAAAAAAGCAAACTAGCATAAAAGAACCTCCGTAACTCAGAAATGGTAAAGGTAATCCCGTAATGGGCATGATGCCGAGCGTCATGCCAATATTAATCCAAACGTGCGTGAGCAATAAAATTGCAACACCTACGGATAAATAACAACCAAAACGATCTTTTGCCAAGGTGGCAATACGAAATGTGTTTAAAATTAAAATCATGTATAAAATGAGCACGCACAACGAACCTACTAATCCGGTTTCTTCTGCGAGAACGGAAAAAATAAAATCGTTCAAGGAAGCTGCCTTAGGCAGATACCCCAACTGCGCTTGCGTATTTTTTGTCCACCCTTTCCCCCAGATACCGCCCGATCCAATGGCAATTAAAGATTGTTTCAAATGCCAACCGATGTGCACACCGTTGGGATCAATGCTTGTCGGAATTGCAAACGCTAAGATACGCTTGCGTTGATAGTCGCGGAGAGGGAGGAATGGTTTTATGCAAAAATGCGAACTACTTTTATCCGATTTGATTTGTTGATAGTAGGCATAGGTATCCAAAGCAATAACGGCAAGACCAAGCAGCGAGATTCCCAAAGTAACGATGAAAAACCGGAGTGATAATTTTGAGACAAATAGTAAGGAAAAGATGATGACAGGCAGCACCATGGCGGATCCTAAGTCGGGTTGAATGAAAATTAAAAAAAAAGATAATCCGCTAATAAGGGCTATCTTTACAAGGGTATGTAAAGATTCCGAAAAGGAAGACATGCGCGTTCGGGTTAGCAGGCTTGCAACAAAGAGTAACGTTGCAATTTTACTAAGATCGGAGGGTTGAATACCTAAACTACAGATGTTTAACCAGCGCCGACTGCCTCCCAAGGTTTGGCCCAATGGAGTCCACAATAACAATAAACATAAGATGGAGAGCACGTATAACCAATGAGCGTTTTGTAGAAAAATTTTGTAATTAAAATTTGCCGTTATACAATAAACGCCGCACCCCAAACACAACCAAGTAACCTGCGATTTCCATTTTAAATGCGCTACGTTCCCACTTTGTATGGCATACATAAAGGCAATACCGAGTAAGCTTAGGATAAGTAATATGGTTGGATTTAGCCACATCATGGAGGTACTTTGTCTTTTGAGTCCAATCCAATACCTATAGGTCCAAAAAATCCACTGATTAAAATTTTTCACCTGTTTTAATGGCATGATTAAATAAGAAAAATTTCATTGAATTTCAAGTTTATAAAACGTAAGTTCTTAGACAAGTGGGCTGTCCGCGTAAATGGATGTAAAAACAGAAAATTGTGGGTTAAAAAATAGAAGGACGAATTAAAATTTTGTAGGAAGCATTGTTTTGCAGATTTTAACAAGAGGAGCGCCTACATCAGTTTAAATTAAAAGGTTTATTCGGCAAATAAACCCATGGATAATGAAATGCGAATAGATTATCTTGCAAATCACCCAAACCTCATTTCAACCGTTGCGGCATGGTATGTAAAAATGTGGGGAAAATTTTGTGAAAATCCGTCCATTGAACACGCAAAGACTAGGCTTTTGAATCATCTCAATGTTGATAAACTCAACCTATGTTTTTTATGTTTCCGCAATCATAACTTGGTTGGTACCGCTAGTTTAACCGAAAAGGATATTCCGAACAATGCAAGCTTTTCTCCATGTTTGTCCAATTTATTTGTTATGGGAAAATATCGTCGACAAAAGATTGGAGAAAATCTAATTGAACACGCAAAACTGCAGTCGAAAAATCTTGGATTCAAAAAAATCTACCTTTATACGACCGACGCAACCGTTCATCGCTGGTACCAAAAACTCAACTGGAAAATTATCAAAGAGGATGTTGCGAGGGGATGCGACATAAAAATTATGGCAGCGAATTTATGAAACAATTTTTTTTGTCATTGAAATCCAATAAAAAAGATTGAACCCAAAAATGATATGCTGCATAATAAACGCATGGTAGAAATTAATAGGGATAAAAGGTCTGGATTTTCCTTAATTGAAATTTTAATTGCCCTTGCTCTAATGGGGATGATCCTGGGTTTAATTGTTGTTAATTCTGAATCTATCTTTGGGGGTGGCCAAAAGAAGGTTACCGGTTTATTTGTGTCCAAAGTGATCGACGTTCCTTTGATGGCTTATCGGGCGCATATCGGCAATTATCCATCTACGGAAGAGGGCTTGGACGCCTTGCTGAAAGCACCTTCGGGAAAGGCAGGACGTTGGCAGGGTCCTTATGTTAAGAATAAAGATGACTTGATTGATCCGTGGGGAAATCCTTACCAATATCGTTACCCAGGTTCTAAAAATAAGAGTGGTTACGACGTCTGGTCTATGGGTCCCGGAGGTCAAAGCGGGGATGGGGATGACATCGGGAATTGGAAAAATTCCTCAGAAGACTAAAGACTTCAGTCGCTTGAAGCATGGATAATGTAAATAGGCAAGGATTTACGCTCATAGAATTGCTGCTGGTATTGGCTTTATTTGGGCTAATATCAAGTTTGTCCATATCGCATTTCAATCAAATCCAATCGGCTTTTTCCAGTTATAAACACAATCCAACATGGCTCTTGAACCGCAGAATACAAAGCATGCGTTTGTTAGCTTCCCAGCGGCATGCAAATTTACTTCTCACCTGCACAAATGAAGGCTTTCAAATCGAGGATACGGATGCATCCCTCGTGGAACTGACGAAATTTCCCAAAGAATTGGATGCCAAACAGGTAACGTTTGAATTTTATCATGGAGAATATGCAAACGACGGTCAGCCGCGATTAATACACGCGCAATTGAATTGCCTAAAGGTTTCGCAGTATGGATATTTTGAGAATGCCTATGTTAAGATTACATGGAAAGGCATTGCAGAGGTTTTTCGTGTGGATGCGTTGACGGGAGGACTTATCGGTGTCGAAGTCTAGCACTGCTTGCCATCGAAGCGCTTTTACATTAATTGAAGTGGTGATTGCTCTGGCGTTGTTTGCAGTTTCGGTGTTGATGTTATCGCAGAGTTTTGTAAACGGTCTCATTTGTAAGCGTGCTCTAATGCAAGGGGATTCAAAGTATTTAGCCCTGGATACGATTCGCTATACGTTAAGTAAAATAAAACGGGGGCAAGTTTCGAGCAATCATGCTTTTTGTTTACCCGATTGTACGGATCCGATACGATGGCAAGGGAACGTACAGTTAACCCCTTATTTAGGCTTGTATAATGTCGAAGTAGGCATCCAAAATGAAGACTGCAAATATAATTTTTGGGTACGTCGTAAAGACTGGATAACCCAATCTGAGCGGTTGCAATTGAGAAAATCGCATAAAGAAAGATCCGACGAAAATGAGGAAGAATCGCAAGAGAATTGAGGCGCACCAACGGTGTAACGGATTTACTTTATTGGAAGTTATTTTAGCACTCGGGTTAGGTGGATTAATTTTGTCGACGGTTATGACACTTTTTGTAACCTTTGTTCAGGTTTGGGAAGAAAATGGAGATAGAAAAGAATTCCTAGAACACGTAGATTATTGCACGCACTTTTTATCCACACACCTTAATGCAATAACGCCTTTAATCGGTAAAGAGGGAGGCAAGGGCCAGTCATTTACGGCGGGAAAAGTAAGGTCTGAAGGGATGGGTAGGGATGCTGCATTTGGATTGACAAAACAACTAGGTCGGCCTTTTTTATTTTTGTCGTCGAGTTGCGGTCCGTGCTCCATTGCTTTGTGTAATGTAGGGTGCCAATTGATATTATTATGGCAAGAGCGGCCCCTGAGACAAAAGCGATTTGGGGTAGGTGTTGAAGAAGATTCAACGGTTGTCACCCATCGATGTATTTTGAGCGACTGTGTAAAGGAGTTACAATGCGGGTACTTGGATTTAGAAAAAGGTACCTGGTCTTTTAAAGGATGGATGGATGCCCTGAGAAAATCCTACGACAATCAAGACAAGTCTTTGGGGAAATGCCCCGATGGAATTCGCATAGTTTTCAATAAAAATAATTACGAAGAGCAGCGTTTTATCGCTTTGCTAGACGCAAAAATGTTTCAAATTCAGGAACCTCGTTCGGTAAAACCCAACGTGAAAACTGCTAAAAATGGCAACAACAATCATGTTCTGTAGATACCGTTCACAATTGAGACACTCAACGTCCGGGGCCATTTTGTTGATGGTCTTGGGACTGTTGATGCTGTTGTCCTTTCTGGTGGTCGTTTTTTTTAAAAATTTAACGCAAGACATCAAGGTACATGCGCAATTATTGGATAACGCAGATTTGAAACACCATGCTTACAATGGACTCAACGTTGTGTGGACCGGTTTGGAAGAAATTTTGGAAGTTCACAGAGATTTGTTTAGTCCACTGCAAGGGTGGGATAAAGTAATATCCACATCTAAAATAGAGGTTCCAGAGGGTGTCCAATTAAAAGTGCGTATTGAAGATGAATCGGGGAAAATCCCTCTCAATAATCCCGATAAAAGACTGTTGCTAAATTTATTTAACCTGTTCGGCGATTATTTGGACAGTCAGGCGTTGATGCAGTCCTATTTGCAGTGGTTACGTCGCAAGCCAACGAAAGTCACTCTAATGGAAAATCGGACCATGTTACCTGGGTCTTCATCGCAAAAGAAAAATGCAGCCGATAAAAAGGCTGTTGCCGAAAATAAAAACAAACCTGAGGATGCTCATGGCAATAAACCTCCGGGCGTTTTCTTGCCGACTTGCCTAAACAATTATCAACAGCTTGCGGAGATTGAATCTTTTCAGAAGAGGTTTTTTAACAAAGGGAGTTTTTGCGACGATACGCTAAAGCGCCTTAAGGAATGCACGACTTTGTTAGGTTCTCTACCCATCAACATAAATACGGCTCCCAAAGATGTTTGGGCGTGTTTGAGTAAAGTTTTTTCAATTGATTTGGAACAGGTCGAAAATTTCATTGGAAAGACCAAACAATCGCAGAGTCGAGGTAGATATTACAAAAATATTGCGGAAATTAATAAACGTGGTCATGGAAATTTGAAATTGGGACAGCATTCTTCAGAGAATGAAAAAGCCAATACGTCGCATGATGTTGCAGAAAAATTCATAGGTGTTTCCGCGCGTATGCTTAAAGTAGAAGTGGAAGTGTTACGTGCGGACGTGAGTTATACGCTTACGGCAATTTTTAAAGTTAACAAGGCATCGGTACAAGAAAAAGAGGATAAACAACCAGTAAAACCCTTGACAAACAAGAAAGAGGAAAGTTATAATAAAAACAAGCCCGTTCAAAATAATGGGGCTTCGTTAGTGTTGATTGCGTTGCAGGAAGGAAGATGGGAAAGCTGACATATTTTTTATGAAGATGGAGCAGTCAGAAAACACCAATGATTCCGTACGCAATGTGGATATAGTGGGGGAAATTGCTTTATTACCCGATTCTCTGTTTTTTTATCAGACGGATGAAAAAACAAAACGCTTACCTTCAAAACAACTCAATGAATGGGTATCCAATACGATTACTGAAGTTTCTCCTTTACCTATGGACCAATTATTATGGGGGTTTGTCGAACGAGAGACGGCAAAAGGTGGGCATGTTCTATTATGGTATGCCGGTTTAAAGGAACGTATACTGGGTGTTGTAGGTGATCTACCGGATGGGTTACACGCGGTTCCTTATTTTGCATTAGGATTTTTGCTTGCGCAAGAAGGAGGACAAATCTTTACGGGCGATAAATTTGCTTCCGTATTGGTGGATAAAAAGATTTTTGGTTTTTATAAAACCGAAGAAGCGAGTTTTACGCACATCCAACAATGCCTATCCGCCTCCAAAGTAGAAATTGGCGATCAGCTGACCCGCATTAAAATTGTCAGTTCTAATGTGGGGTATTCCGGAGATATTAAATGGGTTACGGAATGTAAATCGCTGGATGGTTCCGTAAAAACGCGTGATGTGACCCTGCGGGCAGATGTTATTTGGAATGCAGATATTCGTGACAAAGCACTCATAAAATCTCTGAAAATGCAACGTCAAGTGGACAAGGTGTCACAGGCAGGTATCCGTATGGCGTTTTTATTTTTGATTTTACTTTTCTCATTTGAAATTTGTCTAATGGGAGCAAAAGTATGTTTGCTGTACAAAGAAAGAATTAAAAATTTCCTACAGCCGAAGGCTTTGTCCATTGAGAGCAAAGACTTTCTGGTACGTAAAATTCAAAGCACCGTGGAACAAGAAATTCGTCCCTTTGAATTGCTAAGTATTTTAAATGACTTCAGGCCTAAGTCTATTTATTTTCTGTCTTCTATGATCGACAACTTGCATAATGTTGTGGTGGAAGCCATCGCCGAAACGGCTATTGCAGCCGAAACTTATCGTCAACAATTGGATAAAAGTGGATATTTTGAATCGGTGACGATAGAGAACATGACAACCACTTATCAAGGGACAAAGTTTGCTTTGGTTTGCGACTTCAAAGAAAAAAATAAGACTTCATTTCTAGCTCTGGAAAATCCATCATGAAGATCGTTGAAAAGTTTTTAGGTTTTTTAACTAAACTCAATAGCCGAGAGAAGTTACTTTGTTTAATTTTTGTTTGGTTTGCCGGTTTTATTTGGCTTACAACATGCCTGCACAGGGCTAAAAAGTTCAAGCAAGATTGGCAGCTGGTACAATCAAAGACAAAGCATTTTAATTTTTGGATAAAAAATGAGGCCATCGTTAAAAGTAATTTAACAAAAATTCTAACGTGGATTGATCCGGAAAAAACTTACTCGGGAACACAATTGGCAGGCCAAGTGGAGACGGTTGCACGGGATAATCAATTAACGTACTCCATGACTTCTCCAAAAACACGGCAGGGAGATATTTTTAATGCCCACACGTTGCAACTGCGTTGTGAAAATGCCAGTTTAAAAAATTTGGTAGATTTTGAAAATGCAATTTATGCGATGAAACCTTACATCGCCTTGGAAAAAGTAAAAATACGTGCCAACAACTTTAACCCAACTTTACTAGAGGTTAACTTTGACCTAATTGCACTACAATTAAAGGATTTACAACAATGAAAAAAACAATCAATGATCGTACGATGAAGTTATTAAAACCGTTTATCATCGGCACTTTTTTAATAGGCATGCTATACGTAAGTGCCCTCGTCGCCGAAGATGATAAATTGTCTGTGAATTCTAAGGATGCTGCAGGGGAACAACAAGGTACTTTGGAAACTTCGCCGGATACTTTAGCAGATAACAGCAAGATTGATTCACTTACATTGGTGGAAGAATCTGTGCAACAAGTGTTGGCTTTGTTGGAAAAATTAACGGGGCGCATCTTAATCGTTGCAAATAATTTACCCAAGGTCTCCGTTAATTTAAATATCTCGCATCCCTTGACCCAACAAGAAGCGGTCGCAAGTATTAAAAGCGTGTTAAACGCCAATGGTATTGCCGTGACGCCAATGGGAGAAAAGTATTTAAGAGTTGTACCGGTGAATAGAGCCAAGAGTAGCTCGCCAGAACTCATTGATATCCAACAACTTCAATCCCATGCTGCCAGCCAAGAAATATGTAGCTGTTTATTTCCATTTAACAATTTGACGGCTCGCGAAGCGGCGCGTATGGTGCATGCATTTTTAACACCCGTAGTGTCGTCGGTAGTTACTTTAGATAAAGCGAATGCACTGTTGATTACAGATGCTTTAAGTAATTTACAGAGATTGGGCACCATTTTTGCAAAGATTGATAAAGTAGGGGACGTTCAAGAAAAAATCATGTTTTTCGACGTAAAAAATGTGAGTGCAAAAGAATTGAAACAAAAATTTGAAGACTTGCAAAAAGGTGCTTTAAAACGTTATCTGCTGGGGAATACAAGTTTTGAGGCAGATGCAAGAACCAACCAGCTCATTGTGGTTACACCCGTGGGCAATGAAGACATCATACAGAGCTTTATGGATCGTCTAGACGTCAACGTGGGTGCTTTAGCACGCAGCCACGTATTTAGAATTCAGCACGGTTCAAGTAAAGAATTAACGGGATTGGTCAAAAGGTTAGTACAGCAGCAAAATCGGCAAGAAAAAACAGATTTGCCTCCGGAACAACCTGAACCAAATGCCGTAAAAAATGATCAAGTAGCCCAATTTAGTAAACAGTTGAGCATAGAGTGTGATGAAAGGTTGAACGCGGTTGTTGTATACGGTACCCCGACCGATATTCGTCAGATCCAGCAATTGATAGAACAGTTAGACGTTGTATTGCCGCAGGTCCGCATTGAAGTTATCATCGCTGAAGTTATTTTGAACAATGGACAAGTGAGTGGCCTAGAATCGTTCGGTTACAATCATAACGGACACTTGAGTACCTTAAAAGATATTACAATGCCTGCTTTATCGTCAAATAGTGGTAACGGTCCATTCAAAATTTCTTCGTTAACTTTCAAGCATTTTACGTTGGATACCGTCATTAATGCGGCGAAAACAGATTCCAATGTGTCCATTTTGTCGGCCCCCACTTTGTTAACGACCCATGCCAGGGAGTCTTTGATTAAGATTTCTGAAACGCGTCCCTATTTGAGTAGTGTACAAACAAAAAGTGATTCAAGTACCAGTCCCACGGCGGCCGATATTTCCAACAGCACGATTGAAAAAGTGGATGCGGGTATTGAGTTGACGGTGAAACCTCTCATTGGAACCCAAGGTGTCGTACAATTGGAGATTACACAAAAAGTGGATAATTTTTCCCAAGAATCGACGACCATTGGTGCCAACAAGTTGTCCATGCCACACATTATGCGCAGAGAAGCTAAATCCTTTGTATCCATCCAGTCAGGAGATGTTCTCATTCTTGGAGGGTTAAAGCAAAGAGAAGTCATGGATCGTAAAAAACGTATGTTTATATTGGGCGATTTGCCTTTGTTGGGCGATGCCCTATTCTCTGGAAAAGTAAAAGAAGAGGTTGTAAAAGAATTGATTATCTTCATACGGCCTTACGTTCTTTCGGATGTCGATAGTGCAACGCAGGATACTCAAAAATATATAGACCATTTGAATGAATCTACGAGATCGGATATTAGTGCATACCTTGAAAACGGAAAATTAACTCAGAACGATGGTTTGAAAGCGACGCATAAACCAACGCCTAGAGGTCACCACAGAAGACGGGGCAACGTAAAATCTCAGCCCGCCTGTCAAATCACCGAGTCTAATACGGATCCTCGTAACATATCCGCGCAATCAAATACTCATTTGCGCGCCAACAAAAAGCAATCAACGAAGAAAAGCAATGTGAAACCTAGGGTGCGTAAATCGCATCGCACAAAAACGAAACCTCTATTGCACGTAAAACGCGCAAAATTACAAAACAACGCGACAACTCATTGACCGTTAGACCCAAGATGAATCTAAACATCAAGACATATTTTAGGCGACACGTGTTGCTGTTTCAAACATACGTTGTACTGATGTTGTGGGCATGTGGCGGGTTAAATGCAGAAGAAAATGATAGCGGGCTGCCTTTAATCACAAGCCAATCATGCGAAGAACTTATAAAAAATTCTCCCTTCATCCCTGCCTACTTTAATCAAGGAGGAAATTCGGTGTCCACCTTATCGACGTTGACAACGGCCGATTATCAATTTCGTAGCGTCATGAAGATAACAAGCGGCATTTACCATTTTGGCCTAACGGATGTTCATACGCAAAAAGGAATTTGGATATCGTCTCGACGTGAAGATAATGATCCCAATTTGCACGTACAATTTTACGCCTACGATGAAAGTAAGGCGTTGCTAGTGTTGGAATTGCCGGAAGGATTAGTGCGTATACAGAGAGAAATAGAAAAAACTGAAGTCAAAACCTCCGCTATGAGTATGGGTGGAATCGGTGACGATATGATGGAAGATACGGGCATGTATGACGGCGAAGGGAGTGATTTTAATGGTGAAGGATAAACATCAAAATTGAGGGTGTATTTTGCATGAATTTACAAAAGCATAGAGTTAAAATTCCATCGTTGTTAGAACGATTAGATGAATCTCAAAAGCTCACTCTAAAAAAGCTATTAAGACATGAACGTTTGGATTATTTGGCAGAGATGTTAGATCGTTCAACAAACGTTGTAGGTAAATTGATTGCGGAAGAAAATGGTCTCGATTTTTTAGAAAATTTTAAGATAGCCGGTAATGCGACTACCCAAATACCTCTGCGTTTGATCCATGAATATCAATGTTTACCCATCGAAATTCAGAATGATTTAAATGCAGACAGTTTACATTTAATTACCGTTTGGCCTCCCGATGCGTCCATGGTCCGCTGGATCGAAGTGGTTTGTGGACGTAAGGCTATTTGGCATTTAACGGTTGCTCAAAATGTCGCCAACACCATCATTCAACACTTTGGTGTAGGTTCCGACAGTTTGTCGGACAGTGACCTAGAAGGAAGTTTACGCGCAGAGGATGAGGTAGAGGTAGAAGAAGATGAAGATGCTGCCATTATTCGTTTTGTGAATGAAATTATTGCCAAGGCAGTCACGGACCGTGCAACGGACATTCATTTTGAACCGCAAAAAAACTCCATTCAAATACGATATCGCATTGATGGCCAATTGGTTTCCATTAAATTACCAGAAAATTTGGTAAAATTTCAGGCCGCCATCATTTCACGTTTGAAAATTATGGCCCGTCTGAATATCTCCGAAAAACGTCGCCCTCAAGATGGAAGAATTCGTTTTACTTCGGGACCTTTTGAATTGGATATTCGTTTGTCTACTTTACCAACGATGTATGGAGAAAGTATCAGCTTACGTCTTTTGAGTCAAGGCAGTCGACCCGTGACTTTGGAGGATCTGGGATTGAGTTCCGAGGATTTAAAAGTAATTGACCACAATATCCGCAAGCCCCATGGAATCATTTTGGTGACAGGACCTACGGGTTCCGGTAAGTCGACTTCGCTCAGCGCTTTTGTCCGTAGAATTAGAACTCCGGAACGACGTATAATTACCGTTGAAGATCCCGTGGAATATGAAATTGAAGGTGTTAACCAATCGCAGGTACACGGTGAAATTGGTTTCAGTTTTGCCAGTGCATTGCGGCATATTCTACGACAAGACCCGGATGTTATCATGATTGGTGAAATTCGTGACAAGGAAACAGCCGACATTGCAATTCGCGCTTCTTTAACGGGACACTTGGTATTGAGTTCGCTGCACACCAATGATGCCGCAGGTGGGTTAACACGTCTTGTCGACATGGGTATTGAGCCATTTCTAATCACTTCATCGGTGGAAATGATTGTTGCACAGCGTCTGGTGCGTCGTTTGTGCCCGAATTGTTCCACGCCCGCCAATTTACCTGAACAAACCTTGCGTATGCAGCTGAACCAATTGGGCGTACATGCATCCGAAATTCAGTATGCATCTCAGGTGAAAAGAGCCGTAGGTTGTGACCAGTGTAGGAATTTAGGATATAAAGGACGTGTCGGAATATTTGAAATTTTGAATATTAGCGAGGAAATCCATAAAGCGATTATTAAAAACAAGTCTGCGAACGACATTAAAGAAATTGCTTTAAAAGAAGGTATGCGTACACTGCAACAATCTGCATGGAACCAGGTAAAATGTGGGTTTGCGAGTTTGGAAGCCGCATTGCATTTTTCTGCAGGTGAGTTGGAGACATCTGTTTCTAAATAATGGGTACGATGTTAAAATTTAAATATAAAACTGAGAACGGCAAAAAAGAAGGGTTCATTTTTGCAAAAAATAAAAAGCAGGCATTGCAATTGTTGGCACGTCAGGGGATTCAACCTTCCGATTTGGTATTGATTGCAAAGGGGGTCGAAAAGGATCCTGCCGAAAACGTTAAAAAGTTGAATTCCAAAATAGCGCTGCCGTTTCTAAAAAGAATTTTTCAATTGCATGGAGCCGGATTGCCGATTGGCGATACGTTGAAAATTCTGCAAACGCGTCTTCGCGATCAGAATCAGAAAGAATTAGCGGTTGTATTGTGGAAAGATTTAAGTGAGGGGAAAAGCTTGGGAGACGCGCTCAAAAATTATCCCAATGTCTTCGGAGAAGATATTATTTACCCCATTGAAGCTGCGGAAGTAACCGGAAATTTAGCGCCTGTTTTCAAGGAGATTATTCATTTATTGACGGAACGTGAACAGTTGAAAAAAAAGGTCTTAAGCGGCATGGCTTATCCTACCATTGTTTCCATCGTTGCCATTATCGTGGTTGGTTTTTTCTTATTTTTTCTGCTACCACGCATCGAACATATGTTGACTTCCCTGGGAGGAGAGATGGCGCTCCCGGCACGCATTTTGATAGGATTTTCGCACGCTTTACTTTATGGATTTCCGGTCATTGTTGTAGGCCTAACGGTAGGCTTTATTGCCATTCGATCTTGGCGAAAGTTTTCTGCAAGTGGAAAATTCAAGACGGATAGTTTTGTTCTAAAGTTGCCCATCGTAAATACGTTGATCAGGTATGTGGAAATTTGCAGGGTGTCAAATTTGCTATCCACCTTATTGAGCAGTGGCGTGAATTTAACGGAAGGTATGCGGTTGACCGAAAAAGTAATTGGCAATGTCTGTCTTCGAAAATTGTATCAGGAAGCGCGCAATAAAATTAACGATGGTGTGGCCATGTCGGTAGCTTTTAAAACTAAAGATATCCCATTTTTTACCGATTTAGCCCTGGACATATTAACGGTAGGTGAAAGCACGGGGAACATGCATGAGAGTTTAAAGGAAGTATACCGATTGCATAATGAGGAATTGGATGCAAAATTTCGTTTCTTGACCCATGCCATTACATCCAGTGCATTGGGGTTTGCATTTTTTCTCGTTGGCATTTTGGCGTTGGGCATCGTATCCAGCGTTATGCAGTTCAGCAGTTCATTAAACTTATAACTTTTTAAATAAAAACTTGACCTTGGTGTAGAGGGACGCATATATTTAAAGTAGTTTAATCACAAGGGGGCATAAATGGCTGTTGAAGTAAGAATGCGCAAGGGGGAGCCTCTAGAAAAGGCACTGCGTCGCTTGAAAAAAAAGTTGGATCGTGAAGGGATTTTGCGTGCGGTGAAAGCGAAACGTTATTTCGAAAAGCCTTGCGAAATAAGACGCCAAAAGGAAAAAGTAGCTGCATTCAATAATATGTTACGTCAAAAACGTGATGTTGCTTAGTATTTTTTGGTAAATAGACTTATTCATTATTCAAATCATATGTGCAGAGTAATCGAAGAGGATTTGGTTACTCTGTTTTTTTGTACGTTTAATTTCGTTTAGGGGGTGCATGAGGTAAAAGAATAGAAAACGCTCGATAAAATTTTTTATAAAATTGTCTGCGGGCAGATATAGATTTTTCTAAGCTTATGGACTTCCTCATGCAATCTTTCGTGTAATCGATTTTGCAAGCACTTCAGGATGATGGGAGTTGAATTTAAAGTCTTTAATGTCATTGGAGGGTTGAATTTTTGTATAACCGAACAATTCTTTTAAATTTTAGATTTAGTAATGGTAAAATTACCCTAAAATAGGGTTAGAATATGGCTTTAACACTTTTACAAACAAAAGACTTACTAAAGCGACTCGCAATTCATCCCAGACGCAAATGGGGACAAAATTTCCTTGTGAATCCTGTGTTTGTGGAACGTTCTCTAAAATGGGCTCAAATTAAATCGGCCGACGTTGTTGTTGAAGTCGGACCTGGTTGTGGTACTTTAACGGATGATTTGGTTCGAGCAAAAGCGCATGTCTTTGCCATTGAAAAGGATCCCATTTTGTTTGAACATATTCGCAATACTTGGAACACGGCGTGCATTATTTGTGAGGATGCGGTTCAGTACCCCGTTGGATCGTACAACGCCGATGATACCAATTATAAAATAGTTGCAAATTTACCTTATGCAATCGCCAGCATTTGGCTGGATCGTGTCCTGGAGTTACCTCAGTTGCCCACACGAATGGTCTTGATGGTACAAACGGAAGCGGCGGATCGATGGTTTTCCAGAGAAAATTCAAAAAAATTTTGTCCATTATCTATTTTTTTACAATCGGCTTACCAGTTGGAAAATAAATGTACGGTTGCAAAACGATGCTTTTATCCGCAACCTAAGGTTGATTCCACATTGCTAAGTTTGGTGAAACAAGCTCAAGTTTTTACCTTTGAACGTACTTGCAAACAGCTTATACGCAACGTATTTGCGCATAGGCGACAGCAGATAGGGCATGTATGTAAAGCATTGCAATCCGCCTATGCGAATGCTTTAATAACTTTTTTGCAGGAGAATGCCGTCGATTTATCCTGTAGGGCCGAATGCCTGCCGATGGGTATTTGGCAACGTTTTGCCGTGCGTTGTTCGTAGGCAGGCTTTTTGCAAATACATGGAGGGCATTTTAAACCTTAATAACCGCTTAGGAATTCGTATTGAAAATTGAAGGAATAAATGTTATTGAAAATTTCTTTAAAGAACTGTAGACTTTAAACGATATAAGTATATATGCAGGTAGGTCCAAAAAATTTTCGTGGGGTTTATACAGCTCTGGTGACTCCGTTTAACAAGGGGGTTGTAGATTTTGATTCATTGCAAAACCTTTTGGATTATCAGTTAAAACTTGGTATTAATGGCTTGGTTCTGATGGGAACTACGGGGGAAAATGTGACTTTGGATGACGAGGAACGTGCTCAAGTTTTAGAGTTTGTTATAAAAAAGGTGGATCATCGTATTCCCGTTCTTGTGGGAACCGGATCCAATTGTACCCGTAAAGCGGTTCAATATACGCGCGAAGCGGCGGAATTAGGTGCGGATGGTATGTTGGTTGTGGCCCCCTATTACAATCGTCCAACGCAGTCTGGATTATGCATGCACTTTGAGAAAATTGCCGCGTCGACCTCAAAACCTATCTGTTTGTATTCGATACCTTCTCGTTGTGGTATAGAAATTGGCGTTGAAACAATTGTGAAACTCCGTGAAAAATACGAACATATTATCGGCATTAAAGAAGCCGGAGGTTCATGCAATCGAGTTTCTCAGATTGTAAAAGTCCTGGATAAGGACTTTTGCGTGTTCTGTGGGGACGATTCACTGACACTTCCTTTCTTCGCATTGGGTGCACGAGGTGTTATCAGTGTCGCATCCAATTTGGCCGCTAAACCATTGGTAAAGATGATGGATTATGCTCTGTCGAATAATCTAGAAGCAGCAGCCGATATTAATCGTCTGTTTTATCCATTTTTCCGCGCTTTAACCGTTGAAACAAATCCCGTCCCCATCAAGCAATTTTTGTACAGAGCTGGATTAATTGCGAGTCCGGAAGTTCGTTTACCCTTAAGTCCTTTATTGGAGACAAGCGTAGACCTTGTAAACGACGTTTTTGATTCCTTGCATGGTAAATATTGACCTACATCTAATTATTTCTGGGTTCGGTGGCAAAATGGGGAAATGCATACGTACCTTGTTGGAGGGTACGCCTACCCACATTTACGATGCGCATCATTGTGTGGGTGACCGCCTGCAGCCTTTGGTATGGATAGATTTCAGTAACTCCAGCGCATTCGAGCGGATTATAGAAAATGTTCAGATTAAAAAATGTCCCCTAGTGATAGGAACGACAGGGTTATCAAAGGCCCAAATGCATCAATTGATTCGGTTGTCTAAAAGGCAAGCAGTTGTGTACGATTCTAATTTTTCGATCGGTGCCAACGTCCTTAAAAAATTGGTACATCAGGCGGGTATAGCGTTAAAAGATTTTAGTGTTACGATTTTCGAAGCGCATCACGGTGCCAAAAAAGATCAGCCGAGTGGAACGGCAAAAAGTTTACGGCAAGTTTTGCTATTGGGTCAACACAGGCAGATTCCTATTTTG
>JAIRKR010000064.1 GCA_031260015.1 Puniceicoccales bacterium
ATGGTGGAGGTGGCGGGATTTGAACCCGCGTCTTCTGCGAATTCAATTAAAATTTCTACAAGTTTAGTACATTTTAAACGTCCAAAACAAGCTTGAATGCACACATCTCATTTTGCAAGCAAACTTACTCGGCCGTGCGATACAATTTAGCTCCCAATGCCTGTAATTTTTGCTCGAAGTTTTCGTAACCTCGGTCTAGGTGATAAATGCGGTGCACTTGCGTTTCTCCGCGAGCAATGAGTCCTGCCAGATAGAGAGCCGCACTTGCTCTCAGGTCAGAGGCCATAACGTCGGCTCCCGACAACCTTTGTCCACCTTGCACAATGGCTGTGCTGCCTTCCAGGGTGATGCGTACCCCTAACCGTTGTAATTCGGCGACGTGCATGAAGCGTTGAGGATAGACGCGTTCCGTGAGTAAGCTTAAATCGGGTATGCAGGCCGCCAATACGCACATTTGGGCTTGCAAGTCTGTGGGGAAACCGGGATAAGGTAAGGTAGTAATTTCGAACGGAGTCAATTGATTTAAGCACGGGAAAACTTCAATTTGATTTGCCGTAATATTCATTTTTGCCCCTGAATTTTCCAAAACATGCAAAAGGGCTCTCAGATGTTGTGTATGAAATTGATCAATGATCAGATGACCATTCGTAACAAGGCTTGCAATGAGAAAGGTACCCGCTTCGATACGATCTCCAATGAGGGTATGGTCAGCTCCGTGTAACTTTTGTTGGCCGTAAATGGTCAATTGGGGACTTCCAATGCCTTCGATGCGGGCACCCATACATGTTAGCAAATGGCAAAGGTCAACAATTTCGGGCTCACAAGCCGTATTTTCAATACGCGTAATTCCCGAACTTAAGGTGGCCGCCATGAGGATGTTGGCGGTACCCGTAACGGTACTTCCAAAACGTCCCCCCAAGAAAATGTGATTGCCCTTTAATTGTTGCGCATGAATGTGCACAATGCCATTTTTTAATTCGACGGTACACCCCAACTTTTTTAAGCCATGTAAATGTAGGTCGATGGGACGATTTCCGATTACGCATCCGCCCGGTAAAGGTAATGCCGCCTGACCGAGACGACCCAACAAGGGTCCCATGAGACAGACCGAAGCGCGCATTTGCCGCACTAAATCGTAGGGCGGATTTGCATGAATTTTTTTGGCCTGTATTCGCCAAATATTGGGTGATAAAAGCTCAACTTCCACACCCAAACCTTGGAGGAGGCTTATGAAAAAATGGACATCTCGCAAATTGGGAACATTGCGCAAAATACAAGGTTCATCCGTCAGTAAAACGGCAGCCAGCATGAGAAGGCTTGCGTTTTTTGCTCCACTGACACGAACCGTACCTTCCAATGAGGTACCGCCTTGTATTAAAACCTTATCCATCAGGCCTTAGCCCTGAAGCCGCCGGTGAGGATTCTTTGATCTTGGACGATGATAGGGACGGTTGCCACGAAAATGACGTTTAGATGGATGATTATCTTGGTAATTTTTGTCTTCTTCCGAACATTTTCCTCCAAAAAGTTTACAAAAAAATTGCTTCACTTTACTTGCTAAAGAACACCGTTTGTGGGGTACTTTGTTGTAACCGACTTCTGGCTTCTTTTCTTTTTTTAAATAATCATTGCATGAGAAGGTGGGCACAGTATTTTGTTTTTTTTCGCAGCGCGATTTATCACACGTACACTTTGTTTCATTGGTTTTAATTTCTTTAGGCATGTTTTGAGGCGCATTACTTTGTGGCCCTCTATCGTGTGTACGTTTCCAGCGTCCTCTTAAGTTAGAACGATGCTGACTTTTTGAGGTTGATTTTTCAACCGCTTCTTGCATGACATTTGTTTCTATAACCGGCGTTTCTACCGTCTCGGATTTTTCTTTTTGTATCATATATTTTTATATTTTGCTATATTAAACTTTAGCACTTATGAATATTACTTCTAACCTTAACCCATTTTCAGCATTGCTCAATGATTTTTTACAAATATCACTCAGGGGGTAACTTTTTGTCCACGTGCAAAGTAAAAGGTCTTTAAATTAACTTTTGGAGATTGTGGGATTGCGACCAATGGATTCACAATCCCCCAAGTGAGTCATTCGTTTGGTTACACGGGCGCCTGAACTAGATTATTGCAGACGTTTTTGTCATCGTTAAGTTTTATTATTTTGGATTTGCGAAACAGAATAAGGAGTCCAAGTTATCCTCCCATTGTATTGGAGAATTTTTAAAAACTTCGCTGCTTTTTACCCATTGTACCCATATGCGGAAGCTCTCTTTGGTAATTTCGTCCGTAAAAGTCAATCTTTGGAAACTCGCCAATATTAAGTCTTTTGGAAACTCCAAAGTGGTTTGATATTTGAGTTCTGCTTGGAGCCGTATGGCGGCCTCTTCCTTATGCTCAGTAATCCAACGGGTTAATGCCTGATGCGCTTGCATAAAAGCCACCTTTATCTCTGGACGATCTGTGCAAAAGCACTTGGAGGCGACCAAAATGGTTGTCCAATTGTTTTGGTCTAGGAAATACATTTCGCCTTGTCCTTCTTGAATGAGTCGAGAAAGCCACGGCTCAACCGTCCAAACGCCCGCAATTTCTTTTTTCTTAAATAAGGTGAGCTGGTCCGGATTGGCAGTGGGTAGTATGGCTACACCTTTTTCAGAAAACCCAACACGAATATCCTGTTGCATGAACCAGGTACGGCAAGCGATGTCTTGCGTATTTCCGTATTGTGGACTTGCAATACGTTTTCCCGTCCAGTCGGCTGCCGTTTTTATCTTTAGGTCAGGCTGTATCACAAGCCCCGAACCTCCTTTAACGGCACCGGAGAGAATACGAACTTCTTCACCTTTTGATCTCAGGTAAAGATTGAGTGCGGGTACAGGTCCAACGTAGGACATATCCAGACTGTGGGTGAATAAACTTTCCATTGCCGAAGGTCCCGCATTGAAACGATGCCAAACTAACCGAACATTGTTAGGTAAGTATTGCTCAAACCATCCCTTCCCTTCGCGTTGGAAGTTTTGGGCGATCAATGCCTGTGCATGCGTAATGTTTGGGAAAAACCCTACGTGCAATGTAATGGGTTGAGATATATTAGGATTTACACTTGTTGAATCAACAGAAGCATTTCCCGGTCCCTGAGAAAAGCAAGGCGTGTAGAAGTATGATAAAACAAAAATTTGAATTACCAGATGCGTGAGGTTTTTAACTTTCATTGAGTCAACAGTGTAAAAGGAATCACCTGCAGTGAAAGCAAAAAATACAGAAAGCGTACACATATGGGTTGTTAAACTTTCATTGCAACGATGGCATACACGTTACTGCCATAAATTAATCGGCTCCTTTATTTACATAACCGTATATGCAGTTGTCGTAGGGAGAAAAATACGAGAAAGCATTTCATGCTTGTTGAGGTTGTAAGTTGACCCTAATGAATACCTGCGCAATTTTATTGCAGAAGTTTTACGTTTTGGGTCCGTTTTCACAATAATCGAATCGGTAAGGCGATAAACGTTGCGTCAATTGAAGAAAGAAGTGGTCTTCTTGCTCTATGGAAGGTGCTTCAAAAGTTACGGAAAAGCGTAAAAAAGGTCCGCATTCGTCCCACGGGATTGTCACAATGTTTAGGTGTTCGAGTAACCAATGCGTGCATGCCGATGCGTTGGAGAAATTTGCAACGCACCGTCCCGAGGTATTGAAGATTTTGCTTGGGGCGTGCGTGTAAACAAAAAAACCGCCTTGGGGAACGTATGCTTGAAAGCCTATTTTTTGTAAAATGGAAATCAGTTTTTTGATACGTCGTTGGTAGCGTTCAATGTTAACCGGGACGATTTGGTCTGCATTTTGCAGTGCCGTTGTGGCGGCATGCTGAATGGCAAGGTATTGTCCTGCATCCGAATTATTTTTAAATTTTATGCACGCTTTGATGAGGGTTTCATTTCCACAAATCCACCCAAGTCGCCATCCCGTCATGTTGAATCCTTTCGACATCGAGTGAAGCTCAACGGAACACGATTTGGCTCCAGAAATGCTCAAAATTGATAGAGGTGCATTAAAATTTAACGCGGCGTAAGCGGCGTCATGAATGATAATCCAGTGATAACGTTGTGCCCATTCGATCACGGTTTCAAAAAATTTGTGGGAAGCGATCGCCCCTGTTGGATTGTTGGGGTAATTAAGCAAACAACACTTGATGGAGTGACGTGAACTTTCTGGAATTTGTTCAAAGTCCGGTAAAAAATGGTTTTCAGGAAGTAGAGGTAGCGTGAGCACTTGGCCACCTAGATATTGAGTTTGCGTTGAAAATACAGGATAACTTGGTGTGGGGAAAACAATGAGATCTTTAGGATTGATAAGGGTTCCCGCCAGGAGTGTGAGGCCAGATTTTATACCCAAAATGGGTAAAACTTCATCGGAAGCATGCAATGCAACTTCGAAAGTGGTTTGCATGTAATGGGCTACCGCCGCCTTAAAAAAATCGGCTCCATTGTTTGCGTAGCCGCGACATTCATATTTCTCACAGGCTTCGCGTAGACTTTCAATAACGGAAGGATGTGCACACGCATCGGGTTCGCCAATACCAAAATCCAAACACGGTAAATGTGGAGAGCGTCGTTGGGCTTGTTCCTTGAGTGTTTGAATAACTTCGAATTTATAGGCACCCGATTGATCAAATTGGCGACCTCCAAGACGATGGGCAATTTTTTCTCTTATCCAGTGCATAGATTTTAATTGAAGGTTTGACTTTTCATGCCGATTTTTCGGCTTAAGCGTGAAACGGCAATAAACCAAATGTAGGAAGTGAGAAGAAAGATGATAAATGCGTACGGTGCAATGCTTTCGTAGGTTGCCTGGGTTCCAGAACATAGAGTTACGCATGTCAGGAGCACAACTTGCAATCCGGATCCCCCCGATTTGCCGAATCGGTATCCCAATACATCTACGACCGCTTTACCTTTTACCTTCATTTCTTCATCCAAAGGAATGTAGGCCATTTCTTTACTTAAATCAAAAAAGGACATTTTTGAAGATTTTATGCCAATGATAACCGTAACACCTGCAAAGATGACGAGTGTTTGATGAGCAAGCGCTGAGCCCAAACATTGTATGCAGTAGTCTTTTGCAAAAATGCTTCCAAAGATAATGATACCCCCTAACGTGACAATGCATGGGGTGACCATGGCTCCAATACCCCATTTGAAGCGACGAAAGACGTTACCTGCTATGATGAGAACGAATATTGATGATAAACCGTAATGCATTGTGTATTGGCACATGAATGTATTGTATTGATTGATGTTCGGGAACCGATTTTTGAGTTCATGCTTCCAGAAGTTTTCCAAGATATTATCGTTAATGCCATAGCAGATAAGCAGAAGCGCAATTAATCCTAAATAAGGAGAGGTAATGGCCATTTTTAAACTTTTCCATACGCTGCTTTTTACCTTTTTTATTTTTATACCTGGCAAATGAGGTTTATTATAAAATCTGCGATCCGTTAGGACGTGTTTATGAATCCAGTGGTATAAAAACATAACGATAATACTTGTAATAATGACGATACCTATAAGGTAATTGAGGGTTATTTGCCATAGGTCTTGAAACTCGGATGTGTTATTTTTGAGGTCGGAAGCAATTGTGCCGACAAAGCCGGATAGGGCAACGGCACCTTGTCCTATGATGGCTAAAAATGCATAGATGCGTTTTGCTTCCTTGAGTTCGGTAATTTGATTTACGAACTGCCAAAAAAGCAAAGTTAGCATAAAACTACTCCACAATTCTGCCAGAACAAAAAATATTGCGTAACTCCATACGCCCAGAATAGAAAAAAACCAGAAGGCGCCGGGGAACATGACCTGAAGGCGTATGATCGTATCTTGTGAGGGATGAAAAAAGGATCGATGGGGATATAAACAAAATGCAAAAAATGCAAAAAAACATAAAAAAGATAAAAGTGTGACGTAAAACAAGTGTTCATTTTTTAGCTTATCGCTGAGTTTTGTGTAAAGCAACATGCACAGAATTGCCCCCGGGGGAACGCAAAAAAGCTTGGTGAAGGCCAAAGCCTCCGCACCTATGTTGGTAACGATCAGAGAATCTTTTATATTTTTCAAACAATAGTGATTAAAAAGTGTAATAAATAAAATGATTCCTAAGGGAATAATTTTTTTCAATTCGTAGCGATAAATGGGGAAAAAAATACCCCGCAATGTAGAAAATTCGCAGTCGACATTTGCTTTCACTTTTTTAAATAACTTGAAAGCCAATAAGCTTTATAAATTTTTAAATTAATTGTCAAGCTCTACCTCGTTGTTGTTGAAAACATTAGGAAAGACGGTGTAAATATTGATATTGACATCCCCAAAAGATCTTTCTACAAGCTTAAAGCATGTCTTTTATAGATGTTGTAATCGTGTGTTTCTTTCTAGGACTCACACTATTGGTTGGATTTCGATCCAGCAAGCGTATTAAAACACTCAAAGAATATGCTATAGGCAATCGTGACTTTACTGATTTTGTCGTGTTTAGTACAGTAATCGCTACGGTCATCGGAGGTAATTCTACCATTGGTCTCATAGGCCAGGTACACAAGATAGGGGTAACACAAATTTTAGCACAACTGGGGACCCCTATTTCTTACATAGTTATTGCATTTTTTGTATCGGGTCGCATCAAAAAGTATTACGGTTGTGTTTCCATTGGTGATATTTTGTACAAAAGCTATGGTAAACCTGGTAAGATTTTTGGTGGTTTTGTTTCATGTTGTTACGAATCGCTTAACGTTTGTTTGCCATTCATGAGCATGGGAATCATTCTTAATATGTTTACCAATATACCTTACATATACTGTTTGCTGATTTCAGGAGTGATCATTCTTTTTTATACGGGACGCGGTGGTATAAGAGCGGTGACGTTTACGGATGTTTTGCAATTTACTGTTTTGATCATTGCCATCCCCGCTTTATTGAGTATTTTATTGTATCAGATTGGGGGCGTAAAGATGCTCTTTCAATCTTTACCCCAGTCCCATTTATCCATTAGTGATGCAAATTTACATCGCTACATGCTGATACTGTGGACATTTTGCTTACCTTCTTTGTCGCCAACCGTGACGCAAAGATTACTGATGACAAACAGTAAAAGGCAAGGATGGAGAGCGTATTTCGGATCAGGTTGCGTTTATTTTATCGTAATTTCGGTGGGGACCATGATTGGATTGTGTGCGCGCGTGTTATATCCTGACTTGACTCATTCGGATCAGGCGTTGCCTATGATGATGCGTCAATATTTATCCGTTGGTATGTACGGTTTTGTCATTGCTGGATTTTTAGCCGTTTTTATGTCTACCGTGGACTCGATTTTAAATGCAAGCAGCATTAGTTTGGTAAATGATCTTATTTTACCTTGCATGAAACAGCACCCCTCAGAAGAACGAAAATTGATCATAGCAAGACGGGTTTCTTTTGGGTTGGGGGCTGTTGCAATCTTTTTTGCCGCAAACTGCGAAGGTCTTTTCGAAACTAAAATTTTATCGAGAAGTTTATGGTTTCCGCTCATTGTTGTCCCCTTGTATTTTGCAGTATGTAATCGAAAAATTTCAAAGACAGGGCTTTTTTCAAGCGTACTCATTGGTTTTATAACCGTGTTGTTGTGGAATACATACATGAAGCCCACAACAAAAATTGACGGATTATTCCCTGGATTTTTTGCAAACTTTGCAGCCTTTATATTGTTTTACATATTTGGGGGGCACAGCAATATTTTTTCGCCTCAGGAACTAGCGAAGATAGAACAAATTGAAAGTGAACGCTATAGGCCTTTAAATAAAGTTGATGGAAAAGGCTTTCGCATAAAAACAGGTTATTTTCTAGGAATATTTTTAATCTCTACACAAATTCTTCCTTTGTTGTTTTTTTGTGAGCATGTAACAGCGGATAAGGTCACGTTAGCTGTCATTAATGGTTTTATTGCTATGTTGTTAATTTTTGGTCCCCATTTACCCGGGTTTCAGCGGAGACGTTTTAAACTATTTGAGTATTATATGTTAGTTATTTCTTTTCCTCTTTCTTCGTTGTACCTTGTAATAAAAGACACTCATTGCAATGGTTTTTACCTTTTGGTTTTCTTAATGTCCATTGCACTAGTTCTTATATTAGCCGACGAAAAGTATCGAAAATATATGCACATCTTTGTAATCACTTTGGTTATTGGTAGTAGCATTGCTTTCGTGAACATGGATTTAACCTTTGCATTTCCAGAGTCCATGCGTTTGGCTTACGGGTTGTACCTGTTTAGCTTTTTCTTGGTAATGGGCGTCTTATGGTTTCGCATGAAGATGTTTATGCTGGAAAGGGAAAAGGCAGTTATAGAGGAACGCTACAGTTTAGCCCGCAGTCTGTCGCATGACATTGTAACACCCGTAACCATTGTGCGTCTGATGTTGAAGAAACTCGACAAAGAGTCTTTATCGGAGCAAGAAAAACATCTACTGATGAAAAATGCAAAAGAGATATCGGGCATTGTCGATTCCATTTTGCCAGGTGTTTCCAAGCAATATGATAATTTGTCGGCCGAAAACATTGGTTCTATTATTAGAGATTGTCTTGAGCAAAAGAAAATTTTACACCAGCATCTACGTTTTCGACTAGAGATTCGTGAAGATGTGGAAGCCCGTGTTGATGCTTTACTTTTCTTAAGACTCATGTCGAATTTGATCAATAATAGTATAGAGGCAACGCAGGAAATACGGAGTGGCGCCATTGTAGTTTCGATAGGTAAGGATGTTTTGGGCAACGTACAAATTACTCTAAGGGACAACGGCTACGGTATTTCTTTAGAACGATTGGATAAAATTCTTAGGGAAGAAAAACGAGATGAGAAGTATGGTTTAAGCATTGGTTTACAAGAGGCACGTGAAATTATGTGGTCATGGCATGGTCGTCTTGAATTGGATTCTTCACAAGAAAACGGAACCAGCGTGACCTTACTGTTACCGGATAAAAGTCGTTCTCAACTCATTGAAGAAGATGCTTACGGACAAAGATTGCTGCGGGCAAGAAGTGTCTACGATCCTAAAAGTGCCTCAAATTTTGTTCTGATAGATTCCGATTTGGATTATCAAGAATCATGTAAAATAACAGCGCAGGCTTTAGGGCTTAGGTTAAAAACTTATTCAAAGATGGATGATATTTGGAAGGATCTGCATGGTTTTGATAAGAGAACATGTTTTTTCATTGAATACGTACCCAATGACGAGTTCAATGCGATAGATTGTGCTAGAGATTTGTACAGTAAGGGATACGAGAATTTGGTGATCATTGCTTCGTTTTTGCCGGAGGTGCCCGAGTGTTCCATCGTGAAGAAAATTATATCTAAGGATTTACCTATTTTGGGGTGATGGTGAATAAAGCGTCTCTGGATCGGGAAAAAGCGCGTAAATATTTACGCGCTTTATGTATACAAATAGAACGGCATGATTATTTATATTATCGTGCAAATCGTCCTGAAATTTCTGATTTTGAGTACGACTGTTTACGGGCTGAAAAGCAAGCGTTGCTAAAATTGTATCCCGAATGGAGTCAGGATGAAGGTCCGGGCAGCGATTTGGGGAACTTGCATTTTCCTACGACCAAACATTTGTTTCCGATGTTAAGTTTGAGCAATACGTACTCCCAAGAGGAATTATTGGAGTTTTTCCACCGTATCGAAGGAAAGGTACAAGCCCCATGTACTTATCTATTGGAGCCTAAAATAGATGGCGTTGCCATTAATCTCGTGTACAAGCAGGGGCATTTGGAAAAGGCAATTACAAGGGGGAACGGTTATGTGGGCGAAGTGGTTACCGAAAATGTAAGGACAATCAAAGAAATTCCTTTGACGCTACCTGAGAATGCTCCCGAAGAAATTGAATTGCGTGGAGAAATTTATTTAACCGAGAGGCAATTTACTCACTTGAATGAGGAACAAGAAAGGTTAGGACTGGAGACTTATGCGAATGCGCGTAATTTGGCCGCCGGCAGTCTAAAATTATTGGATGCAAATGAAGTGGCCAGACGCCGATTGCATTTTATAGCTCACGGTGTGGGCTTTGTCAGTAACGACACGCATTTAGATACGCAGGAGCGCTTGTATGGTTTTTTTGCGCAATGGGGAGTCCCTGTTTTTTCGTTTGTTATGCCCGGGAATAGTGCGGAACAAATTTGGAACCTCATTGCACGTTTTCGCTCAACGAAGGAAAAGTTACCTTACGGTACGGATGGGGTTGTCGTTAAAGTCAACGATAGATTGTTGCAGGAACAATTGGGGGTAACCGCAAAATCACCGCGTTGGGCCATCGCCTACAAATTTGAACCCGAATCGGCAGAAACTTTACTGCAAGAGGTCACTTTTCAAGTAGGGCGTACCGGAGTAATCACGCCGGTAGCCGAATTAATGCCGGTAGATTTAGCGGGGTCCAAAGTTGCACGCGCAACTTTACATAATTTCGATGAAATTCAAAGAAAAGATATTCGTAAAAAGGATATCGTGATTGTTCAAAAAGCTGGAGAAATTATTCCGGCCATCGTAGGTGTGAAAAAAGATAAACGGAGCGCATCGGCAGAGAAAATAGAAGTGCCGTTACAATGTCCCGCATGCGGTGCGCCTCTATTAAAGATTGCAGGCGAGGTTGTGATCAGGTGTACGTCGTTAAATTGTCCACCGCAATTGAGATTAAAAATTGTTCATTTCGCCTCAAAAGATGCCATGAACGTGGATGGGTTGGGTCCTAAAATTGTAGATATTCTGGTGTCCAAAGGATGGCTGAAGGACGTTGCGGATGTTTTTACTTTAATTGATTATAGGGACGTATGGATACGTTTGCCTGGGTTTTCAGCTACGTCGGTGGACAATGTGCTGCTTGCCATTGAAAAGGCCAAAAATAGACCTTTAGGATGCCTATTGTATGGACTCAGCATTCCCCATGTGGGGGTTGAATTGGCTAAAAAACTGGCCGAATACAGTACCGCTTTGGAACAATTAATGCGCTTGTCGGTGGAGCAGTTGCAAGAAATTCCTTTGGTGGGAGAAATTATAGCTCGCAGCATTGTGGACTTTTTTGCAAACGTAAGGAATCAAAGCATTATTGAAAAACTGTTGCAATTGGGGATTAAAACAAATTTTTTGGAAAAGCCAACAAAACACCCTTTGAATGGGAAAATATTGGCTTTAACGGGATCTTTAACTCGGTTGACTCGTGTCGAAGCCGAACGCGTTATTGCATCTTTAGGTGGGAGCGTGGGTCGTATGATTACAAAGCAGACTTCCATCTTGGTTTGTGGTACGAATCCTGGCAATAAGTTTGCGAAAGCAAAAGCATTGGGAATTCAAATCTGGAATGAGGAAGAATTTTTACACCACGTTGGCATTTTGCATGCAGATAGAAGTTAGAGTCGTTGCCGGTGGATCGAGGTGTGAAGTTTTTCCTCTAAATGAAGAGAAAACGTCATTGAGGGTTAAATTGACACGTCCAGCGTTGGAAGGCCGTGCCAATAAACAATTGTGCGAAATTTTATCCAAATATTTTGGAGTTCCCCAAAAGCACGTTCGTATTGTCTCGGGTGAACAGAGTCGGCGTAAACGTGTAGAAATTACACAACTGTTTTTGCCGTAAAAAGTTTGAGGCACCCTAGAATTGTATTGTCGTATTGAGAACGGATATGTGTTCGAAGTTAATCTTATGCAGCCAGGTATGTTTTAGGTGTGCTGTAAGTTTCTGTCTGAATCAGTACCCCGTATTGCGATGAACAGGATGGATTGATTTTGTTAAGAATTATAAAATTAATTCATTCTAATCTTCTTTTTTTGTGCGCAAAATGTATGAATAAATTGTATGTTAAAGGTAGGTATTGTTGGGTTTCCCAATGTGGGTAAAAGCACGCTATTTAATGCGGTGACACGCACAAGAAAAGCGGAGGCTGCTAATTATCCTTTTTGTACGATAGAGCCCAATGTGGGTATTGTTGAGGTGCCCGACGAACGTCTTGAAATTCTTGCAAAACTGGTTTACACCGAGAAAATTGTCCCTGCGGCCATCGAATTTGTGGATATTGCCGGTCTGGTCAAGGGTGCATGTACGGGTGAGGGCCTAGGAAATCAATTTTTGGCGAATATACGAGAAGTTGACGCCATCGTGCAGGTGGTGCGTTGTTTTGATGAGGCTGATATCCTGCATCACATGGGTACGGTGGATCCTGTTCGGGATATGGAAGTCGTTAACACCGAATTACTTTTGGCCGATTTGCAATCCGTAGAACAGCAAGTCGAACGTTGGTCCAAAAGGGCAAAATCTTTCGACAAAGAAGTTTTATTTACCTACCAATTACTGCTCAAAATACAGCAGCATCTCAATACGGGTAAACCTGCTTATGCCATGGTGCTGAATACGGAAGAAGCTGAAAAGATAAAACAATTTTGTTTGCTCACTTGCAAACCCACACTCTACGTCTGCAACGTTTCCGAAGATGACTTGCGATATCCGGAAAAAAATTGTTACATTTCCGCAGTGCAGCATTACTTGGCGCAAAATTCGAAGAGCGATTATTGTGCATTATCGGCCAAACTGGAATCGGAGCTTTCCGAATTATCGCCTCAGGAATCCAAAGAGTTTTTGCTAACGCTCAATTTAGAAGACAGCGGTGTTTCGACACTCATTCGCAAGGCTTATCGACTTTTAGGCTTGGCTTCCTACTTTACTGCGGGGGTACAAGAAGTGCGTGCTTGGACCTTTTTGCTTGGCATGACGGCCCCCGAATGTGCAGGTATCATCCATACGGATTTTCAAAAAGGCTTCATCAAAGCCGAAGTTACCGCCTACGATGATTTTGTAAAATTGGGAGGGTATGTTGGAGCCAGGAAAGAAGGCAAAGTGCGACTGGAAGGAAAAGATTATCTTTTTCAAGAAGGCGATATCGCTTTATTTAAGTTTAATGTGACCTAAGCTCTACGTGCGTACCCATATGCGGTTTTACGATGGCGGCTTCTTTTGCATTCCGCAATAACGCGTAATGGGACCGCAAATAATTTTTGTGTAAGCCACGAAACCGTCCAGCTTACTCATGCCACAACCCTAGAGTGAGAATCCAATCCTCAATTCCGAAAATATCACTCGGATGCTTCTCTACTATTTGCAGATCAAATACTCTATTGCGATCGCGGGATATCGAAAGTTCAACCTCCCCGGAAGCATTCCCTGTTTGAATCGGCTTTCGGTAACCCGCATTCATGTGCAGACCACGTCACACAGAAATTATCGTCTTCTCCACATCCGAATCTGCCCCAGTGACGAAGACGTCCATGGCAGAGGCCTTCCCATTTGCAGATAATCTCCATTGGAATCTTAATATGAGCTGAACTCTATCATCAAATCAACCCACGCTTTCTATCACATCAAAGTTCTTGGATTAAACCCAACGCACGGAACATTAGCAATTTTGGCCAACTCTAAATTTTTTATCTATGATTTTAACTACACAGCAATCTGACCACACATTCAGTGACGTTTCCACCATATCGATGACTGCGTAGAATGGAAGAATTATCCATAGAATATCAATGGGGACATCCATGCTGGTCAGCAGACTCATGCTCAGAAAAAAACACCCCATGGGCACTCCGGCATTTCCAATAGCAGCGATGGTGGATATAAAAATCCACTGCAACAGCGTAAATAAATTGCTCTCGAATCCGTTGTTTTGCATAACGTAGATGATAGTTGTAAAAATAAACGCGGCGCATCCATTCATATTGATTGCAGTGCACAGCGGAAATGCGAATCTACTGATTTCTTGTGATACTTTTAGATTATTTTCTGCCGTTTTCATGGTTATCGGTAGTGTTCCAACGGACGATTTGGAAAAAAATGCCACCGATAATGCCGGAAACATGGCCTTCAACATGGTTAGCGGATTGATTTTGTGAACCCACAGGAATATTGGCAATACCAAAATCCCCTGCACAAGGTTGGACAATAATATTACTGCCAGATATCCCCCCAACCCTTTCATATGGGTTCCATTTTTTAGTTGCACAACGGCGGTGGAGATAAATCCAAACAGAGCTAACGGGAGCGCCTTCACCACCCATCCAATGATGATTAAAAACATTCCCTGGATCATTTTAAAAAAATTATTCCACGATTGAGATTCACTTATGGGTGTGTACCTGATGGCGATTCCGGTGATAATACCCACAAAAAGTGCGCCCATCACGTTGTGTTCCAAAAACGGAGATAATATGTTGGACGGAATAATGTTTAGTATACAATCTGCATATTTTCCGTTCTGGATAGCGTCAATGGGATTTCCGTTAATTGCCGAAGTAATATTTGATGGAGAAATCAATAAATATAGAATGCATGCCACGAAGGAAGCAATCACCGTTGTTCCCAGGGTGTACAAAAGCGTATGTTTTCCGATTTGTTTTAATTGAAGGTTAGCACTTTGCTGGGATATTGAAACAATGACCGAAACAGCGATTATGGGCAGACTCATGCATTTAAAAATTTTCATGAAGGCACTCGATATAAAATCAGACACCGGCTGCATGAGATTCCCATATCCGCATGCACATCCAAGAATAATAGCGAGAGCATACAGCATTCGATTATGCTTTATGGGTATTTTTATTTTTAAAAAATCGCTCAATAACATGGTCGCATTCTCGGAGAGAAAACGGTACTGTAAATAATTCTGGTAAAGGGCTAAAAAACCTTCACTCAAACAGTTTTTTTGCTCAACTTTTCAGCGAACAAAATCACTCGTTAGGAGCAAATTGTATTTCGGTTCCAAATCTTGGCAATCCACTTTTTCTCCAAATTTCGAATTCCGAGAACAAGACTTTTAATTCTAGTGATCCGTATCCGGATAACAGCTCTTGATTGGAGACTGTAATTATCGATAAGCAATTTAAGCATCCGTAAAGTAAGACCTAGGGCTTAAAAATTTGAATGATTCATTTCTAAAATAAAATTTTTATGTTGATCCAAAGCAGGTTAGGGGATAAAATGTCCTTAAGAAATGGTTTGTATGACAAAAGAAGAAATTAAGCTCGCTCTTGAAAGACATTTAATTCAAACGCTAGCCCGAGATAAGCAGACTGCGACTTGCCGAGATTGGTGGTTGGCGAGTTGTCATGTCGTACGCGATCAAATTTTACAGCGGTTTATTGATACGCAGGAACGTCAACACCTGCAAAACGTAAGGCGTGTTTATTATTTGTCTTTGGAATATTTAATGGGGCGACTACTCAATACAAATGCGGATAATTTGGGCTTCAAAGAAATACTCAAGACAGCTTTGGAAGACTACGGATTGGATTACGAACAAATACGCCAAGAAGAAGTCGATATGGGGCTTGGTAACGGCGGACTGGGGCGTTTGGCAGCATGTTTTTTGGATTCATTGGCAACTTTGAATTATCCGGCAATCGGTTACGGCATTCAGTACGAATTTGGTTTATTTCGTCAAGCATTCGTCGATAACCGTCAGGAAGAATTACCGGATGATTGGTTACGCTTTGGCAACCCTTGGCGTATTTTACGTGCCGAATACATGCAACCCGTTCATTTGTACGGACACGTTGAGCAATGCCACAACGATAAAGGGGATGCACGTCCCAAGTGGGTGAATACAAAAACTGTTTTGGGTATCCCATGGGACATACCGGTTGTCGGGTATGGAGGGAATACGATTAATTTCTTACGCTTATGGGAATCGAAGGGTTCTGAAGATTTCGATTTGAAAACTTTTAACGAAGGCGGCTATGTGGCCGCCGTTCAAGAAAAAACAGTGGGTGAAACCATTTCAAAAGTGCTGTATCCCAACGATAAGACGGAAAATGGCAAAGAACTACGGTTGGTGCAGCAATATTTTTTTGTTGCCTGTTCTTTGCAAGATATCTTGCGCCGTTTTAAAGCTTTGAATGGAGATCATTGGAATGCATTTCCGGAAAAAGTAGTGATTCAATTGAATGATACGCATCCGGCCATTGCCGTACCAGAATTGATGCGTATCTTAATAGATCAAGAGGGATTGGATTGGGCACGTGCATGGAAAATTTGTCGAAAAACTTTTGCCTATACTAACCATACGCTGTTGCCGGAGGCCTTGGAAAAGTGGAGTGTTCCATTGATGGCCAAGGTACTGCCACGCCATTTACAAATTATTTACGAAATCAATCTTTGGTTTTTAAAGAATGAAGTTGAGAAAAAATGGCCCGGGAACGTGGATATGCAGCGATGCTTATCCATTATTGAAGAGGGCAGTCCCCAATACGTACGCATGTCGTATTTGTCGGTCATTGCCTGTTTTTCGGTCAATGGGGTTGCAAAGTTACATACGGAATTGTTAAAAACACGTTTGTTTGCAGGCTTTCACGCGTTGTATCCAACAAAATTTAATAATAAAACGAACGGTGTCACGCCCAGACGTTGGTTAAAATCGATTAATCCTCGTTTAAGTCAATGGATTACGGAATGCATCGGAGATGAGTGCTGGGTGACAGATCTAGAGCAGTTGAAGGGCTTGGAAAAGTACGCGGATGATGCCGCCGCAATTAAAGCGTATGCGCTGATTAAAAAAGCAAACAAGCAAAATTTGGCCCAATATATTTGGGATACGTGTCACGTAAAAGTTTCTCCGGACGCTTTATTTGATGTACAAATTAAACGTTTGCACGAATATAAACGTCAGCATTTAAATTTACTTCATGTTTTAAAACTTTATCGGGAATTGTTGCACGGGAAAGCCTCGACAAATTTTCAACGCGTTATCATTTTTGGTGCAAAAGCGGCCCCGGAATATTATTTGGCAAAAGAAATTATTCACGGTATTAATTTGTTGGCCCAGCACATTAATTCTGATAAAAGGGTGAAAGATGCGTTAAAAGTTGTCTTTTTACCCAATTACAATATTACTTTAGCGGGGAAAATTATTCCCGCTGCCGACCTTTCGGAACAAATTTCGACGGCGGGAAAAGAAGCTTCGGGAACCGGTAATATGAAATTAGGCCTCAATGGAGCCTGCACCATTGGTACGTTAGATGGTGCAAACGTTGAAATGCTGGATAAGGTTGGCGCTGATAATATATTTATTTTTGGCCACACGGTGGAAGACTTGGAACAATTGAGTAAAAATGGCTACCGCCCATTTGAATGGTATCAGGCAAATGAGACCTTGAAAGCGCTGCTCAATTGGATGGATTCAGACTTTTTTGTTCAAAAAGGGCACAACCCGATGCAAGTGATTCGGAGGAGCTTATTGGAAGGCGGGGATCCATTTTTTGTTTTGGCTGACTTTGAAAAATATTGTGCTGCGCAGAAGAAAGTCGAAAAGATGTATCGTAATCCTTCCCAATGGTTCAAAATGGCTTTATTGAATACGGCTCGTTTGGGATATTTTTCCAGCGATCGCACCATTCGCGATTACGTGCAAGACATTTGGAAGTTGTAAGTTAGGCAATATGCATTGTTTCGTTTTATGCTCATAGCAATGGGGTAAGATCCATAAGCCGGTGTAACGCTATAGCAGGAGTGAAATGTTCTGCGAATGAGTAAATTGAAACAAATGAAAGATAAGTTTCATAGTCCCAATTTTTCACACTTTATGCCCCACGAAGATCGATCGTAAAAGGTATAATCCAAAAGCTGTTACCAAATGGCCAGGGGTTTGAGGGAATATCTCCCTCCGCCGTTCATGTGGCTTGCAATACATTGTTCCTTCAGCTTAGTTTGAATGGTGTATGACATCTGTTTGTGGTATAACATTTCTTGCGTTTAGTGAAGTGACAATCTATGGGAAGCTTTTCTTCAACCGTCTTCTTTCATTCCATGCAGTGCCGAAAAGACGAGACAATATTCCATCACAAAAAATAAAGTGCGCAAGAAAATCTAACCAAAATAGGAAATCGGTTTTTAATAATATCGATTTTTCCACGTCATGGTATTGTTAGGATCCGTTGAGCCTGGGCATTCGGGTAGCAGGCATATCATACTACCTGTACGATAAATATACCTCGCTTCCATACACAATTTAAATTTGTTGTAACATTTATTCCAGTCCGTAGTATTTGCTCTAATACCAACTAATGTTATAAATATACTGTGAGGTATTTGAGAAGAGATACCCATCCAATTATCAACATCATAACAGTAGGCTTTATTGCCTAACGGAACGACATTCCATTTGCTTGTTGCAGGATTAATGAGACGATGAGGAACAAATGGCCTCAGGCGACTCGGTATGCCACTATTAGATGCATCTGGAGGGAACTCATTAAAGATAAGGTAGTAAGCGCGGAAAGCCTTGAGGATATCTACAGTATCTTCCAATGTTGCGTTAAGTCGAAAGTCTTCGGTGGCTTTCCTAAACCCCGGAACGGCAATGGCGGTCAGAATCGCCACAATACACAGCGCAACGATAATTTCAACCAACGTAAAGCCATTTCGACTTACGGATGCGGATAAATATTCTGATGTGCGGGCAATAACTGGCTCTTTAAACCTCTCTTTCTCGGTTAAACGATCAGAGGTCTTGGTGTCTCGGTGAAGACCATTTCGGCCCACGGATGGATATTTTAATCCCTGGATTGGCTTCAATCTCCGGTTGGATTCTAACCATTGCCAAGATTCAAACCGTTGTTTCGGTTTTAGATCCTGGCTTGGACCAAATGCTCGGAGGGAAACCGACGTCCCAAGACATTCCGCTGCTTGACTGGGTACCGATTTGGGACGCCCTTTTGTGATTAAGCGGTCAGGGATCTCAGTGTCTCGGTGAAAGTCGTGTTGGCTTACGGATGGATACTTTAGTTGTTTTTGACTTGGTCTCAATCCCAAGACCGATTCTAATTCTTGATTTGAGCCCAACCTCCGGACTGGCTTTAAGCCTAATCTCTGATAGGGTTTTAACCATTGTTCTGGCGCCAATCCTCGGCTTGGCTCAAATCCCCGCCCCGGATTCAACCCCCGGGGTGATTTCAACTCCAAAACTGGCTTTGGATTTCGGTTCTGGGCCAATTCACGATTGAATCCCAACCTTTGTTCCGATTCCAACCCTTGTTT
>JAIRKR010000025.1 GCA_031260015.1 Puniceicoccales bacterium
AGCAATAGTTGCTCCAAGCTCAACAAATCGGTTTTTCCCGCCAAATTCCGTACCGAATCCCTGGGTAAGCCCGCAGCCACCTGCATGCAAATTTTGTAATCGCCTTGACTCCCCAGCAGCACACACTTCGAAGACGTATACGTTTTCAGCAAATCCTCTATGAGCCTTTGCCAATAAACCACATCCCACCGCTTCCCAGGCGTATTGGATGAACCACAAAAACATCCCATCGTAAATGAACCCTCATGGCTTGTATCCACAGGGATCTTCGTTGGAATCGGAACTCGAAAAATGGGTTCTTGAAGCCCAAAGGTTTGAAAAAACTGATACCACAGTTCCGTCTGATGGCATTGCACGGGTAATACAGGTTTCCAGGTGTGCGTTAAAAGAGGACGACACATTCTCTTACATAGTCCGAATCTTTGGGGTGCTCCAGCGCAGAAACTTTCCAGATCGCTTCGCATCGAATTTGGAAAATTAATCCACGTTTCCGGATACTGTGCCCTAAGCCGTCTGAACGCTTTAAAGTAGGCCACATATTTTCCTTGAGGCAGCATATGGATGTAATCTACCGGGAAGTGTTGCTGCAACCAAGGTGCTATAAACTTTTGTGCCACCAAGTGGATGGAAAAGTCGGGACGTGCTTTCCTCAGTGCGCACAGGATGGGATAGGTCATGATGCAATCCCCTAACCAATTGGGCATGCGTATCCAAACACGTGTTTTTCGAGGCAGGTGATCCCGTTTGTAAAAATCCATAGTGGCCCGAAGGCAGTTACGTTTTTGGGTAATGCAGAAACGTTTCGATGGCTCGCATTGCGTTTTCCAACGCCTGTGCATCCAAAGCCAATTTTCGTAAAAAGACGCATCATCTACCAATTTTTTTTCAAGCCACCGATTGGCCGCAAGTGTGACGTCGAGTGCCTTCTTTTCACTGGCAATGGGTTCGATGCAAAACTCACCTCTGATAAATCCGGTTCTTCTTAGATAGATGGCAACAACATCGGCATTGAATTTTTCAACCAAACGTCCCGGTAGGTCCGTCGAAGAGGCCAATTTTCCAAAAAACGTGGTTAAGATACCGGTATCTCCCGCCGATTGATCGAAAAGGATACCCACAATACCGTTGTGTTTAAGAATTCTTTCCAACGGGAGGATACCTCTTTTTCGAGAAATGAGCTGTAGATTAAAACGCTCACGCGTTTGTTTTATCCAGTTTTCAAAGTATTTGTTTCGAAATGGGCGGTAGATGGCGCCTATTTCAATCTTTTGAGAAAAAATAGCCGGTAACCATGCGGTCGTCTCCATCAAATTTAAATGAGGAACCAATACGATACAGGGGCGCGGTTTTTGTAAAAAATGTTTTATCCAACTTTCTAAAGCTGGACTTAGGGTAACGTGTTGCCCGATCTTTTGTTGCGACCAGTAACTTGAAACAAGAAAAGCCCATGCGGTTTCTACCCACCGTTGGCAGTTTATTTTTGCCAAGTGTTTACGCCAAGCCGCCGTTCTTTGAGGAAAAACGTTGAATAAATTGCTCAAAATAACGCTGCGCCTTGGGGAGAACAGATAAAATAACAAATTGCCCAAAATTCTGCAAATTTTGTACTGAATTCCTTCTGGAATAAGGTTTAGAATCGAAGTTAAAAATCGAATCACCGCTTTAGCTATGTTTGTGTGATTTCACGTTGCATCCATAATGTTTTCACGCAGAAATCTTCTTTAAAATAACGGTGTCCATTGTCATTAGATTCGAATCTACGTCAAGCATTTCCTTGTTTTTCACATCCATAAAAATGTTTTACACCGATGGTATTTCCCCTAATGCTAACGTACATGGATATTCTACAAGCATTATGTGAAAAGCATTGCGCACAAAAAGGGACGCTCTATGTTGTGGCAACACCCATTGGCAATTTAAGCGATTTAACGTTACGGGCCATTAACATATTGAAAACGTGCGACTGCATTGCTTGCGAAACACCCAGTATGACCCGAAAATTACTGATGCATCTACACATAAAAGGTAAACGGTTGTTTACCTATCGAGATGCCGGAGAGGCGCAGAGTGCACAACATCTGCTGCAAAAACTGCAAAATGGACTTTCGATTGCCCTGGTGAGCGATGCGGGAACGCCCACCGTCAGTGACCCTGGATTTCGCGTGCTTCGGTTATGCCATCGTGAAAATATTCCCATTATTCCAATTCCTGGGCCCAGTGCGGCGATCGCAAGTTTAAGTGTTTCCGGTTTTCCAAGCGATCGCTTCTTATTTTTAGGCTTCTTGCCACCCCAAAAAAGTCATAGGCAAAAGATTCTTGAATCCTACCGTTCTGAGCAAGCAACACTTATTTTATACGAATCTCCACATAGAATATTGAGCTTGTTTGAGTGCTTACAAAAGACTCTCGAACCGCAAAGAGAAATCTTTGTGGCGCGTGAGTTGACAAAACTGAATGAGGCCTTGTATCAGGGGACAATTTCTCAACTCGTTCAGACGGTTTTTACAAGTGCTCCCCGAGGTGAATACGTCGTACTCGTTTCACCTTTGTTGTAAGCAAACTTTCCAAATTGGTTTAATTTTGGTGCGTTGGCTCAAACTGTATTTGGCAAACACTGATGCCACCTGTTTGTTTTAGGATAGAAAGTTTTGCTTTCCAACGAAGAACAATTTTTTGAAGTTCTTGAAAATGAATACCTATGTTGTAGGACTCGCTATCATTTATCTGGGCTTGAATGGTGTGATCAAGTTTAGTAGATACTAAGCCATCGCCAAGTGTAAGAAAAATTTGTTGGTTTGAATCTTCAAAAAGTCGAATGGTAAAAGTACCCTGAAATTCACTCGGAAGAGCAGGAATACACGTATGAATAAGATTTTTCAAAACCCGTTGAAATAAAAAGGGATCCACACGTAATTTGAAGGTTTGCGATGCTTTAAAATCTATTTTTAAACTTTTACATACAAACTGTTCTTGTTCGATCACGTGTTCGATCAACGTGTTAAGATTTTCCTCATTTAATACGGGATGCCGAATGGCAATAGAATCGATGATGTGTGCGGCTTCGTTTATGCTCCTTAAAAGCAATGATTTTTCTTTGTGTGACCACGGATCCGATGAATTTCTATTAATAATCATCTTCTGAATCACGAGCGGTGCCGTTAAGTCATGCGTAATAAAACGTGCAGACATGTTTTTTACAATACACCTGTTCCTCTTGATCCAAATTGCCAGTAGTACGGTACTAAATCCGATTATATAAAAGAGATGGAATCCGCGTATTTGAGATGGGCTTGTAAAAGGTTGTCCGGACAGAAAACAGCTAAAAGCCACTACAACAGTCATCACGATACTTAAAAATAAACTTGTTTTGAGCGAACGCTCTTCATTCAATAGATTCATGAGTAGAATGGACAATCCAAAGCTTATAAGGTGTAAGCAACCGTTTTCTGCGAAAAATATTAAGTAAATGGATGTTACGGGCAGACATAAAAATAAGGCCAAACTTTTAACAATGACGAAGTATTTTTTATAAAAATTTGGAAATTGATTGCTGAATATGAGTAAAATAGCCACACTTCCATTGATGAGTGTGAAGCCAACTTTCATAAATGCGGGTGGCATTTGCATGAATAGTATTGGAAAGATTTGCACGGCCAGCAAAAAAATGCCTAAGAGGATATTTTGTTGCGTATTATAATCGGATTGAGATCTACATGGCCGTACTTCATTGGATAATGCTTCAAATAAACCTTCACTTTGTATGTCTTGAAAAATTTTCTGGCGTCTATCTTTGAAGTAGAAAAACGTAAAACACATAAGGTGAACCAAAAATCCAGGGAAGACACCATCTATATTTAGAATCGGTTTTAAAAAATATTGCCACAGGATAGTTACCGTTAAACCGATAGTGATACACATAAAGCAGTGTCGTACATTAATTTTTCGGTTAAATATGCAGAAATATAAAGGGATCAGGGAAGTACTTAAAGATAAAATAGTGTATGTGACTTCAATTTCAAAAAGCACATCATACATGGATGAAAGTGATAGAACAACCAAAACACACGCCAGGCCTAACGCGTAAGTTAAACTACGTACAATCTTCAATTTTTGTTTTTCGGAAAGATTTTTGAGTTGCGGAAACAATAGGTCGTTGGCCAGTACGATACTCGCTGCATTGAGAGAAGAATCGGCGGTAGACATTAAAATTGCGAGGGAACCTGCCAAAATAAATCCCTTGATGCCCGTAGGCATCAAATTTTGAATAAGCGTTGGAACCGCTTGGTCGGCATTTATTAAGTTAGGGTACAAAATTTTAGCCAGAACACCAATACCTATTAAAAAAAACATGAGAAAAAAATAAAAAAGGCCAACACTTGTGAAGGCACGGATGCCTTGTCTTACCGTTCTCGTTAATAGTAAACGTTGAATAAACATAGGTGCGAGTGTAGGTAAAGAAAAGAGAAAGAATAAAGGTAAGTAGCGCCTCAATCCTTCTGGCGTAACACGCCAACATTCGGAAGGCATTGCCTGGACAAAATGTTCAAAACCACCCAATTTTTGAATACCGACCCCCAACATGAGCGGAATGGCTACGGCTAAGACGATAAATTGCAAAACATCTGTGAATGTAACGGCTTTAATACCCCCTTTCCCCGTGTAGATAAATAATATTATCGAAGATAGTAAAACGCTTTGTACGTAAGGAATAGATGTTAATTTGTTGATAACGAGACCCATAGCTTCGATTTGTGCGAGAGAGGCCAACAACATAAGGATGAAACTAACAACTCCAACGACGTATTTCCCCGGTAAGCCGTAACTAATTTCAAAAATATCGCCCACAGAATTACATCCATAGTATTTTTTTATTCTCGGCATAATCCCAAAAGCTATTAACATAAATGCAATGGGTATTCCTAACGGAGCTAAAACATGAATGATACCAATATCATAAAATCTACCCACAAAACCGATGGTTGCGCTTCCTCCAATCGCCGTGGCTGCTACGGTACAGAAGACGGCAAAATCAGAGAAGTTACGGTTACCCGTTGCGTATTCTTTGAACGATTGAATGTTATGGCCGGATGCAAATCCGATCCATAAGGTCGCTCCTAAAAAAGCGACTATAATAGCACCATCAATCCAATGCATGAAGGGATGCTACCGTTGGAAAAATTTTCAAGTCAAGAATTTTTATTGTTAATGGAAAACCTAAATTTTTTGCATGAAAATGTTGTGTAAATTTAAAACTTCCGTTATACTTCATTATCATGAATAAACACATTCAACGTTTCTTAGAGGAAGATAAAGGTTATTTACTGCAACACGTTTGTAAAACGGTGGCGAAAGATAAATTGCATTTACCCAATCCAAATTTTATTGATCAGATATTCATTCCGAGCGACCGTTCCAATTGCGTTTTGAATAGCTTAAGTCGCCTGCTGGGACACGGACGATTGGCCAATACGGGATACGTTTCAATTTTACCCGTCGATCAAGGAGTAGAACATTCTGCGGGTGCCAGTTTTGCACCCAATCCAGATTATTTCGATCCAGAAAACATCGTACGGTTGGCCCTAGAGGGTGGATGCAACGGAGTCGCTTCTACCTTGGGAGTCTTGTCGTGCGTTTCGCGTAAATTTGCTCACAAAATTCCTTTCATCGTAAAATTAAATCACAACGAATTGTTAACTTACCCCAATACGTTTGATCAAATTTATTTTGGACAAGTGGAACAGGCTGCAGCTATGGGAGCCATTGCTGTGGGCGCTACCATTTATTTTGGTTCCGAAGAATCCGATCGTCAAATTGAAGAAACAAGTTTAGTTTTTGAACGGGCGCACGC
>JAIRKR010000044.1 GCA_031260015.1 Puniceicoccales bacterium
CGGGGTTTAGGAAAGCCACCGAAGACATAAGAATGAATATTTACGCCAACGAGGTCGTAGATCTCGTTAAATCCTTTCGAGCTTATTATCTTATCTTTAATGAATTTCCTCCGGATGCAGGTTGGGATGAGGTACCCAATAAATTACGTCCGTTTGTCCCGCATCATTTGATTGATTCTAGTCAACGTAAATGGAATCGCAGACCATTAGGAAATACGGCGTACTTGTATGATTTAGAAAATTGGGTGAATAAGTCTCAGTATAAAACCAATAGTTCGGGTGTGTCGTTATATGGACTCAAATCTACAGATCTGGAAAAGTGTTACCGTAAGTTTCGATCGATTATGGAAGAAAGATATGTGATTAAGGATAACGGGAATGGGGGCATGATATGCACCTTGCCCGAATGCCCTGGGGCTACAGTGCCTAGTAGCACTACGCCGTGGGAAAATCGGTACTACTAAAAACCGACTTTCCGTTTGTTTGGGGTTCTCCTACGCGCTCTATTGTCTTTGTCGCAAAACGTTGCTTTAGTACACAAACAATTTCTTCGATAAATCTAGCTTTGAATGCTAGACTTTTCCCTTTTATCCAATAAGGCTAAGCCCAAGAAGATAATATTTCATTGCAGTTCGATACAAATGTTAAGTGCCTTACGCCAACAACATGCTTTGCATACCAGATAATAATTGACAGGTGATCGTTAAATTTTATGCAGTTAACTTTGGCCAACCCCGTAATGGAACGCTGCCCTGTATATTACGGCACTGCACGAAATGAAAAGGAGACTGTCGGGTGAAGAAAAGCTTTCTGGAGCTTGTCACTAGATGCAAGAAACATTATGCTGTAAACAAACACCATAACATATTTGAAGCACACGGGGAAAAATATACCCCACTAATCAGTGACAATCTTAGGTTATGCCTCCTGCAAAGTACGCTTATCAGAAAAACCCTAACCGCAATGTTTTGTGAAACAACCGGTTTTACCAGATGTTATGTTGACAGTTGTGTAAATTGAGGAAACGGTCTTTGGGTATGGCTTGTGTACTTCTGTTTGTTTTTACTTTTTCTCTTGCGTGGTATTTCATCAGTCATATTCGGCAATGGATGCTAGCCTTATCATATTTGAAGCATACGCTAGTCCTCGATCATCATGTTGGCGGATCCTATCGAACTATCTTTTCCTATGCCATAACGACATACAAACCTACACTGTTTCGTAGGCAACATGCCTGCCTGCAATATGAAACTACGCCGTTGTAATTATTTGCACATCGTCCGACCACGGACAATCTGCTTTTGCTTCAAAATGGATTAAATCCATGTCGAAAGCAATAAAATGTGCGTGCAAATACAAGCGTTTTAAATGCAATAATCGATTAAAAGCAAAATCACCATAGGTTTTATCACCTAGAATGGGAAAATTTCTAGATGCACATTGAACGCGTAATTGATGAGTACGTCCCGTCCGCGGATATAACATAAGTTGCGTGTACGTGTATTCTTTCAATTGCCCGTAACGTTCCACATGGACTTCGGTTTGCGCTTCAATGCCTCCGTGTTGGCAGCGGGAACGCAATTGTTGCTTCTCATTCTTAACAGTACGCAAAGCATCTTTCCACAAAGTACTTTGGGGCACATGTCCTTTTACAAGCGCCTGATACATTTTTTTTACCCGACCGTAACGAAATGCTTCGCGCACCTTATGAGCCACGGATGCATGGGTTGTTAAAAGCACAATACCCGAGGTTGGACTATCCAGTCTATTCAACAAATACACAAACTCATTTTTGATGCTATAGGCTTCACGTTGTAAATTGTAGGGAGCCAGAATTAAACTGTTGGCTACCTTGCAATGTTCCCTATTGGGATGAGACATTAAGCCGCTCGGTTTATGGATGGCCAAAATGCCATTGGATGATCGAAGTACATGAATACTTGGGTGCCATGGAATGAAGTCCATTTAATTTTCTTGCCCCTGGCCGAGTTGCGTTAATTCCACGATAATAATAATCGAGAGCAGTAGACTTCCTCCAATGCAAAAACGCACCCACATAATTTCTTCACCTAAAAATAAATGTGCCGCCAATACACCCAAGGGAATTTTTAGATTGTTACACACGGCCAAGGTTGTCGGTTTGCATTGAACGGAACCTTTATTCCAACATAAAAAAGCCAAACCGGAAGATAGGATGCCAACGTATAACAAAGCATAAATTTGTGTTGTATTTACAAGCGATAAATGGCTCCAGGCGTTATGTAGCGTGGCATTCAGTGCCGTCACCATCAATCCACCCAATAAAATAAAGCCAAAAATTTGATGATGATGTACGTGGGGATGTTGCAGAGAAAATCGTCTGTACATGACCTGGCCGCACGCAAAACATGCATTGGCCAGCTGCATACAAACAAAACCTTTGGAAATGATAGGTAAAGATAAACCCGGCTTATACAAAGCAATACCCGCTCCAACGACGGAAACAAGTACCATAAGAAGTGGTGCCCACGAAAACTTTTTATTCCACAGGTTGTAAAGGATTAAAACGTAAATGGGAGTTGTGAGATCCAAAAGAACAATTTGGTGAGCTTCCAAGTACTGATACGTTAGCAAGTAAAAGGAAAACATAAATCCATACTGAATGCCCCCCAATACCAACAGATAGAAGATTTTTTTGCAATTTAATCCACAGAATCGAGTCATTGCCAAAAAAATTGGGAAAGTAATCAGCAGGCGGAGAAAAGCTACCAAAACGGGATCCAAGCCGGTTAAATGACCTTTAATAACAGAAAAAGAACAAGCCCAAATGCACGAAGCGATTAGTAAAAACAACATAAAATTGCATTTTATTCTTCAGATCCAAAATGACAAGTTCTATCGTATGGTTTCCAATTCAACAAAGTTGGTAAACGGATGAAAGCTTTAAGATTGTGTTTTAGGCAGGAGCAAAAGAGGCATGCCAGAGCCATGGAGGCAAGCGGTATGTCGAGTTCGGAAGCAGATCGAACGCCCAAAAAATAGAAGCCAGAAAGGCAAACAAGAAGAGACTAAAGTCAACGACAAGAGATTTAGGAAAAGAACTGGAAGAAGCGCATATCCCATAAATTCCTAACGCAACAATAACGAAGTAAAATGCTTTAAATAAACAAGCGCATTCCAGCATAAATCTTCTTGCGAGATAAATGGAGGCAAAGATAAAAAACAATCCGCAGAAAACGATCTCCAAAGCAAGTTTTGTTTTCCTTACCCACAATATATCATGATAGGATGCTGTTGAATTCTTTATGGGAAGTCAAGTAAGGATGCGACCCCCTCCGAGAAGTAAACACGATTGTTACGCAATTAAAGAATACCCCAATACCCTTACCCAAGAGTAGATTATCTATAATTATATATTATATAACTTTAATTAATAACCTTAATTAAAATAGAGGAGATAAAATAAAATGAAGCAAATCATAAATAAACTTCTAAAAACAAGCCTTGTGGCGGTAGGATTGATGGGTGCAATTACCTTGAATGCCTGGTGGTGCAATCATTGTAACAGAGATCATAGAGGTAGAGTTTGCTCTGCAACGGGTC
>JAIRKR010000048.1 GCA_031260015.1 Puniceicoccales bacterium
GGGACGAACCGAGAATCTGATTCGGAACAATGGTTTGAATCTGGTCAAAGGTTGGGATCGAGGATTGCCGCGAGGATTTTGGCAAAATCGAGATTGAGCCGGGTATCAGATCCAAAACAGCGGTTGAAACCGGAACAATGGTTGGAATTCAGCCGTGCATTGACCCTAAACCGGGATCTTAAGCCAATTCAGAGGTTGAAACCCGAGCAACGGTTAAAAACAGGTCCAGGATTGTACCCAAAATCGGAATCGAGCTGGAAATTAGAACCTGGCCGAGATCCAAAACCGAAACAACAGTTTGAATCTGGGCAAAGGTTAGGATCGAACCGGGACTTGAAGCCGGTCCTTGAATTAAAACATCCATCCGTAGGTCGAAATGGGTTTCACCAAGACACCGAGTCGTCTGACCGTTTAATCACCCAATGGTGTCCTGAGGTACCTAGTCAAGCATCAGGGTGTCCTAGGAGGTCGGTTTCCCTGAGGGTACCTGGACTTGACCGGGCATCAGAATATTTATCCATATCCGTAAGTCGAAATGGCTTTACGTTGGTTGAAATTATCGTTGCGCTGTGTATTGTGGCGATTCTAACCGCCATTGCCGTTCCGGGGTTTAGAAAAGCTACCGAAGATTTTCGACTCAACGCAACGCTCGAAGAAGTTGTGGATATCCTCAAAGCCTGCCGCGCTTACTACCTTATTTTTAATGAGTTCCCTCCGGATATGAGTAATGGCATCCCAGATAAGATGTGTCCTTTTGTTCCTAGCTACTTGATCGATTCTAATAAAGGTAATGATAACCAAGGTAAGGCAACTATCGCACATCGATGGGCCCGTAAGGCATTGGGCCAATATGAGTATCATGAGAATAATTTTATGAACACGTCTTACAAACCTCATAGCATGGGTGTTTCATTGTATCGGCTAAGGCCAAATACCGCCGATTGGAATAAGTGTTATAACAAATTTAAATCGTGTCTTGGAGAAAAGTATATATCCGGTTTTTCTTTGAATGATCGTATGTTTTGTCTCCTACCCGAATGCCCAGGCTCAACGGATCCTAACAATACCACGACGTGGGAAAATCGCTACTACTAAAAACCGACTGCTCGTTTTGTTTGGATTCCATTACGCACTTTATTTTTTGTGATAGAATACGGTCTTGTCTTTTCGGCACTCCATGGAATGGAAGAAGACGATTGAAGAAACTATGTCTGAGCCGCTAAATTGAACAACCGAATGTTTTAAAATCCTCCCGAAAACCCATGAAAACCCTTGACAGAGGTAAGTGAAAAAGGATATAATAATTCAGTAGTGAAGACACCAAGACCTCTGGCCGCTTAATCGCAACGAGGCGCCCTAGGTCGGTACCCGGTCAAGCGGCGAGGTGTCCTGAAGCGTCGGTTCCTCTCCGTGCATCGAAGTATTTATCCGCATCCGTCGGCCGAAACGGGTTTACGCTGGTTGAAATCGTTGTCACGTTGTGCATTGTGGCCATCCTTACCGCCATTGCCATTCCGGGGTTTAGGAAAGCCACCGAAGATTTTCGACTTAACGAATTTGCATGCAATTTTGATAGTTTAATCAAGGCTTTTCGTTCCTATTACCTCATTTTTAACGAATGGCCGGCAGATGTTGTTAATAATATAGTTCCAGCTGGAAACATTCGCTGCTTTTGTACCACGGAAATCAATTTATATATCAGCCTCTCAGAAAAAGTAGTATTAGGTTTGATTATAACTATTGGCCTGGAAACGCTAACCCAGTAAACATAGACGTATATAATCTAGGTTCCTATTGTCAGCTTGCTTGGGACAAACTACAATCGCTCGGAGATCACAAAAATCATTTTATTCGGGACGGTGACATCTTCTATTGTTTCCCGGACATCCTACCGAAAAGTAATGAAAATAGATACTATTGATTGACTCCTACTTATCGGTCGACAATTGCCCGTAGGCAACGCAACGGTTTTATACGCTTGGCTTTTTGGAGTACCCTAGAGCAAAAAATCCTAACAGCCATACGACTTGGAAGACATAGTACCCCAAGACCACTTTTTTTGTTCAAATCTTCCATCGAAATACACCCTAAGTTAAGTCCATCGACTTTAATAGTGGTACGCTGTGCAGGGAAGCGGGTGTTTGGCCGATGAATTAAGATACAAGCACATAAAACGTATAGAAACTTCTTCAGATTGTAAGAAAAGTGCTATCGATTATGCTATGGAGGTAATGGCAGTGCCGTTTAAATTGCTTGGACAATTCAAGTTGAAAGAAATTTTTACAAAGTTAAAAAGATCAAATTTTTTCACCCTACAGTCTACCATTCAATACAACTCGACCTGTACTCAAAATTCCATAGAAAATATTGCAGGTTTTCTTACAGAAAAAAATTAATAACGCGCATCGAACTTGCGTGCCAAAATAACCTGCCCAATAATCCATTGGCGCAAGCGAATCGACTTTTTGATCCGCGCTCGAAATTTAGGTTGAGGCGTGCACTTCACGCACACGTAGGGTTGTTCGATCTCCGAACAAACAACGTCTATAGAAGTTTCTAAATTATTTACGGGCGACACCCGTAAAGGATCTTCAACGGTAGACTTTACTTGCGGCATCTGTGTTTGTAGTTCGGGTTCACTTGCCCTTCGTTGTCGTTTGAGCCTTTCAATTTTCCTACGTGCTTCCTCAAGACAACGCGCATCGTCCTCCGTATTTTGTTTTTTCGACTTTGCAGCCTGTTGCTTTTTAATACCGGGAATGAAGGCTAAAACCAAAAACACCATCACGTAAATGAGATCATCCCAATTCATTTTTATTCGTGTAAATTTTCCGTAAGGGCATTTCCCGAATCTTTGGACAAATGTTCGCGCATTTCCGTATCGGCTTTTATATTTTCCATGCGATAAAAATCCATGACCCCCAAACGGCCCTTACGTAAAGCTTCCGATACCGCTAAAGGTACTTCTGCTTGCGCTTCGACCACCTTGGCGTGCATTTCTTCCACACGTGCTTTCATTTCTTGCTCCAAGGCAACGGCACTGGCACGGCGGATTTCCGCTTGCGCTTGCGCCATGTTTTTATTTGCTTCCGCTTGCGAAACTTGCAACTTGGCCCCAACATTTTCTCCAATGTCAATGTCGGCAATGTCAATGGAAAGAATCTCGTAGGCGGTTCCAACGTCCAAACCTCTATTCAGAACAACTTTGGAAATTTGATCGGGTGTTTCCAAGACCTGCTTGTAGGTCTCCGCAGAGCCAATGGTAGCCACAATGCCTTCACCCACACGGGCAATGATGGTATCTTCTTGGGCTCCACCCACAAAACGGTCCAAATTGGTACGGACGGTCACACGAGCCCTCACTTTGACCTGGATGCCATCTTTTGCAACCCCATCAATCGTTGATTTACTCTGAATTGCCTTCGGACAATCGATTACTTTGGGATTGACGGAAGTATGAACGGCTTCGATCACCGTTTTCCCCGTACCTTTGGTCGCCAAATCGATGGCACAGGCACGCCCAAAGCTTAATTCAATCCCGGCTTTTTCAGCCGCTATCAACGCTTGAACCGTCTGCAGTAAGTTGCCTTCCGCCAAAAAATGAGCCTCCAATTCATCTACCGACAAATCAATTCCGGCTTTGGCAGCCGTGATACGACAATCTACAATTAATCCGTAAGGCACCTTCCTTAAACGCATCGCAATTAAGTTGGGAATACTTACATAGGCGCCCGCCAACCATGCCCTCAACCAAACGTTAAAAAAGGATAAAACGATAGCCAAAAATCCAAGGATTAAAAATCCTATAATAAACAACGTGATACTGATGCCTTCCATGCATTTTACTTTACTTACTGCACGTCAAAAAACAAGGATTTTTAATAATAAACCACAAAAGAAACATACTTTAAAAGGGACGACCATTCTTCCAGTGCCATTTTACCTACGTTTCTACAGCGCAACCTCTAGTGCGCATACCCCTTCCTCGGATTCCGTATCGAGTAATTGTTTTTCCACCAATTGTCTATACGATTCACTTGTTTTCAGCAACGCAGCATGTGTCCCTTGACAAATGAATCGTCCTCCATCGAACAAGTAAATGCAGTGCGCATTTTGAATTGTACTGATGCGATGTGCAATGGCAATAACCGTCTTGCCAACCGTTAACCGATCGATGGCTTTCCGAATATAAAATTCGCTCTCCGAATCCAGGGCGGATGTAGCCTCATCTAAAATGAGCACCGGGGCATTTTTTAGAAAAGCACGCGCAATGGCCAAACGCTGCCTCTGGCCTCCCGAAAAACGATTTCCATTCTCACCTACCCAAGCGTGATAACCGCCTGCGGCCAATATAAATTCGTGCGCGTATGCCGCTTTAGCAGCTTCAATCACAGCCGCATCATCGGCCTCAGGGCATCCCAATTTTAAATTATTGGCAATGGTATCGTTAAATAAAACCGGATTCTGCGAGACAACCGCAATTTGACTGCGTAAATTCTCGAGAGACCATCGTCTCAGATCAATGCCATCCAATAAAATACAACCGCCACTAACGTCGTACAAACGTGGTAAAAGTTTAATGAGCGTAGATTTACCCGCACCGCTGGGTCCAACGAGTGCACTCCATTTGCCAGCAGAAAAAGTTAAGTTGATCCCCTGCAAAGCTTTCGTTGCATCCATCAATCGCTCGTAAATAAAATCGACCCCTTGAAACGTAAATTCACCTTTTATGGCATTTGCATAAGCGTCTTTCCCTGGAGATTGAATCTCCATAGGCATTTCTAAAATCTCGACAATGCGTTCCAAAGCCCCCGTCGAACGGTGTACTTGCCCCAGGGTATTGCTCATTTTTTTGATGGGATCGAATGCGAAATAAAGCGCTGTCCCCATGGAACTGAAAACCGAAAAAGGAATATGTCCATAGTAGGCATAAATGAAAATAATCGCAAGGATCACGGCCGTCACAATTTCCATCAAAGGCTGCTGCAATTTTTGCCACTGCACAACCGTTTGAATTCGGTTGGCCAACCGGTACATCACGCCTTTTGCTTTATCCAAAGCGGACTTTTCCAGCAAAAACGTTCTTATTTCCTGGGCAGCACGCAAATTTTCCACGACGCATTCGGTCACTTCTGCTTCTGCACGTTGCATGCATCGGCTACTTTCTTTGACACGGTAGCGTAGCAGTCGTACGGGCACAAAACATACGGGTAAAGTAAGTAAAAATACCGTCAACAAAACAAAATCGCCATTTTTAATGGACAAGTAAATGAGTCCGACAAACGCCGCTAACATTTGTAAGGGTTGTTTGAAAAATTCGGATGCAATTTCCAGTAAAACGTCTTGTATTGTTTTGGGATCATTCACCACACGATTTACCAAATCCCCCGAATGCTTTTGTTCAAAAAAGGACAAAGGCATTGCCTGAAGCTTTGCAAAAATGTCGGCTCGCAAATGATTTAAAATTTCCAGTCCACAACGATTCATCCCATAGGTACTCAAATACCCAAAAATACCTCGTATAAAGAATCCTACGGGAATAAGTCCGGCGATCCACAAAATTTGCCCACACGTGTAACTATTTTCGGTATCCTCAAAGATCTGCCTAAATACCTTTTCAAATATTACGGGAAGCCCAAAGCCACTCATCAATCCGTAGATAACCCCACACATCAATGCCGCCATGAATAAAAACTTGTGCGTCGACAAATAACGTCGACTTAGGGACCACAACGTGTGCTTCATACGAGTTGTGTACGCTATTTTCAACGCAAGGACAAGATTCTTTTTAAATCGACTTGGAATCGTAAAAAACTTATTTTCCTTTGAAAATTAATACCATGATAGGAGACCTTCGATTGTTAAGTCATCAACTGGCAAATCCTCATTGCCGTTCCCCAAAAGAGCTAGTTTCCTGGATGGGCGCCCTGCAAGCCCAAAATTATCCCATGTCTAAATGGGCCATGGGCATTCGATTACCTGCATCCACGATTCGGACAGTAGATAAAGCCATTCACTGCGGAGAAATAATACGCATCCACGTTTTACGACCCACATGGCATTGGATACCTCAAGAAGATGTACGATGGATGTTGGCACTCTCTAAACGAAATATCCAATCCGCCCTCAAATTTAGAAATAAAAATAGCGGCATAACAGACAATTTGTGCATTCAATGCAATCGAATGCTAGAAAAAATACTGGCGGGACATACCCATTTAACCCGACAAGAAATATATTCAGAATTTAATCGGTCCGGCGTAAACATCCATCCCATACAAATGACATTAGTAATGATGCAGGCCGAAATTGAAGGTATTATTTGCAGCGGTATCGACAAAAATAATCAATGGACCTACGCTTTATTGGAAGAACGCATTTTTTCCACTTCCATGTTATCTCAGGATGAAGCTTTGGCGAAATTGGCGACAAAATTTTTTCAAAGTCATTCCCCCGCAAGCCTGTACGACTTTGCATGGTGGTCAGGCTTAACCCGCTGCGAATCAAAAAAAGCAATTGACCTCATTGCGCCAGACCTCGTTCGGGATAAACGGTCTTCTCCTTGCCTCTGGACGCACACATCTTGTGGCACCCAACAACTCTCCGATACAGAAAATCTACATTTGCTCCCTTCGTACGACGAGTACCTCATTGCCTACAGAGATAGAACGCACGTCATTGACACGCAACATCAACACAGAGCATTCAACGCTTACGGTACGTTTCATCCGGTCGTTTTATACAACGGTCAAGTGGTTGGAACCTGGACGCAAACAACGCGACGGGCTGTACGTGTTTTCCCCTTTCATTCTCTAATCAATATGCCTCAACGGTATCTGCAGAAGGCCATAAACGCCTACAAACGTTTTATGACCTTAGAGACATCTTAAAAATATTGATTACGCGGTGATTGAGTTAGAAAACGAAGACCCCTGCACAGTTTTGTCTCACACGAAGAAAATTAAAAACCGATGCACCGGTTTTTTAATTTTAAACTTGCAAAACGTATTATCGGTTCTCAAAGTGAAATAATTACAAAAATGAGTATTTGTTTTATACTTTATTCTGATTGCAAAGTTACGCGTTTCTTTGGTTGGCGTTAGACGCCTCATTGTAATTTTTTAACGCCTATTTTTCATTTTTCTAAATTAATAACCTTTCAAAAAAGTAAAAATTTTATGTTCAAATTCATAAATGCTATTTTCATAGTGTCCGGAACGGCCATAGGGGCAGGGCTTCTTGCCTTACCTTTATCCTGCAAAGATATTGGCACCATTTCCTGTTTGTTGCTCATCATGGTAACCGCTTGGATATCTTACAAAACCGCCTGCATTACCCTCCAATTGAGCCATCAATTGGGGATGGGAACAAGTATCGTGGAATTGAGTCGCATTCTATCGTGCAGACGAACAAAATACGTTACTCTCATAAGTTTCTATTTATTATCTTTCGCTTTATTATCCGTATACGCCTGCGCAACGGCCGATATGATACGCGTATTCCTAAACTTTCAAACGCCTATTCCGGGTTTTGTCATCTACAGTTTGCTGTTCTATTATCTTCTTAAACAACACATTCACCGCATATGTAGGGTAAATTCATTGTTTTGCAGTTTGTTATTGCTATGCATTGGGTATGTCCTGATTACCATCTGGAATCGTTCCTACGACTTTGTTATTTCAAGTCACTTTTCGAGCAATCTACTATTCACGCTTCCCATTTTATTTACCTCTTTTGGAGTTCAAAATGTATGCCCCAATGTTTACAATCTATTAGATGGCAACGTCCAAAAATCACAGCGGGCATTTCTAATAGGCATATTAATTCCAACTTTAATTTACTTTTTATGGATATTTATGGTATCCAATTACTTGCGAAACACCGATTTCCAATTTTTCAATCAAATGATCCAAGGAACCGTAAGTCCAGGGATGCTTGTTCAAAAATTGTGCAGTGTTGTCGGTGTGTCCTGGATGGACACAATTTTTAAACTCATTTCCCTCCTTGCCATCCTAACCTCGGCAATCGGTATTGGCATAGGTATTTGCATATCACTTCAGGAAGAACAAACTAAAATCAATCCACAAATACTGGTGGTTATCATTCCATGCATCGTGAATTTAGCTTTTCAAAATGCATTTCTGAAAATACTGTCCTTTGGAGGTGCGATTGCAACCGTGTTCGTAATTTTCATTCCCATTTATTTAAAACGAATGAAAGAAAACATCACTTTACAAGATACCTTATGCTGTATATTTGGCCTACTTGTTATTTCCGTAGAATGTATCGATATGGTCTTACATTAAGTGGAGCTTTGGCACACGATTACAGGTTTTTTCAAACGTATACTGGGTTGGCATAACGTGACGTGTACATTTCGATTGTGTTGGCGTGAAAGTCGCCAAAAATCTGTGCGCAATGCGCTCGATTTTTATTCAAAAATCACCCAGTGATTTTTCTAGTCCAGTTTTAAACCATGACGTAAGTACGTAGGCGTATCCCAATAAGCCTCACTGCCAGCATCATCGAAATCAAATTGAATCTGTATGTTTTGACTATTTGAAATTTTTTCATTGCCAAGTCTTTTACGATAACGCGCGGCTTTTAAATTTTGCTTACAATAGGACCCTAAAATAAAAATTTCCACCCGCGATGTAACTTCCGCTAATTCCGCATACGCATTGAGCACCTGAATCTCAGGTGACCCCAAGTGCCCCTGCAATTCATAGTATAAGTTTTTTAAATCTACGAGTGGTATACCGGATCCCAATTGTGAAAACATGAAAACTTTTTTTATGGGTATATGCCCTTTACTGGAACGCCAAAATGGACAGTCGAATACCGATCTTAAAGCTTGTTCCGAAGCACGCTCGCCTTCCCCAAAACCTATGCCCCAAAAGACACCTTCGGGTTTATCGGAAAAATGCTTTACGAAATTATTTAAATTACCTTCCAAGGCACCGGCAGTATTTTGCGTTAGGTAAATAAAAAACATTTTCATCAACCTGGAGAGCCAAGCATCCCCTTCGGTAAACGCCTCTTTAATGGTCGCAGCGTCCGACAATGATTGAAATAAAATGTCATTGTTAAACGGTACCATCAAATCTGAAGCGAGTTGTAGGGACTTCAATTGGCTTTGCACACGAATAGCTTTAGATTGTCCTTCGAAGGAAAAAGGTACGATGGGAATGCTTAACACAAAAGCACCCCATTGGATAGCCAATTGAACCAATTTTAAGCAAGCGCCTCCACCCGTCCCACCTCCTAAACCCACAAGTAAAATGAGAATGTCGGTTTTTTGGCAAAAAGCATGAAGGGGAGCTGCATCTTTCTCAAACATTTGTTCCACAAGCGCTTCGTCGCCTCCGGAACTAAGTCCTCGAAAGTGATTTTTTTCAAAACAAAATTTTGGCAAAGAGGGATGTAAACTTTCCAAGCAACGCAAATCTGTGTCCACGGCCAAACACAAATCAGACAAAATAGATGCTTTGGAAAAGAAATAATTCAAAGCGCGGCAGGCTGCACTGCCCAAAGCCAAAAACTTCACGCGTGCTCCCATTGTATGCGTCTTGTCTATGCCCAATCCATCCATATTTTCTTCATCCAATCGCATGCCTCAAATCTTGTCAAACCTTTGTTAAATGTGGATATCAAAGGACTAGACTTTATTTCTCATCGCACATAAGCCTTAAAGAATTGCAGGTAAAAGTCAGCGGACATGAATAGGCATAAAATGTTTCAACCAAAACGGGCAGCTGCCATATTAAATGATTTGCAAAAAAGTTTAGAAGCCGGTAAAATGAACAATTGCATTGTATAAAATGCATTTTTGCACATCGACTTGAACACCGAAATTTGTCATCTGCAATGTGTATAAAGTTACTTTGTTTTCATAACAAATGCACCATCCCAATCCACTTCAGGTGGATGCGACTGCATGTAGGTACAACGCTGCTTGTATACTAAAGAAGGATTTGTGGTAATACCGACATCTCTGTTGGGTTGTAAAGGTTCTAAAGTCGATGATTGCTCAAATAATTTCATAGCTTCGATCCAATCTTGTCGCAAATACTTCTGTATGCCTTTTTCAAAAATGTCGATACATTCAAAAGTAGTTTCCTGTAAATCCTTTTTCAATCCAACGATTTCGTAAATACTCAAAGGATGCGTCCGACCCTTAACGATAATGCGATCAATAAATCGAAAAACCAGCACGTCACTTTCTACAATAACGGCCTTGTAAGTGTCTTCCGTAACCAATGTATAAACGCCAAACATTTTTGCCCCAGATTCACAACGCGAAGCTATGTTGACCGTATCCCCCATCATGGTAAAATTAAAGCGTGTTGAGGACCCCATGTTACCCACCGTGGCAAATCCACTA
>JAIRKR010000031.1 GCA_031260015.1 Puniceicoccales bacterium
CTCAAGACCTCAAGACCTCAAGACCTCAAGACCTCAAGACCTCAAGACCTCAAGACCTCAAGACCTCAAGACCTCAAGACCTCAAGACCTCAAGGCGTCTGATTGTCTAGCCGCAGCTGGAAGGCCTAAGTCGGAACATCTTGGGAGCTTAAACCCTCTTCAAGCGTCGAAGTATTTATCTTCCTCTGTCAACCGAAAGGGTTTTACGCTGGTTGAAATTATCGTTGCGCTGTGTATTGTGGCCATCTTGACCGCCATTGCCGTTCCGGGGTTTAGGAAGGCCACCGAAGATTTTCGACTTAACGCAACGTTGGAAGATACTGTGGATATCTTAAAGGCATTTCGTGCTTACTACCTCATCTTTAATGAGTTTCCTCCGGATGCAACTGTACTGAGTGCTGTACCCGGTCGCCTGAAGCCGTTTTTGCCGAGTCGTCTCATTAATCCTGCAACAGGCAAATGGAATGTTGTTCCATTAGGCAATAAAGCCTACTGTTACGATGTCGATAATTGGATGAGCAGTGGTAGCAATAGACCGCGCAGTATAGGTATATCATTGTATGGAATTAAACAAAGCACTGTGGATTGGAATAAATGTTATAATAAATTTAAGTCGTGTGTGGGAGAGAGGTATATTACTCCTTGGATTCATAATAACAGTCACATGATATGCCTCTTGCCCGAATGTCCGGGGTCGACGATTCCTAACAGTACCACGAAGTGGGAAAATAGGTACTACTAAACGAACTTCTCATTTATTTGCCTTACCTATTTTATTTTTCCTAACAACATACCTCTGCATTTTGCAAAATTGTATGGAATGAGAGGAGACGATTGAAGAAAATATTATCGTAGACTTCGGTAAATATAATGGTATGCACTTACCTGTGGATTCGATCGCATTCTCGACATCACCACTGGGGGGCCCCCGTAAAACTAGTGTAGGTTATATGCTTTAATAAAGTAGGGTATTATCAAGTTCCAGTTGAATGGGAGCGTGGTCGGAGCCGAGTACATCTTTTAAAATTGTGCATGTACGTACGTAGGACAGTAAGGACTGGGATGTTAAGAAATAATCGAGACGCCATCCTACATTTCTTTCGCGTGCCCGTGTTCTGTAGGACCACCAGGTATATTGTTGGGTAAGAGTGGGATGCAAATGCCTAAAAACATCCACCAGGCCGACCGATAAATGCGAATCGAAGGAGGCGCGTTCTTGATCGGTAAATCCTGCGTGAAAATGATGCATTTCAGGATTGGCTAGATCAATGGCTTGATGGGCGACGTTAAAATCACCGCAAATGATTAGAGGTTTACTTTTTTGTAAGTTGTCGAAAAAATGTCTAAAGCTCGGGTCCCAGATTTGAGTTCTGTATGGGAGGCGCTGCAGTGCGTCTTGGGAATTGGGTACGTAAACGTTGAGTAGGTGGAAATTTTTGAATTCCATGGATAAAATGCGACCTTCGGGATGTTGTGAATCCACATCAATGCACCGCACATCCATGGGTATAATTTGGGAAAAAATGGCAGTCCCCGAGTATCCTTTTTTTTGTTCACTGTGATGAAAATAAGTGTGATTAAATGTTTCCATGTGGGGACAAACTTGTGCGTGTAATTTTGTTTCTTGTAAACACAAGATGTCCGGTTGAAAGCTTGCGATGAATGGGTAAAAATTATTTTTTAAGACAGCCCTCAGTCCATTTACATTCCAACTGATTAATTTGAATGACATAAGTTTATGTTTTAATAAAACTTGTGAATTGTAAAATGAATTTGCAAGATTTGAAGGTCCTACGTTAGAATAGCTTTTAAATTTATGTCCTTGGAAATTGAAAAATTAATTCCCGTTGAAAGGTTGATGAAAGCTCGACAGACATTGCGCCAACAGGGAAAATCTTTGGTTTTTACAAACGGGTGCTTTGATTTATTGCACGTCGGGCACGTCCATTTTTTGAAAGAAGCGGCGGCGCAAGCAGATGTTTTATGGGTGGCCGTTAATTCGGATGCAAGTGTACGCCTGTTGAAGGGGCCTACGCGCCCTATTTATCCTCAGGAAGCGCGATTGTATTTGCTCAATGCTTTGCAATGCGTGCATGGATTATTTACGTTTGACGGACTTCATTTGGCGCAAGAAATGGAACTCATTACTCCCGATATTTACGTAAAAGCGGGAGATTACACGCTCGAAACCATGCATCCTTTGGAGCGTGCTGCATTGGAAAAAAATCGTTCACAAATTCTTTTTTTAAATTTTGTATCCGGATGGAGTACTTCGGGTACTATTCAATCAATTACCCAGCAGCCAAAATCGAATGCGTAGCATTTGCTCCAAAAATGCTTTGCCCAATTGGGAGCAAAAGCAACCGGTTATCCCTGATGCCCATTCACCCTAACTTGCTGTTTTTTAGACAATGCACGGCGGACACTAGGAAAAATCTGTGGAGTAAGTGTGCGAGAACTCCTTTAATGCACCCATAATGGGCATTGTGGCTTTTATGTTCAATGATCAACGAAAACAAATCTCTCGTGATCGTATACCATTCGTTCATGACATCCTCTGGGCCGGAAAGATATTTTAGTGGCTGCCCGACAAAGATTCGAACTTCGATCCAATGAGCCAGAGTCATTTGTGCTGCCATTACACCATCGGGCACCGTCCATGAAAAAGGGATAGATTTCCATAATCTGATTGTCAAACACATTTGTGCGCTTGGATCAATGTTGCAGTTATTTTATGGCGGTTTGTTTATGAAATTTGTGAGTCATTGTGTCCATTGGCTTAAGATAATCTGACAAGAATCAGTCTGTGGGGAAATTTTCGGTGGTCTAGGTTTACGAGTTACCTATGATCGGTATTCGTTGCTCTAATTTTCAGCCAAAACTTTACCCTGCCTGTTTTATGTGTCTCTGAAGTTTGCATACGCACCCAAGAGTGCATTTCCATGGATGAAAACTGCCCATAGAAGCATGAAATGCAACGGTGATGTGAGAAAGTTTTATACTTAAGCTTGCCTCGTAAAGCGATTTGAAAATGTCATGAGCTTTCGTTGCAAAGAAGATAGGTACTAAGCGGAATGTCGAAATGCCCCATTCAAAATTTTGTCTCCACAAGTCAAGTAGACAAAGGTCCTGAATCTAGAGCGAATTTTGAGGAGGTGTGTCGAGAGCTTGCAACCATTATCCGTCATTTTTTCTTCCATGCCGTCAATCTTGGAATCCAGCGTGGTACGTTGTGTTTGTATTGTAAATAATCCTCGCCGAATCTTTTTTCCAAATCTTTTTCTTCAAAAAATGGGAAATAAACAGTGTTCCCCAGAAAAAATGCAATAAACCAGCCAAAAATGTACCCAGATCCCAGCAATAGCGATTCGGCAATCAACATGATTAATACGCTTGTTATCATTGGATTCCTGACATAACAATAGGGACCGGCAACGACTAATTTTTGAGGAGGATCCCAGGGGGCCGCAGTTCCTTTTCCTATTTTTGCAAAAAGTCGCATGGTCCAGCCGGCCAGGAATAATCCGACGATCAGCAGCAACGTTCCCATTATCATCCCAACGATGTCTTGCGTCTCCCGATCATGGTCTGAAAAATAGAGAATAATGGCCGGAACGAGGACTAAGACATTGAATGGGAGTAAAATAACAGTTTTTATCCATCTCCAAAGCATTTTATTGTATCATGTACAATGATACGCTTTTTCCAACTTTTCAAGTATTTTCAGAATATCCATACTTACCGACGTTAAACCTGACGTTTAGATATTTATGCGATGCATTCCATTTTCTCCCCCAAACACCGTTTGAAATTTTTTCGGTCACGACGCTTCTACAGCCGGTGTTTGTGCCTCATGTTGCACTTCAAACTTGAATGGATGAACTATAATTTTACTTCGTTAACGAGCGGTTGATGCGTTAAAAAGGCTTGTATGTTTTCCAAGGTCGTCGTAGCGATGTTTATGAGGGCTTCTTGAGTAAAAAATGCTTGATGTGAGGTAACGATGACATTGTTGAAAGATAATAGACGTGCCAATAGGTCATCCTCGATGCATTGATTGGAATGATCTTGGTAAAAGTATTTACCTTCATTTTCATAAACGTCTAAGGCAATGGAACCTACGTGGTGTTTTTTTAGGCTGTTGATGAGTGCACGCGTGTCAATTAATTGTCCACGCCCCGTGTTGATGAGCATTACACCCGGTTTCATTTTTTGAAGAGTTTTGGCATTAACAATGTGTTGGGTTTCCGGAGTCAGTGGACAATGTAGAGAAATGATATCCGATTCGGACAATAAATGCTCCAGCGTTGTGTATTGTACATGATGTTCCTTGGCAAAAGCTTTATCGGGAAAAACATCGTAGGCAAGTATGTTGACGCCAAATCCACCCAGTAAGTTGATGAGTACTTTGGCTATTTTCCCGGTACCTACAATGCCGATGGTTTTTTGGTGCATATCGAAGCCAAGTAAGCCGTTAAGTGAAAAATTACCTTCGTGCGTTCGGTTAACGGCTCGGTGAATTTTCCTATTTAGCGCTAGCATCAATCCGAGCGTATATTCGGCCACCGCATAAGGTGAGTACGCCGGGACACGAACCACTTTAATTTTATCTTGGACTGCTTCAAGATCAACGTTGTTAAAACCTGCGCAACGCAGTGCTAAAAGTTGTACTCCATGCTTATGGAGGGCTTCTACTACGTTTGCACTCACGATATCGTTGACAAAGACGCAGACAATGTGTGTGCCGTTTGCCAAAGCGGCCGTGTGCGATGTGAGGTTTTCTTTAAAAAATTTGAAGGTGTATCCAAATTTTCTCTCCCCATTTACCTTTTTAAAAAAATGTTCGTCGTAGGGTTGCGTTCCAAAGAGCGTAATCGTTTCCATGGCAGTATTTTATAGGATTTTTACCCAAGAGTCCAGAAGTAAATTACTCATTGCGTGGGTAAAATAAATACCATTGGTATCAAATATGCCGATAATTTGAAGATACGGTATTTTTTTAGGAAACCTTAGGCGGATACGTATCGAAATGCGTTTGAAAAGGTTTGTAAAAGTGTTCCTGCGAAGATGTCTTTTGTTGCTTTACGCGTTGCGTATTCGATTGATAGGTAAGGTATTCTTTGAAAAATGCTTCCGGGGATACGACCACACAATTATAGGCAAAAAGTGTATCACGTAGCATAAGATCGCGTGTCACAACCGTTAAATGCGAACGTGTTTCCGGGTTCGCTTGTCGTACGTACATTAAAATGGTTCCATCGGCGTTAAACCCTTTCGGACTGTAAATAACACGAATGTGTGGAGACATTTCTTGAGGTCCTTCGAAGGTTGTATTGGAATCAAAAACGACCGTGATGCGCTTATCTCCTTGGCTTTGAAATTGTCCAAGCCATGTTACGAAAAGTGTTCTGGCTAGCTCAAAGGAATGGATCCCGCGTATTTTGTCAAGCGAATGCATCACGTTGTAGCCATCCAAAATCCAATGCTTTTGCTGCGTTACTCCCATCATATTTATATGTCGGATATTTGGGCAAGTTGTTCAAAAAAATTTTAAAAAACTATAGTAAAACAAAATTGCAGCAAGTGTTGGATTCAAAAATAAAGGATCAAAACTTATGAGAGATCTGAAGGATATGGGGTAAGTTGTATTCTTGTCTAAAGCCTTTTAGTAAGTTATTTGGGATAACTTTTTACGTGGGAAGCGATTGCTTTCGGAAGTAAATTGGCCGAGGAGATCTGGTCGAATGCAAGCCATTGAAAGCTTAAATCCGTTTCGACGTGCGGTAATGGGAGCCTCAAGGACAGCTGTTCGCATTGAACGAGAAATAAGAAACTGTATTCGTGGTGACGTTGCTGACGACCATCGGCAAAATGTTCTTCAAAGAAGTTGAGGAATTTACTTATGTGGCACGGACATCCCAATTCTTCTTGCCATTCTCTTTGCAATGCTTGGGTGAGCGTTTCTCCAAATTCTACATGTCCACCCGGCAAGTAAGTGTAATCTTGGTGCGTAGAGTTACACACCAACAAATGATTGGAGTGGATAAGAAGGCCACGGGCAATGATTTCAATGGTGTGCATGTGTACTCTATTGCGTTAGCGTTTGATCGGAAAGCTTCTTTAAATATTTTTGCGGTAGTGGAAATTTGAGATAAATGATGGTACCAAACCCCATTTTGCTTTCCAGGGCTACAAGGCCTCTATGCTCTTGCATGATACGTCGAACAATGAGCATGCCGATACCATGCCCTTGAGGTTTTGAAGTTATTTTTTGCGTTCCAAATAAATGCGCCGCCTGCGTTTCGGACATCCCCGTACCGGAGTCGGCAAAAGCAACCACGAAGCTGCTGGAATCCGTAAAGAAAGAAATTCGGATCCACCCATCCGTTCCGATGGCTTCAATGGCGTTTTTGAGCAAATTAAAGAAAGCTTGATGTATGCGCGCTTTATCCACTTTAATATGGGGAAGCGAGGCTTCCTGGGCATCCAATTCAACGTTAATGTTTAAATTGGATAATTGGGGGGCTAGAGTGGACAAAACTTTTTCGACGAGTTTTACCAAGTTCTCTTCTCTAAGTTGAATCTTTTGTGGTCGTACCGCCTGCAAAAAGTATTTTATAATTTCGTTGAGGCGATTCACTTCGGCCGTACACACTTGCAAAGAACGTGTGAGGGCTTCCGGTAGGACTATGGAATGTATTTTGCGTTCAATTAACTGCAGGTGGATTGCGATGGAGTTAAGTGGATTTCCCAATTCATGCGCCACCTCCGAAGCTAATTGTACGACGGAATCAAGGCGTTCTTGGACGAGACGTTCTTCGTTGGCGATAGTTTCTTGGGTAATATCGTACAAAATGATGATGAAACGTTTTTCGCTTTCACTGGTTTCCGGAAATACTTGTAGATGTAATCGGACGAATCTTCTTTCCGGATACAATAAATCCACTTCCTGTTCTATGATGTCCGGCTTTAGGGCATTTTCTCGGACCGAGAACACTTTTTTTATACTTGGAATCCACTTCCATAAAGGCGTGTTATTCTTTTTATTTTCTTTTAATCCAAGGAGCTTGAGGGCGGCCTGATTGCAAAATTCTATTGTTCCGTTTGCACTAACGAGGATAATGGCCTCTTGTAAAACATTAAAAATAGCATCCAACAGTTGTCGTTCTCGATCAACGTGTTGAATAAAGCTATTGAGTTCGACTTTATTGAAAGATTCTAGTCGAGCGCAAATTTTATCGCTTATACTCTTTTTCACGGAGCTTTAAAAATAAAGCATTTGCCTGTGTTTGTCTCGAAGAAAAAGTGTCTACTGATTTTTTTTTGAATCGAATCGGTTTTGAGAGATATGTTCGTAGGGCGTTGCAAACGGATGTATACGGAATCCAAGGTATTGGATGTTACGCCTACCCAATAACACTGTTTTAAATTGGAATTACCCGGATTAAATGGGTACCAGTAGGGTTTTATTTTTTCGAAGGCCGCATTGGTGAGGGCCGTTTCCGAACCAATGGTTGGGAATGCCCTATAGTTTTCCCAGTAACTAATAAACGCATTGCGCAGTAGCATTGCTTCTTGTACGAAAATTTCTGCCCGATGCAATTGTTGGTGGTAACGAAACCCGGATGTGCAGCCGATTACAAGAGTGCTTATGCAGATGAGTACGATGCATACTTCGATGAAAGTAAAACCACGCTTATTGGGTTCCATAAGTTTATGTACCTATTTTCCCTTGATTGGCAACCGCCTTTTGGGCTTGCGCAAGGGTATCCGGGTTTCCCAAATAATAATGTCGTATTGACTTTAGGTGATCATCGAGTTCGTAGACAAGCGGAATACCCGTTGGGATGTTCAATTCTAGTATATCCTGATTGGATATTTGATCCAGATGTTGAACGAGGGCCCTCAAGGAATTGCCGTGTGCAACAATTAACAGTTTTTTATTGGATTCTATTTCAGGCACTAAATTGGAATGCCAAAACGGCAAGAGACGTTTCGAAGTATCTTGTAAGCATTCGGTCAAAGGCAGTTCTTCGCGTTTAAGGTAACGATACTTTGGATCGTTGCCTGGATAGCGTGCATCGTTGGAATCCAGGGCAGGCGGCTGTACATCGTAGCTCCGCCGCCAAATACGCACTTGTTCCTCACCATACTTCTGGGCTGTTTCTGCTTTATTGAGTCCTTGCAAAGCCCCATAGTGTCGTTCGTTTAATTCCCAAACGCAGTGCACGGGAAGCCACATCAAATCCATTTTATCCAGTACGGTCCATAGGGTTCGTATGGCGCGCTTCAACACCGACGTGTATGTTTTATCAAACGTAAAATTCTCTTGTTTTAACGATTGAGCAGCCCTTCGGGCCTCTTCTTGTCCTCGATCTGATAAATCTATGTCCGTCCAGCCCGTAAAGCGATTTTCTTTATTCCAAACACTTTCTCCGTGACGTAATAACACTAATCGTTTCATGTATTTTTAATCCTAAATCGTATCATTGAGCTGACAAGCTTTTATGATCTCCTCTTATTTTTTTATTCAAGCACTTTGCGGGACTTTCAGATTGGAAACGATGATGAGCAATCTTTCGGGTGTATTATCCGTATCTACCAAAGTAAGTAAAAAGCTTATCATATCACTCTCTGTTTCTAAAAACTGCGCTTGTTGGATAGTAGTAAGTACATCTTCGTTGGCAATGAGTCGTTGAATCTGTTCGAGTATGTGTTGTTCGCGTGTTTTTACGTCGTGCGTTGCATCGGATTTTTCGGCCAGAGACGTGGTTAGTTGCAATACGGGTGCAGGGTGCCCCGTAATGGCGACTTGACGTTCATCCGTTTGAGGTTTTTCTGCAGAAAGAATAACACCCGTTGGCCCCATTACAAAGTTTACTACCGTTTCAAAATCTCGTTTTAAACCTGTTAGCCATTCTTTGATCGATTCCTGATTGATAGTTGCATCATTAAGAGCTATCAACCAGCCCAATACTTTAGTACATGCGATCGCTAAACCGTAAAATCCTTTTCCAAGGGCCCATTGAAGTACATTGCCCAATGCTTTGAAAAAGTTCTTTATGTTCTTTGCTTCCAAAAACCCATCGAATGTTGTTGAAAAATCTTTGCGGCCTGCAGCTATAGTATTCAACATGTGTTCTTTTAAATGGAGGACATCATTCTTTAGTAACTCTTTTAGCTGATTAATAATTGGACTGGCTACAGGGAGTATTTTATTTAAAGCTGAACAAATTAAGTCAACTAATTTGTTACAAGCTGAACCAAGTGCAGGTAATTCCGGGCAAGCAACGGACGCAGTATCTTGCACTCTAGAATCTGACATCCCAACCGCAGATGTATCTGATGTAGACATAATCAAAAATTCTAAGAACATTGTTTAGGGTAATCAAGCATATTTTTGTGATATTGATCACTTTTTGATTTGCGTGAACCTACGTCTTTTATGTTGACCCTATGCTTGAAAGATCTAGCCTAAAAATGTTCAATGTTAGATGGATGCCTCGCCAGAAGTAAATTTGGATGAAGAAAATGTATTGGCAGAAGAGTCTGCGGATGAAGATCGCCTTTGGATCCGTAGAGTAAAATCGGGGAACACACGTGCATTTGACTTTTTAATTCGTAAATATCAACGACGGCTGTACAGCGTTGTCTACAATATGACTTCCAATAAGGTAGATGCTGCGGATTTAACGCAGGAAATATTGATAAAAGCGTTTAAAGGCATCCACACATTTAAAGGGGAGTCTCATTTTTATACGTGGTTGTATCGTATTGCGCTCAATACAACTTTTTCTTTTATCAAAAAGTCTAGAAAAACTTCCCATTACAGTTTAGAAAATTGGGATAACACCGAAATCCAAGAAAATATTCTAAGTCATTCAAATGATTTAGAGATGGGCGACAGGGCAACTTTATTAAAAGAATTGCAAGAAAAATTGAACGAAGCTTTACAAAAATTGTCTTTAAATCATAGAACGGTGGTTGTTTTATTTGAAATTGAAGGCATGAGTCATACGGAAATAGCCCAAATGTTACATTGTTCGGAAGGGACCGTACGTTCACGGTTGCATTATGCAAAAGAACAATTAAAACAATTGTTGAAGGATTATTTGAAAGATTATGAAGCCTAAGAAGGTGAATTTTAGTTTGGAGGAACTCTTGCACCTAAAGCGACATGAAATGCCGCGTGAAGAGTTTTGGGAAACTTTTGAAAAACAATTGCAGTGTAGGTTGGCTTTGGAGATAGGAAGGAAGCGATCTTTTTTTCGGACGAACATGTTGGATGTTTTATACAAAAAGTGGGTTTGTTGGTTCCCTTTGGCAACATGTTTATGCGTATTCGGTTTTGTAGTTTACACCCAATGTTTTCGGGTAGAAAAATTATCGAATCGTTTTGTTGTCGTTACCGAAGATATTATTTGCCACCGAGCATTAAAGCAATTTGTTTTATCTGTTGATCAACAACTATCTTCTGTCCCCGTAAGAAACTTGGTCAGTGGATCTCAAAAAATAGTTGCAACGGATACGTGTAAGCGTTTTTCTTTCTAGGTGATGCGTCATTGGATAGCGAAGTCTCTATTCCTTGTAAGCTTGTTCGGTTTCAATCGATATGGCTTAACGGTTGTTCAGGCATCCGAGCATTTTGGGGCAGGTGTACAATTTCTACAGGAGGTGTATGAAAAAAACCGGGCAAGCGTTGTATTGGTTCGCTATCAAACAAAAGAAAAAGAGCCTCAATTGGCGACAGGGTTTTTTGTGAGTCCCCAAGGTCATTTGTTGACAACGGCTTCGGAAGGTGAAGGTTACTGCATTGAGATCGATAAGCGAATTTATGCGGTCACAAAATTGGGGAGCGATGTCATTGCCAATGTAGCCTTGTTAAAACTTGACTGCGTAGCCGAACAAATTTCGTACTTAAACATACCCGATGCGAGCAAATACCCAGATGTAGGCGCAGGGATTGCAAGTTTGTCCTATAAGTTAGCTCTAAACGTTTCCCCACAGTTGGGATATGTAACGGGGTTAAACGATCGTTATTTGGGTGTTGAATGGCCTACGACGCTTATTCGAAGTACCTTGAGTGTTGACGGTGGAGACTGTGGTGGGCCCGTTTTTGATACGTCCGGTCACTTGGCCGGTATGTTGTTGTACGCTTTATCTGAAACAAGGGAAACCTATTTTATGCCCGCATACGCACTCAATAAGATTTACCACGATTTACTTTTATTCGGTCGTGTGCGTTATGGTTATGTGGGTATGACGGTAGAAGTTGTGTTGGATAAAAAGCAACAGCAACTTCATTTGCAAGTGGTTGCGGTACAAGATCATTCACCGGCACAAAAAGCGGGTATTTGCGTCGGAGATGTATTGCTCGAGTTTGATGCGGTGCCTATAAATTCACGTGAAACCTTTAAAAATTTTGTCTTTTTTGCTCAACCTAAACAAAAATTACACATCAAAATACTCCGAAATCAGAAGGTAACATCGATTACGGTTGTGGTTGAAGAAAAAGATCGTTCGTTTGGGGCATAAAGGATGCAGCCGCCCAATCCCAATACTGTTTTCCCCATTCGAAATATCAAGACGGTTACGTATGTCAAACCTACCCTTAAAAATAAAAACATATGTGTGGGTGATTTTACTTACTTTGCGGATGTTGATTTTGAAAAACACGTAACGCACCATTATGATTTTTATGGCGACAAATTGATCGTGGGAAAATTCTGTCAGATAGGGAAAGGGGTAGAATTTATAATGAATGGTGCCAATCATCAAATGAATGCGGTTTCTACGTTCCCATTCTACATTTTTCAAGGTTGGAACCAGCCTGTCCCTGCGCTTGAACGTATGCCTTTAAAGGGTGATACGGAAGTGGGTAATGATGTTTGGATAGGTCAAAATGTGACGATTCTGCCGGGCGTACATATTGGCAATGGTGCAATCGTTGGTGCCAACAGTGTTGTTGCGAGTGATGTGGAGCACTATGCGATCGTCGTTGGAAATCCTGCAAGATTGGTTAAAAAGCGTTTCGATGAGGCATTAGTTCGTATACTTTTACAATTAAAGTGGTGGGATATGCCGGTTGATGAAATCAATAAACTTATTCCAATATTAACGGATACGTGTTTAGGTAAAGTTAAGAAACATCTGAAATGTTTAGTAGAAAAGTTGGAAGCGGGTGTTGAATAATAAAGTTAATTGCCTTTGCAGTACGTGACCTAAAAAAACTTGTCCCCGCTTATTAAATTCCAATGTATGCCGGCATCCGTGCTGCGAAAGCTCAAGGGGGTTGCACTGAAGTACGTACACGGTATTTGTGGGAAGTTTTAACCCGTACAGTGGAGTCCATCGTAGGGGGCAACCAAGCCAATTAAAGGCAATTTCCCATCCGCAAAGCGCTTTTTCAGCTTGTAAAGGCATTGTAAGTAAAGCCTGCTTTTGTTGGATAAAATGAGGTATGATTGAAGTTGCGACTTGTAAAGTAAACGCGACGAGCTGATTTTTTACAAAAGTTAAGAAGTCGGTACCCGATTTAAAAAATTCTAGGGGATCCAGTCCCACTAAATTCATTCCATTCCATTCGCCGTGAAAGTTCGATTCTTTGAATCCTTGACCGGAGTACCATGCGTGAAATGTATCTTTGGAGCCAAGCGATAAGCCAATCTCAAAATGCAGGTGTGCGCGGCCCAATGGGATCTTTGAACAGGACGTATTCCCCATAATTCCCAGCATGGTACCTTGTTGTACCGTTTGGTTTAGCTGGACGTGAATTTCATGCAAATGCGCATATAAAGAGTAATAATTAAAAGAGTCTAGGGTATGTTGTAAGACAACGTAGCGCCCGTAAGTACTTTTACCCGCATTTGTATTCACGTAAACTACAATGCCGGGTAAAATGGCGCGTACGGAATCTAGGGGACGATTCCGGCGGTTTCGGTAAACAGATTTTAGGTCAATCCCTTCATGAAAACGCGTTCCCCGATTTCGTACGCAGCCGAAAGTACCTGATGCAACGAGGCCGCTTGCCGTGGGTTGTATATACATGTCTAGGGGTGCATTCTGGAAGAAAGCTGGATTATCGGTAGGCCAACAGGGGGGTGAGCCCAAAATCATGGAATAAGAAATTATAAAAAGCCAGATTGACGTAAGGCGTTTTTTTGGTGAAAAACAGTACATACGGTCAAAATCATGGCATTGTTGCAAAGAAGTCAAATGAATAATCTCTTACAAAAAATACGGCATTTAAAGATATTAGTTGTGGGAGATTGCATGTTGGATCATTACATTTTTGGCGATGTTCATCGCATTTCTCCCGAAGCCCCCGTCCCCATTGTCAACGTTGAACGCGAAACGTATCGTTTGGGAGGGGCATGCAATGTGGCCATCAATGTGCGTCAATTGGGAGCTCAGGTAGAACTTGTGGGATGGGTGGGGGAAGATAAGGCAGGAATGCAGGTGAGGCAATTGTTGCAAGATGCGCACATTGCGTTTCCGGAAGCGTGTACGCAGTCAACGATTGAAACGATCGTCAAAACGCGTGTGGTGGTCAGAAATCAACAACTATGTCGTCTGGATAAAGAGTCCGAATTTCCATTGAAATGGATGGATAAACTCAACATTTTAATAGCGGAAAAAATAATGGATGTGGATGGTGTCATCGTATCCGATTACGGTAAAGGATCTATAGCCCAACTTGTTTTTGATCATTTGATCCAACTGAAACGCAGGAAAAATTTCTTTTTGGCCGTAGATCCTAAGCCGGTGAGGGAACTCGTTTACAAAGATGTAGATTTACTGACTCCCAATCGGATGGAGGCTTTGCAATTAGCCTCTTTGGGAACAAAACATTTGAAGCCTTTCCCTTTACAAGATGTGATTGCACGCATTCAAGCAGTTCATACAACGCGTTATTTGGCCATTACCTTGGGAGAAGAAGGTATTGTCATGGTAGATCCCGAACGACGTATAGAACCGTTTCCAACGTTGGCCAAGGAGGTTTTTGATGTATCGGGCGCAGGCGATACCGCAATTGCAGCCCTAACGCTCGCATTGTGTGCCGAAGAGAATGTGACACAGGCTGCTTATTTTGCCAACGTAGCTGCCGGCATAGTCGTTGGTAAGGTAGGTACGGCCGCCGTTTCAGCGCAAGAAATTTTGTCGTATGCCGAAACTCTTTCAGCCTAAAAGAAAAGCCCTGTTTTTGGATAGAGATGGGACTCTCGTCGTTGACGAAGGGTACGTGTATGATCCGAGTAGAATTCGACTTTTGCCGCGCGTAAAAGAAACGTTACAGCATTTTTTGGAAAAACAATGGTTGTTTTTCTTATTTTCCAATCAAAGTGGTGTTGGATACGGTTATTACACCTTGGAACAGGCACAAGCGTGCAACCGAAAACTGATACAATTATTGGATTTGGGTGAACATTTTTTCACAAAAGTTTGTTTAGCGACCGAAACCCCTGAGCAGAAGCAGGTTTACAGAAAACCATCACCTAGGTTTATTTTAGAATGTATACGGGAATTTAATTTGGACTGCCAACGGTGTTGGATGATAGGGGATAAACTCTCGGATGTGCAGGCTGGATTATCGGCGAATATTCATGCGGCTTTGTTAACGCACGCTCCCCTGCATACGGAAACTTATAAGTGTTTCGAAGATCTTTATCGGCTTAAGGAATTTTTAGCACGCCAGACGGATTAAATAAGTGTCGGTGTATAATCCTTGGTTGATACGTGCAATATACCTTACCCTGGATACGTAATTCATTCTATGGGAGAAGGTATATAAAATTAATAAACTTAAAGAAAGCAAGATACGGTGTAATATTTTTTCATTTATTAATTTAGATTTGGATGTATTTGAGTATTTATAATGATTGCGTCCATTAACTTTTCCAAAATGGAAAAATCTGTCTCAAAAACGATTTTTTTGTTTCTTTAGCTTCCACAAAAATTTTACCTACTGAAAGCTTATCTAAGGTATCTTTATCTTCCGGGTTACCTTCACAGGAAATTATTCATTTCATAATAGCGAGTACTCTTTCAATAATTGAAAGCTCTTCCTTTGGGAGTAATATTTTATTATTTTGCAAGTATTGTAAATAATAGGACATTTGCCAACAATCAACCAAATCACGATCGTTGTGCAAAATAAAACCAGAACCCATCCGACTTAAAATATGCTCCTTCAGATCTAATTTTTTATCTTTATAATACTCGATATCCTCTTCTACAGATTGCAATACAGTCGGATAAAAAGATTTTAATAATTTATGTTTTTGGATAAGAAAACTTTGAAAATCTTCCCCAAATTGCAGATGGTATTGAGCGAAAATTACTCCTGAGGTAAGGCATAGCGGTAATAAAAAAGACAAGACCTTTCGATATGCTTTCACGGTAAGCCTAAAAAACAAAACGGAAAAAATTTGACGAGAAAAATTTTAATCGAAAAGCTTCAAACACATAAACTAATACCGCCAGAGTCGATATCGGTGACCCTGGAAGGTTACAAAGTTGGCCACGAACTTTCTCATGCGACGGCTTGGATAAAGCATTTTGATAAGATGAAGCAAACATGGGATACATTTGTAACAGAAAACCAACATACAATAGAAACAATTTTTAATAGCATAAATGACAATCCAAATGTTGAATCTATTCGTGAGGTAGCAGAATTAAAACTTGGCGGTAGAGATTTAACCCTTAAATTTTGGAAAGATATGTTTAATAAATTTTATGATCCAGCACCACCAACCCCAATGCATGTCGCTATCGAAAAAATGAAAGGAAATGTTCCAGAACATCCCCTTATGGCGCAATGCTTAAACGATTCATGGCAAAGAGAAAAGGATAAGCCTTTAGAAGGATTAGATCGTCTTCCTCTTGTTAGGGACTTATTTAGCAACCCAGAAGAAGCTCGCAATTTGTTAGGACTTGGGTTAGAAAAATGTTTTTCTGACCAACAGGATATTATAATCGGTGAATTCCAATTCCTTAGTGAATTAGTGCAACGCTTTGGGGGTACAAATACTGTTTGTATCCGTATGCCCTATGGAATATTGGCCAATAGTTCTACTGAAGAACAGAAGGCACTCAATTCTATGTTGACAAAACCTGGAATAAAAGAGCTTATAATTCAAATATTTGCAATGAAATTCGGCATACAGGCTACTTTAGAAAACCCAAAACAAATTGATAAATCAAGTTCTTGTTGTGCTGTGTGTTAGCCATTAACTAAGAGTACAAACAATAAGATTAGGGTAATGTAGGCTGAAATTTTCTTTCTATAATAAATGAGAAAACCTACAATTTTATAAAAGAAATTATTCCCATAAGGGCAAACTTATTCATCCTATACAAAGATATTATGGATGCGTAAGGGGTATGTTGGGGCCACTGGCATAAAGATTGCTAAGTATGAAATCAAATAAAAGATTTTATGCAACTTGGCACCCAGAAAAACACGTCTGCACAGCATCTACCAGAACAATGGAGCAATCTTAAGTTTCGGCCTGCAGGCATGCGCAGGGTTGTCGGATTCGAGCAACCGGATTTGAGGGACGTAACCATCGCACGTAAATACAAGCAACCTTGCTACGGGGAATGCGCAGATTGATTGGCAGTATAATCATGAAAACACAACCCAACGCAAACGATACTTTCAATTACGACCAATTTGCAAACGCTTTTCGCAAAGAGATCGAGGAATACGGTGCGTTGCTCAACTTGATTTACGAACAACAAAATTGTCTGATGAAACATAATCCGATTTCACTGCTTCAGGCGACTTCAAAAGTTGAGGCACAGCTACCTGCCAATCATTCTGCAACGGCCAATCGTAGTGCTTTTGTTCAACAGTTAGCCGAAGAGAAGGGGAAGGAGGCTTTGATGCTCAATGAAGTCCCTAAATATGTACCCGGAAATTTGAAATCTCTATTCGAAGCACTTGTGGAAGAGGTAATTTCGCTTAGGTACCGCATAAAGGTGAAAACTCAAATGCAGCAGAAGTTGCTTGGGCAGGCGCAATTTATCAATCATTCGGTATTGCAACAAATTTTACCCAATACGCAAACACGCAATAAACCGGGTAAGCAAATTGTCCCCTCTAAGCTAAAAGGATTGTTGTGATGAACATTTTTTGGCAACCGTTGTTTTTGAAGCCTTTTGTATGCCAGATACGCGATCTCGATAGGCATCAAAAAGATTGCGTCGTAGAGCAGGTGTTGCAAAGAGTGTTTGCCGGCGGCTCGGTTTTATGAAGGAGTAAAAATGCTTATCCTGACACGTAAACGCGATGAATCTATCCTCATTCTTTGTCCCAGCGGAGAATGCGTGGAAATTTTAGTTTCTAAACTAGAAAATGAGCGTGTTAAGTTGGGTGTGAACGCCCCATCAAATGTTCGGATTCTTAGAAAAGAAGTATACGATGCAATGGGAGAAGTAAGACCAAAACCAGAACCTGCAAAGACTTCATCCACGGGGGCAAAACAGGTTTAATGCTACCTGCCTTTTAATCCTTGGAAGGAGTCATGTGCGTTGTGGGTGTTTGAAAGTGTAAAATGCCTTGCAGGCATTTGAAGGCGCGATTATCCATGAAAAATAGGCTGAATCCGTAAATAAGTGCGCTTAGGGTGATGATGATCGACAGTAAAAAGCAGGTTTCAATTTTTTGACTTTCGATGGGCAACCATCGAGACGCAATGCAAACAAAAGTACCCAATAATAGGATGCAGGGTACTTTTTTTGCGATTAAGGGTACTAATTTAAGTTGGTAGTGCAGATATCGTTTAGCCAAAATATGCCAAAGGAATAGAAATTGTACGATTGTACTTAATAGGGAGGCTAATGCAAGACCCGCTGCTTTGTAGAAATGGATGCACGAGAGGGCGGTAATGAGGTATAAAATGAGCGCGTAAAGGGCAATACGAACGGGCGTTTTTGTGTCTTTGTGGGCGTAAAATACGCGCGTTAGCAGGGCGGTTAACCCAAAGAAAGGCAACCCAATGGCAAAAATTTTTAACAAAGGTACGGCCAATTGAACATCTTTGGTGGAAAATTTACCCCAACAAAAAAATAAGTTTAAAATGGGTTCTGCCAACAAGAATAATCCTACGCTTGCCGATAAAAGAAACGTGAGCAGCAGATGTAGGCTGTTTTGCAATAGGATGTTGGCTTCCATGGGTTTGCGCTGCGCTTCGTACAAGGACAGTTGAGGTAATAAGACGGAGATGATTGCAAAAGCAAATAAGCCTAGGGGTAACTCTAAAAATCGATTGGCTAAATACAGCAGCGATACGGCCTGTTCATCAATCGAAAACGCCAATAGACGTCCCAAGAGCGTATTGATTTGAAATATGGCTGCTCCCAATACACTGGGAATAAATAGCCACCAAATGCGCTGCAGATCTTTATCTGACTGCCAGCAGAATTTAGGCTGCCATGCCTTTAGGTCTTTCAGTTGGTTTCTGGGGAAATACCATTGAAAAAATCCTCCGGCAACAACCCCGAAAGATACGATTAAAATGCGTGTCTGGTCATTTTCGAAACATGTGCTTATGCCCAAACTAAGGAGTAGGGAGACGTTGAGTAAAATGGGAGAAAATGCAGTTAGAGAAAATGCGTTCAAAACGTTGAGGGCTCCGTTGTACAATGCTGCCAAGCAAATGAACCACAGATACGGTAACATGATGCACGTTAGGCTTATGACCGTTTCCCATCGATGATGGATCGGAACGTAGGTTTGCAAGTAGTACAAAAATCCCATGCTTGCCACAATACCTATCCCCAAGTAAACGTTAACCCGTGAAAAAAAAAGGTTAAGGAAATATCCCGAAGAAGATTTTTGATGAACGAGCCTTTGGGCAAATACGGGAATAAATGCGGAATTGAGGGCACCTTCTCCGCACAGACGTCGAAACAAATTAGGAATTGCAAATGCAATTAGAAAAGCAGAAGCTTGTGTCCTGGACCCCAAAATGGCAAAAAATACGATATCCCTCAACAATCCCAAAATGCGAGAACAAAGCGTTCCTGTGATCATTTTCAAAATGGGATGTAGGGTGTAAGTCACATGGTTAAATTAAGTTACATATCGTTTTTTTCAAGTAAATCTGTAGCAGAAGTGTTACGTATAGTGCGCTTGAAATTTCTGTTGTGCCGTTTAAACGTAAGGACCGATTGCGTATGAATGTGAGATTTATAGAGGAATGTAAGATTAAGATCCGCTTGCGCATATTTTGGGGTTGATTCAAAGGATCTATCTTAATGCCATAACGTATGTTTTGTACGTTTAGCCGTTGACTTTTTGCGTAAAATCCATGCTTTTTGGGGAAGCATCCGCTTTGGGGAGAGGGGGTTAAGACGAATTCTTTCAACTCGGAAATTTTTCTATGCATGCGAATGTTGGCCGAGGTAGTCCAATGGCGCATCAATAGAAACTTGCGACCTCGCCATGGCCGAGCAATTTTGGATGTCAGCGGAAGAACGCATACAGAATTTCCGCATGATACGACTTCGGTCAAGTTTCTTTTACTACTCTACCAATTTCCAATCGCAGGACCAAGAGTCGGTAACCAACGACAACGACATTTTTCAAAAAAATATCAAGCAACGCAATAAACTTCATTTTACTCCAAATGATATTTTCAGAAGGCCGTTTTTTTGTTTCATTTTTTTCAGCAGAACTTCACAGATTTCCATCAGCGATATCACGTGGGTTCCGCCGCACGGAATCGGAGGATAATTCCCTATCTGCACGATGCGAAATTTTTTAGTTTCAGGAATTTCGTAGGGCAATTTGTAGTAGGTCGATTCGAATTGCCTGCGATCCATTTCAAAAATTTTTGTCTGCAAATTTTTTGCCACGACGTTTCTCAAGGCTTCCGAAAGTAACAGCTCATTCGGCGCTTCAGTTCCCTGAAATTCAATATAGGATTCTCCCGGAAAAGCATGACATTTTTGCGCCTTGAAACCAGGGTACAATTCTTCTACGACATTTCCCAACAGGTGCCCAGCGGTGTGATGTCGAGCATTGAGCAGTCTTCTATCTGGGTCAATGATGCACTTTACGGCGCAATTCTCACAAAAATCTTGCATCGAATTTTGTGGCAGATCAATGGGGTGGCGAATTTCTTCTCCGACTTGCCTCACATCACGAACCGCATACTCAAAACCACTGCCGGTAATTTTCCCCTGATCGCACGGCTGACCTCCACCCTGGGGATAAAAAATCGTTTGATTCAACAGAATGTACGGCCTATCTTTCTCATCTTTTTTAAACTCGGTAATACGCGCATCAACCTCAAACAAGTAAGTGTTTTTCAAATATAACGGGTCCGTCATTTTTTCCTTTCCGTATTTCATTATTATTGTCTAATGAAATCACTCCGAATGAGTATGTCCGTTATATCATAAAATGCAAGAGGATCGATGACTGTATCCTGAAATTATCCTAAATTATACTCCACAAACAATTCTAGGGTAGCCATGATCTTAGAAAATATTCCTGATGTCGAAAAAATATGCATAGAAAAAATCTGAGAGGAAAACTGGAACGATATCGTCCAGAAGGTGAAAAAGAAATATCCGACAAAGCAAGGATATTGGATTTTCTGAATTTACACGGCGATTGTTTCGAGAGATCGTTATCCGTTGGACATTTTACCGGATCATGCTGGCTGGAAAATTGCGACGGTATGAAATTTCTTATGACACTTCACAGGAAAACGAGATTTTGGTTACAGCTTGGTGGACATGCCGACGGTGATAACGATCTTGTCCGTGTTGCCCTGAGAGAAGCTCATGAGGAGTCCGGTTTGCGGAACATTGAATTGTTGTCGGACGAAATTTTTGATGTTGGAGTTCATCTGACTCCAGAATATAAGGGGATTCCAGCGCACTATCATTACGATGTCAGGTTTTTGGTGAAAACAACGGACCGTGATGATGACATACAAGCTTCAGATGAATCCAATGATCTGAAATGGTTCGCCGAAGTGTCAAATTCCCTTCTGGATATTTCTGGAGATATTTCTCGTATGTTTGGAAAATGGAAAAATTACAACAGGGGTAAGCATATATGAAAAACGACAATGAAAATACAAACCGATTTTTGAATCTTTTGAACGGATCGTTCAAGAAAATAGCATTACCCTAGATCACCCGGAAGAGTTTTTAGCCCATTTCCTGATCTGATTTACCCAATTGATGATGGATACATCAACGGGCTAGGAGAAATTAAAAAATCTATGGTTAGTTACGAGATCCGCTTTTGCGTATCTTGGGGTTGATTCAAAGGATCTATCTCAACGCTGCAACGCATGCGTGCGCTGTATGTTTTGTACGTTTAACCATTGACTTTACCCTTAAAATCCATTCTTTTGATAAGCATCCGCTTTGGGGAGAGATGGCTGAGTGGTCTAAAGCGCCTTCCTGCTAAGAAGGTAAGTTCTCAAAAGGGGCTTCGAGGGTTCAAATCCCTCTCTCTCCGCCATTAGATATATGTAAGGTGTAGGCACTTTATCCAGGGTTAGTCCCGTAAAAATGTGCAGACGTATTGCCTTATCTTATTGTTTTAAGTAGTTTTGTATGAGTTACCCTGCAGCTTGAGTTTTTCGGCGTAATGGGTATTGAATAGAAACTACAAATTGACTGCAATGTGCATTTTAAAATTGTCGGTAGGTATTCGTGTTATAAAAACTTTTTAACAAACATACCTTTGCAAGTCATTTCAGGTAACGCTTACGACACATCCGCACATTGACAAACCATTTTGATTGGATTAAAACCTGGCGGGATAGACGAGACTCGAACTCGCGACCTCCTGCGTGACAGGCAGGCGTTCTAACCAACTGAACTACTACCCCGCTGATGACGTTTAAGGTAAATGGGAGCAGTGAAAAGTCAACCGTTTTTGTTATTTTTGTGGATGTAGGAGAGTATCCCTTTATTTCGATTGCAACGTATGATGGTTGACCATAGAAATACCACTCAGTAAAGCGCCCACAATTCCCAAAAAACCTTGATCGGTACCGCAGATAAAGAGGTTTGTTAGGCCGATGTTTCCGTCTCTTATTTTGTTGGGATGTCCGTAAATGGCTCCTTTGATGTGCCCCGTGTAACGTTCCACCGTTAGCGGTGTAAATATATCTTCTGCGATGGGCTTTGCTTTTGAAGATTGTCCCAAAATGGTAAAAGCTTTTTGGCGTGACTGCAGCAGATAATGTTGTTTGGTGGTAGGGTATTCGGCGTGAGAAAGTGATTTCCAGGCATCGTAGTTGGCCAAATGCGTTGTACGTAATGTGGTATTGGTTTGGGAAGTGTCGTCTTGGTAATTTTCGGGAATACACACAACACCACTGTGTAGGTCAACGCATGTTTCGGGTGTTGCGTAATGAACAGACGTGAAATCGTTGTAAAAAATGATCGTATTATGCCAGTTATGCATCCGTGGAGGCCCCGACAATGTTGTGATGGTTTCCAAAAAGCTTAACGTTTGGGCGTCGCTTGGAATCGTGTTATCGCTATGGAGTAACCGTAAAGTTTCGCGATGCCCGATCGAGGAAAATATTTGGTGGGCTCGTAAAATTTCTCCCGTTTGCAAATGTACTTCCGAAGCGTGGTTGTTCTCAATGGTGATGGATACGACAGGGGTTTTTACGCGTAAAATACCTCCCAATTTGCGGTAATGTTCTCTGAGTAAATGCAAAATGGTGCGTACACCGCCGCGAGGTCGCGCGAATCCTTCCAAATAAATGGCCTTAAATAAAATGGCAAATTGGCGCCAATCGATATCGTTTACATGGGCGCTTCCGTAGTAAAGGAGAGGCAATAGCAACATTTCGCGCAGCGTGTTATCTTTTATAAAATCTTTTAAATGTGCACGCGTTGAAATAAATTTTGTGCCACTTAGTGCGGTATCATTCAATTCGATAACAGTCTTTGCCAGTTGATCAAAGGCGTCGATGCAGGATGGAAATTTTTGAGAAATTTCGGAACGCAGAAGCTCAAAATCGTTGTTGAAATATAGTTTGGTATGTGGAAAATGAATGCACGATCGTATTTGTTCGGCCAATTGGAATGCCTCGTAGGGTAATCTTAGTTGACGGCACAATTTTGCAAAAGGTTTGCTTCCACCGCCTCGGGAAACGAAATTTGTCATGGCGTGCAGGCCAACATCGTATTTGCAACTATGCCGATAATAGTATCCATTGAGCCCGCCTACCGTGTTGTGCTTTTCCAACAAAATCACTCTTTTACCGGCTAAAGCGAGGCGTATGCCGGCACCCAACCCCGACATACCTGCGCCTATGACGATTGCATCCCAACTTTCGCTCAATGTATGGCCTTTTTAATTCCCACTATTGAAAATTTTATGTATAAAGCAAGGTAAGAATGCGTTTAATGTATAGGTAAAAAGGCGGAGATTCTGTTGCGAATGAAGGGACATGCATGCAATATAGGTGCAGCATAAGGGTTGCTTTTTAAATTTTTGGAATGTTTTTTAATACGGATATAATACCTAGGGTATGAAAAGTTTTTTGCGGGATCGATGCGTACGTTTGCATTCGTTGAAGCCGGTTGCCATTTTGGGGCAAGGTGTTTCCGGACTTGCCTGTGCACGTCTGCTGGAATACCTCCATATACCTTACGAAATATTTGACCAAAATGGATCGCAGCTGCCCAAAAACATCCAACAATTCGCTTTGTGCATTTTTAGTCCCGGGTTTCCTCCCTATCATCCTTGGTTGAAGTCTTTTTACAGAGCGCGTATTTTATGCGTGAATGAATTAGATTTTGCGGCAACCTATCTCGAAAATCCGCTGATAGCCGTAACGGGTACGAATGGAAAGACGTCCGTGACGGAATGCTTAAGTCAAATTTTTCTCCAACAGGGACAATCCGCTTTGGCGGTGGGAAACAATGGAGATGCATTGTCCAATATTGTACTGCAAGGCGTTTCTAGAGATACTTATCTCGTGTGTGAAGTCAGTTCTTTTCAAGCTTGGGGATTAAGATGCCTTTCTCCCTCACAAGTTCTTTGGACCAATTTATCTCCCGATCATCTCAATTACCATCGAAGTTTTTCTCACTATCTCCGCTCCAAGGTACATTTGGCAAAACGTTGTTTAGGGGGTGGAGGTCACGTGTTTTTAGGCCCCTCTTTGCAAAATCTCCCGCATATTGACTTGCATCACCCACATGCTCATTTTATACCGACTCCTGCTGAGGACGACCGGTATTGGGTACAACAATTCCCATTAAAATTTTCCGTTGGGCAGGTGGAAAATTTTCATATCTTGAAATATTTTTGTGAATCTAATAAAATTCCGCTTCGGATACTTGAGCATTGCTTGCATCGCTTTAAACAACCGCCGCATCGATTGCATAAAGTGCGAACGGTAGGACGCGTTGAATTTTGGGAAGACTCGAAGGCAACCAATTTACATGCTCTAGAGGCTGTCCTTGCCAGTTTTAAAAATTATCCCAACGTCCATTGGATTTTGGGAGGTCAATCCAAAGGAGAGCATCTCAACGATTACGTGAAAGTTTTTGAGAAATACCCCAACGTTCAAAAAATTTACTTGATTGGAGAAACCGGGCCTCGTTTGTATGCGTTATTCCTAAAAAATACGTTTATCCATGCCACATATATTTTATCCGGTAACCTTGAAAATATTTTTAAGTCGCTTCCCACGAATGATGCAAAGACTGTTGTCGTTTTTAGTCCGGGTTTTGCAAGCTGGGATCAATTCAGCAATTACGCCGAACGTGGGACTTACTTTGAAACGCTTGTTGCGCAAATAAACGGATCGGAAGATTAGATGAAGCCATGGAAAAGTAATCTCCAAGATCTAGGTCTGTCGGTATGACAGAAAACAGACCAATGATACAAAGTGATATCATTCTCTTGGTACCATTTTTAAAACAGATGATCTATTGGGTACAATCACGGTTATAATGTGGCACACAGGGCCTAACTGTATAAACTTAGATCACCTAGAATTCGATTTCTGTTTCGGGAAGCCATTTGTGGAGTACGGACGGCATTTTTACATGTCCGTTGCTTTGGAAATTGTTTTCCAAAATAGCTGCCAAAACACGTGGAATGGCCAATGCGGAGCCGTTTAACGTGTGCACAAACCGCAAATCCCCTTGTTGTGTACGGTATCGAATATTGGCACGACGTGCTTGAAAGTCTGTAAAATTGCTGCAACTGGATACTTCGAGCCAACGTTTTTGTCCGGCAGCCCACACCTCTAGATCGTATTGTTTTGCATGAGAGAATCCCATGTCGCCCGTACAAATGGATAAGACGCGGTAGGGGAGATCCAATTTTTGCAAAAGGATTTCTGCGTCTTTTCTTAGGGATTCCAGGCAATCGAAACTCGTTTCGGGTAAGGTCCATTGAACCAATTCAACCTTATCAAATTGGTGCAGTCGATTGAGACCACGGACTTCTTTTCCCCAACTGCCGGCTTCTCTTCGGAAACAAGCCGAGTAGGCACAGCATTTTTTGGGAAGTTCAGTTTCATCTAAAACTTCATCGCGAACGAAGTTTGTAACGGGCACTTCGGCAGTTGGGATCAAATACCCTTCTGGGGTGGTGTACATCATGCCCTCTTTGTCGGGCAATTGGCCGGTGGCCGTTGCGCTTGCGGCATTGACCATGAGGGGTGTTAAGAGTTCAAGATACCCGTGGGTGTACGCTTCTTCCAAAAAAAATGCAATAAGTGCGCGTATAAGTCTGGCTATGGGGCCGATGTAAAATGGAAATCCAGCTCCCATGACCTGCGTTCCTCGGCGGAAATCGAGCCACCGTTCAAAATTGGGAATATCGAAATGGGGACAGGCATCGCTGGAAGGATTTTGGGAAGGTTGCCATTGGTATATTTCTTGATTGTCTTGAGCATCTTTTCCAATGGGAACCGATATGTGGGGTACATTGGGAACGGCCAACCATTCCTTGAGAAAAAGTTGTTCGGCGCAATGGTAAGCTTCTTCCAGCTGCTTTACGTGCATGGATAAGGTTTTTAACGACTGAACCCATGTTTGAAATTCTTCGGATGTCTTATCCAGACTTGCCATGCGCTTGTTTGCCGATTGCTGCTCTGCGCGTGCGGATTCGTAGGCTTTTAGATGAACGATACGTTCGGTATCCAATTGACGCACTTTTTCCAAGTTACACGCAAAATGTTTTTTTGCAACGCCCCGCTGAACTTCATCGAACGCGTTTCGAAACCAATGAATATCTAGCATAAAGAAAAGATTTGGTGCTTAGAAGGGGACTCGAACCCCTATACCTTTCGGCACACGCCCCTCAAGCGTGCGTGTCTACCATTCCACCACCTAAGCAAGTTTTATTATAATGAAAAAAGTTCATCGCATCCAAGGCAATGTCAAAGTATGGGATTTTTGCAAGGCAATGTTGAGAGACTTAGTAAATCATATCTTACTTGGAGTCCTCTGAGATATAAGTATGGATTGAGGTCGGACAGAGGTACTATAAAAGGGTAAAACTGTGGAAAAATGCTGCATCGTCTTTGAGAAGATGCTTATTGTTTAAGCGTTCCAATAAAAAAGTAATTGTACAAGACGGTAGTAGATATGATATAAGTTCAATGTTTTCAGAATTGGTATTGGAGATTGAATTATTTATCACATATTTTATTTTTGTGTTGCCAAAATATTTTTTTGTTCATATAATTATTCCATGATGGAAAGAAACAAGTTTTTAAATAGGTTGCGAGGTTTCACGTTGGTTGAAATCATGATTGTTGTAACGATTATTGGTATTTTGGCTTCGCTGGCGGTACCTGCGTTCCAACGAGCCAGATGGAAGGCCCTGGAGACCTCCATTCGAAATAATTTGCGTCAAATTTGGGGTGCGGCACAGCAATACATGTTGGAAAATGGTGTGGATCAGATAGATTTTGAAAAGATTGTGAAGTGGACTAAAAGAAATGGAGATATGGGAGGAGGAACTGATGAAGGATACACAAGTGTCATTAAACAAGTATCTTCGGAGGATTATGGTACTTTAAAAAGTTACCGTGCAACTGACACTAATTTTACGGAAAGTGAAACGACAGATGATGGGCCAAGTGGGGCAGTGAAAATGATGTATGAAGATACGCATGGAATTATGGTAACAGTTGCAGGAAGCGGATCGTCAGATCGTTATGTAAAGTTAAAGCTTTAATTTTTAGAGTGTTTTATTATAGAGGCCTCAAAATTTTTTTTGAGGCCTCTTTGTTATACGTGAGCAAGGGTAGAATATTTTTTGAAAATAAATGGTTTCATGAAAAATGAAAAGTTAGGATAAAGAGCGAGTTGGAAAAAGAGTATGGGAAAAATAAATGAAAAAAATATTAAAAAAATGTTGACTGGTCTGGAAGAAGGTGAATTGATTGAAAAACTAGGGCACTTTTTAGATTTTTAATAAAGTATAAAAGTGTTCGTGATCTTTGAGAGTTACTTTGTGCAAGGGTTCTAAGTCGATTAGAATAAAAAATATAAGTTTTGATGCGTTTGTTTCAATGAAAATAAACGTGAGACGATAGAACGGAAAAAAAACAGAAAGAATCCAAAAAAGGAATAAAGAGAAGGATAGGCACTCTGTATGAAGTGCAAAGATTTTGTACGGAGAGTTTGATCCTGGCTCAGAGTGAACGCTGGCGGCGTGGTTAAGACATGCAAGTCGAGCGAGAAGTTCTCTTCGGAGAATGGAAAGCGGCAAACGGGTGAGTAACACGTAAGTAACCTGCCCTTTAGACGGGGATAGCCTACCGAAAGGTGGATTAATACCGGATGTGGGGGCTCACGGCATGGTGAGCAACCTAAAGCTTGAAAAGGCGCTAAAGGAGGGGCTTGCGGCCTATCAGCTAGTTGGCGGGGTAATGGCCCACCAAGGCGAAGACGGGTAGCCGATCTAAGAGGATGAACGGCCACATTGGAACTGAGACACGGTCCAAACATCTACGGATGGCAGCAGTTTCGAATCATTCACAATGGGCGAAAGCCTGATGGTGCGACGTCGCGTGGAGGAAGAAGGTCTTCGGATTGTAAACTCCTGTCATTAGGGAGCAAAAGATGAGTTTATAGCTCAAGTTGAGTTAACCTAAAGAGGAAGCAGTGGCAAACTCCGTGCCAGCAGCCGCGGTAATACGGAGACTGCGAGCGTTACTCGGATTCACTGGGCGTAAAGGGTGCGCAGGCGGTTGGATGTGTTGAGTGTGAAATTCTAGGGCTTAACTCTAGAGCTGCGCTCAAAACTATCCGACTAGAGTTCCGGAGAGGTAAGCGGAATTCCAGGTGTAGCGGTGAAATGCGTAGATATCTGGAAGAACACCAAAGGCGAAGGCAGCTTACTGGAAGGAAACTGACGCTCAGGCACGAAAGCGTGGGGAGCAAAAGGGATTAGATACCCCTGTAGTCCACGCCCTAAATGTTGTACACTAGGTCTTGGAATGTCGATCGTTCCAGGATCCAAGCTAACGTGATAAGTGTACCGCCTGAGGACTACGGCCGCAAGGCTAAAACTTAAAGGAATTGACGGGGACCCGCACAAGCGGTGGAGCATGTGGCTTAATTCGATGCAACGCGAAGAACCTTACCTAGGCTTGACATGTGGGAGACAGTACGTGAAAGCGTATCTTCCTTCGGGACTGCCACACAGGTGCTGCATGGCTGTCGTCAGCTCGTGTCGTGAGATGTTCGGTTAAGTCCGGCAACGAGCGCAACCCTCGTTCTTAGTTGCCAGCGGGTAAAGCCGGGGACTCTAGGAAGACAAACTCAAATTTAGAGTGGGAAGGTGGGGATGACGTCAAGTCCGTATGGCCCTTACGTCTAGGGCTGCACACGTGCTACAATGCCCGGTACAAAGGGAAGCAAGACCGCGAGGTGGAGCAAATCCTAAAAGCCGGGCTCAGTTCGGATTGAAGTCTGCAATTCGACTTCATGAAGCCGGAATCGCTAGTAATGGTACATCAGCTACGGTACCGTGAATACGTTCCCGGGTCTTGTACACACCGCCCGTCAAGTCATGAAAGCCGGTCTCACCCAAAGTATGCCAAGCCAACCGCAAGGAGGCAGCATCCTAAGGTGAGGTTGGTGATTGGGACTAAGTCGTAACAAGGTAGCCCTAGGGGAACCTGGGGCTGGATCACCTCCTTTCTATGGAGGAATTTCTTGACAAAATATTGAGAAATAAGGTCGAATAATTGACTGGAACGCTTGCACAAGGTAATTTTCCAAAAAAAGCTTGACTCTATGAGGCTAAGCAGGGTGAGATAAATTACGATGGAAGGGGTCGTAGCTTAGCTGGAAGAGCGCCTGCTTTGCATGCAGGAGGTCGTCGGTTCAAATCCGATCGACTCCACCAAAGGAGGGTTGAGTACTTTAAAAGGGCTCATAGCTCAGTTGGTTAGAGCACACGATTGATAAGCGTGGGGTCGATGGTTCAAGTCCATCTGGGCCCACCAAAAGAATTTTTTGATCTTTGACAGTTTAATGAATATTGTGGAAAAGACTACAATAATAGCGTTTTTAGAAGATACGTAAATATACGGTGATTTTAAATAAATAAAGGGTAATAGGTGGATGCCTAGGCGATATCAGGCGAAGAAGGACGTGATTACCTGCGAAAAGCCTCGGGGAGCTGGAAGTAAGCTTTGATCCGAGGATGTCCGAATGGGGCAACCCGTTTGAGTAACAATCAAACAGTCTCAACTGAATACATAGGGTGAGATGGCAAACCTGCAGAAATGAAACATCTAAGTAAGCAGAGGAAAAGAAAGCGAAAGCGATTCTCTAAGTAGTGGCGAGCGAAAGGGGAGGAGCCCAAACCATTAGGATTTATCCTAATGGGGTTGTAGGACTCACATAAAAGGATGGAATGAATAGCTTAACTTTGTTGGAAAGCAAGACCCAAGAGGGTGATGGTCCCGTGAGCGAAATTTGTGAAATCCGAGTGAGTATCCTGAGTAGCACGAGATAAGTGGAATCTTGTGTGAATTTGCGCGAACTACTGCGTAAGGCTAAATACTTGATATCGACCGATAGTGGACAAGTACCGTGAGGGAAAGGTGAAAAGAACCCCTGTTAGGGGAGTGAAATAGAAACTGAAACCAATTGCCTACAAGCGGTCGGAGCCTCTTTATGAGGTGACGGCGTACCTTTTGCATTATGGGTCTGGGAGTTATTGTCTAAGGCGAGCTTAAGATTTTATGGATCGGAGGCGTAGCGAAAGCGAGTCTGAATAGGGCGATAGTCGTAGGCAATAGACCCGAAGCGGAGATGATCTACCCATGGCCAGGTTGAAACTTTGGTAAAACAAAGTGGAGGACCGAACCCGTAAACCTTGAGAAGTTTTGGGATGAGCTGTGGGTTGGAGTGAAAGGCTAATCAAATTCCGTGATAGCTGGTTCTCTTCGAAATATATTTAGGTATAGCCTCGTATGCTGATCATGGGGGGTAGAGCACTGAAAAGACTAGGGCCCATACCCGGGTACCAAACCTTATCAAACTACGAATACCCATGAGAGAAGTACGGGAGTCAGGCAGTGGGGGATAAGCTTCATTGCCAAGAGGGAAAGAGCCCAGATCACCAATCAAGGCCCCAAAATCATTGCTAAGTGGAAGTAAGGAGGTGGATTTACATAAACAATAGGGATGTTGGCTTAGAGGCAGCCATCATTTAAACAGTGCGTAACAGCTGACCTATCGAGTGAATTTGCGCCGAAAAAGATCGGGACTAAGCAATGTGCCGAAGTTGTGAACTTGCGCAAGCAAGTGGTAGAAGAGCGTTCTAATCGGGTAGAAGTTTAAGGGACAACCGAGAATGGACTGATTAGAAGTGAGAATCCAGACATGAGTAACGATAAGTACGGTGGAAATCCGTACCGCCGTAAGGACAAGGTTTCCTTGGGAAGGTTCGTCCGCCAAGGGTTAGTCGGGAGCTAAGATGAGGCCGTAAGGAATAATCGATGCACAACAGGTTAATATTCCTGTACCGACTTGTGAGCGTATGTATTCAAGGAGTGACAAAAGAAGCTATTTCAGCATTCGATTGAAAGAGAATGTCGAAGCTAACGAGGCTGTCCGATAGGAAAATCCGTCGGACATCAGGCTGAGTGGTGATAGGACATGGAGGCTACGGCCAAAGTGGATTGAAAGAGGCTATATTTTCAGGAAAAGCTTCGTGAAGAGCTTACAGGTTGCCCGTACCGGAAACCGACACAGGTGTCCGAGATGAGTATTCTAAGGCGCGTGAGTTAACCCTCCCCAAGGAACTCGGCAAATTGATCCTGTATCTTTGGTAGAAAGGATGCCTCGCAAGAGGCCGCAGAGAAATGGCCCAGCCGACTGTTTAGCAAAAACACAGCTCTCTGCTAAGTCGTAAGACGACGTATAGGGAGTGACACGTGACCCATGCGGAAAGGTGAAACTCGGAGGTGCAAGCTTCTGAACTAAGCCCCCGTTAATGTCGGCCGTAACTATAACGGTCCTAAGGTAGCGAAATTCCTTGTCGGGTAAGTTCCGACCTGCACGAAACGTGTAACGAGTTGGGCGCTGTCTCAGGGAGGTGCTCAGTGAAATTGTAGTCGCGGTGAAAATGCCGCGTACCCGCAGTAGGACGGAAAGACCCTATGGACCTTTACTGTAACCTGGTATGGGTGACTGATTTTTAATGCGTAGGATAGGTGGGAGACTTTGAACCCGTGCTTCAGGGCATGGGTGAGTCAACGGTGAAATACCACTCTTTAATGATCAGTAATCTAACGTTGTCCCATAATCTGGGCAATGGACAGTGCTAGGGGGTCAGTTTGACTGGGGCGGTCTCCTCCCAAAAAGTAACGGAGGATTACGAAGGTCTCCTCAGGCCGGTTGGCAACCGGTTGTAGAGCATATGAGTAGAAGGAGGCTTTACTGTGAGACCTACAAGTCGAGCAGTTGCGAAAGCAGGTTCAAGTGATCCGGTAGTGGCATGTAGAAGCCCTATCGCTTATAGGACAAAAGGTACCCTAGGGATAACAGGCTGATAACGCCCAAGCGTTCATAGCGACGGCGTTGTTTGGCACCTCGATGTCGACTCATCACATCCTGGGGCTGGAGAAGGTCCCAAGGGTTTGGCTGTTCGCCAATTAAAGTGGTACGTGAGTTGGGTTCAGAACGTCGCGAGACAGTTCGGTCCTCTATCCTCTGTGGGCGTTGGAAATTTGAAGGATTCATTCTCTAGTACGAGAGGACCGAGAATGACGAGCCGCTGGTGTTCCGGTTATCGTGTCAACGGTAGTGCCGGGTAGCTATGCTCGGAAAAGATAAGCGCTGAAAGCATCTAAGCGCCAAGCTTGTCCAAAGATAAGATTTCCCAAGAGTAATCTTGTAAGAATCCTGGAAGACGACCAGGTTGATAGGGCAGATGTGTAAGTATAGTGATATATTGAGCTAACTGCTACTAATGATTCGAGTGAATTTAAAATGCAATCTATGTGTATTTACGGTTTTTTTAGCAATTATTGTTCTTTTTGCAGTATTCATTGAACATCAAAATAAAATTTGATGAACAATTTGCCTGGTGATCATAAAGTAGTGGGAAACACACGTATCCATTCCGAACACGCTCGTTAAGCCTTTACTTGCCAATGGTAGTGCTGCGTTATGCAGTGCGAGAGTAGGTTGTTGCCAGGCTTTTTTATGTAGATGTCTTCCTGTTTCCAATGTTTCGCCGTTAGAAATTTTTTTAGCCATTTGTGATTCAGTCATTTTATAAGTGACGGAAGGTGGGCTATTTTTAAGCCAAAATGTATATTTAGTTTCTTAGCCAAGTGGGATAACTTTAGGTTGAGAATGAGATATTTTATTTTTTATAAAATTGCCCATCTGTTGTGTGTTCTATTTCAATTTTTATAAATGACACAGTGTGTTTATTTTTCGTATCTCCAGCTTTACTTAAAGACAATTCCATCATTCTTACCTTTTCAATGAAGTATGTGCCCACGTACCTCTTAATTGTTTCTTTGGGTATTTTTGAATGCCAAACAACCAATAACATGCCGTACTGCAATGCTTGTTCAAAATTAAAAACTTCACCCAATTCGGCAGCCACGTAAAAATACATTAAACAAATGGTCATTCTACTACCGAGAAGATTTGGGTTAGTGTGCTTTAATTTACATGTGCTATGTCCAGTTAATATAAATTTTATATTTTGATATTCATAAATTAGCCAATGGACTAAACCTAAAAGCTACAGAACATTTGCCCACTATCGATAAAGAATACATCAAAACCTTCTGATGGGTGTTAATAATACGGTTAGCAACTCTCTCAACACTCACAGAATTGCTCAATTCAACTATCATTTCTTTTGATAGCCTGGAAATGATTGACTCCGTCATGATAAATTAAGATGCAATTACCATCTGTGACAAGTTGATCAAATAACCCTGTTTCTATGGTTCCGTTTGGCCTGTAAATAGTTGCATTTGGTATACCTGCTGCTTGTAGAACAATCGGCCGACCTAAAAATTGAGCGAAACGCCCAAGGTCTTCACCTTGTAGCCAATATTGGAATTCAATTTGTGGGAATTCTTCGCTGGGATGAAAATTAGCATTCCCTCCAATACGCTTGGCTTGTTCATGATTATCTTGAATGTTGCCAGCAACCTGTTGTCGTAATTGATTCATCCCGACATATTGATTTTCGTTTGCCACTGCAATCTGATTACCTAGCACATTTGTGGCCACTTCAAAATCTTGTCGATTAATAATTCCTACCTCAACCATAATTGCCCACACACCACAATTTCCATCATCGGGTACATCAACCGTATGGTGATGTTCCCCAATAGAAATAGCGGTGTGTTGCTGAATTGATTCAATGGGGCTTACATCTATACCATTTTGCGCAGCAATGAATTGCTGTAGATTTTAACACGGGGAGGATGCTAGTGTAGGCGAATCAATAAGCCTTGTTGCACGTAAAAGATTGTCTAAAAATTCTATGTTTTCTGGGCTAGATTGCTGAACGCCATGTCCAAACGGCACAAGTCTACAACCCTGATAGGGTTGTAAATCTGGAAATTCCTGCAGTAAGTCCTCTTTGCTTAACAGTTCACATAACGCTTGTGTTTCACTTACAACTATCTCTTGGTTTGCTACAGTGCCTTGAATCCCTAATATCATAGCGGAAAGTTCATCCGGCCAGTTGATGCTTTGCTCAAATCTTCCTGCAAAAAACTTTGCGAACATAGGATTGGTTGGGTCTATAATTCCTGGGAATCGTTCATTAAACTGATCTACTAAACCTCTATGAACATCCGTATCCACGCCGTTCCATGTTAAGTTTTGAATACCGTGAATAAGTTCATGCAAAATAACTAGAAAGGTTGGTTCTTTTATGGATATTACTTCTTCCGTGTCTGCATTGTAAAAGAATAGTTCGTAAAAGTCTTCATAGCGTTCTGGAAGCCTAACTCGCACACTAGTCCAAACTTGTTCACCATCTTCATTCACGACTGAAAAGTTAATTACAGAACAAGCAGGGGTTTCTCTTTCTGGTACAGTAAACGAAAGAGATAATATCCAGTCTCGATCTTGTAGTAATTGATTGAGCATACTCAATGTGTTATGCCCTGTCGGAAGTGAAGTAATTCGTGCTATGTCTCTGATAACAGAATCTAGGTTTCTTGCCAATATATCGGAATTTTCTTGAAGAATAAGGGGTTCAAAATTATTATAATCCTGGGTGGCTATAAAAACTCTATCAGCAAGCCCTGGGTAGACATTTAAAATGGTGTTCAGGTGTTGATAAGCCTTCCGGGTTTATTGTCGAAAGTGGTTTGGCGGTACGCTCTGTGAATTCTGTTCCTGTTTCCCACAAGGGTGTAGGTGAGTTTTTTATTCCAGACATTAAATTTCCCATTTGAAAGACTGTAATAGTTTTTAAATGATGCTTCAAGAAGTAACAGTTGAATAGAATCTTAAAAATTAAGTTGACTGTTTTACTTTAAGCTACATAGCTATCAAAAATGAAGCAAAAATTTTTGGGTTTATTGTTTTTTGCATTGATCTTTTCGATTAATGATATCCATGCCGAACCGCCTGGATGTTTTGAGTTTTTTAAAAATCTTTTTAAAATATTGACTTCGCAAAAACAAGATATAGCTTCTTGTGGATTCGAATTAAATCCTGAAATTGAGTCTTACTTATGGAAAAGGATTCAACAACCGGGACATATTAAAACATCCCTACATGTTGATGGGTTTGATGTAGCTCAATTAACCAGCGAAGAGATGTTTGCTGAATATTTATATCGATCATGGAGTTTAACTCTTGGTGAACGAGAATTGCTGCTTTGGATACTTTACCAAATAAAACCTTATCCAGCAGAAAAATATCCGTTGATCTTCCTTTTAAATATTTTAGTTGCTGTAGCTAAAAATAAAGAATGTGAAGATAGTCCAAAATTTGATCCATTTTTAAGGATTTTTGATTCGGAAAGGAAAAAGATTAATGCATTCTTGAATGAGCAATAAATGCTTGTGGTATTTAGGCTTGCCTAGCCTCGGTGAACGTTGTAAGTAATTCGAAACGTTGTTTAAAGTTGTTTCGTTGATCAGATAAAAAGCCACCCTTCAAGACGATCTGTTTGCAATAATTATGAAAATTATAATTTATAATAACTGACTTAATTTAAAGTACTCACAATGACTTTTATTTCTGCTGCATTTCAAAAGATATCCATTGCAACCGTTCGGGAATGGATTTCCAGTCTTTCAAAATATACTTTTGAGTCTTTTCATCTTCAGCACCATGATTTTGTTCTAGATGCTCTTTCCATCCGTTTTACTCTGGAACTTCATTGGATTTCGCTTCCATGGCAGGTTGAAACTCAACAATCGTTGTTTGAGCAAAGCCCAGCAACACTCCCTAAAATACAGAATTGAGAAATTCTTTCACAAACTCCCTACGTTCCGTTATCGGGTTACCGTGCTCATCCAAAAGCTGTTTTGTGATGATTGATTTTCGCAATCGCTGTGCAGCATCGTTTGACATCTTTGAAAACAGAATATCCCTTATGAAGATGAGATAATTGATATACTTATTAGATTATCGATTGATTAAGGTGAGCGTATGCATTTTACCCCAGAGCTTTTCGTCATTGACCAAGACTAAATGTTGACTGGCACGGGTGCAGGTTACGTATAATAGCCTTTCGAGTTCTCGTTTGCGCTCCGGTTCTCTGCTTTTAGCATAGGGAGAATGTGCATTCCAAACGACCCTTTGATTTGAAATATACGGATAATTCGCAGGTTTAGGGTAAATGGGGCGATATAGGAAGGGAACGACTACGATGGGCCACTCTAGGCCTTTTGCCTTGTGGCAAGAATAGGCTTGAATCGCATTTTCGTCGATAATCTGGGGGCAATCGAAGGAAGCACTTAAGTTTTCCTTCAAACGCTTTGCAAAATCAAACCAAGAAGCACGTTGCTCTGCGCACTCAAGTGCTGTTTGCTGAAAAAACAATTTTATATAATCAAGCGTTTGATCATTGGGCGTGTTTAGATTTTCAACGGTGTTCCAATGAATGCTTTCTTGTACAAGCACACAGGCACCCGCATATAAATTTTTTTGAATTATGGCAGTACGTAGCGTGTAAAGATGATGGAGTGCGCTTGAAATTTCGTCTTTCCCGGAAATGGGTTCAAGAATTTGAATTTCTTTACCTTGCTTTACAAAACTTGTGATGGTTTGCTCCTCTATTTGAAGGCAAGCCCTCAAAAAGCCAACAATTTCGAAACTATCTTCAGGGTAGGCTATCATGTGAACGCATGTTGTAAGCCATACATATAAAGCTTGTCCACGCCAAGTTTTCTTGGATGAGTGAATTTGTATCGGTAAGTGGTTTAAATAGAAGTATTTTTGAATTTCTTGTAGCCAGGCGTTTCGAGGGCACAGTATACAAATGTTATTTGGAGGTATGGATTGCTTGGCGATGAGCGATTTCAAATAATGACTTAAATAAGCGCACTCGTGTTCGATAGCCTTATCGAAGGTTGCATTGGGAATATTGAGTATTTCAAAAACGCCCATGTTTTGCTTGTTGGCAACTTCTAATGGAACGAAATCGACTTGCAGTGGATCTTTTTCGGTATTTAGGATAGATGGAAAGGTTTTATTGAGGTAGGTGACAACGGAAGTGGGACAGCGGAAGGTTTTGTTAAAAACGAGCGGTTTTAAAAAATTCTCTTGGGTAAGGTTTCTGTGAATTTGCAAATAATTTTGGACGTTCGTTCTTGACCCATAAATAGATTGTTGAGGGTCTCCAACCATGGAAAATTGATTGTGTGGGTTTAGCTTTAATAGAGATAATATGAGTTGAAATTGTTGCGCATCGGTGTCTTGAGCCTCGTCTAAAAGTAGATGAATGAGATGTGTTTTGAAATAATTTTGTACCTGAACGTCGTTGAGTAAAATGCGAAATAATTGTATAAGATCTGCGTGCTTTAGTTGCCCTTTTTGAATGCGAAAATTGAAGTAATGTTGCGACAATTCGGCAACAAAATCAAGTGCGTGTATGCTGAGCCAATTTTCTAACGGTTGAAATGTTTCATTGAAAAGTGTTTTGAAGACTTCTCCTCCTTGGTCACATTTGGGAATGGCCAAAAAGTTATTGCTTTGATGTTTGTCTTCATTCCACTGTTTCGCAATTGCCTGATAGTTGGAAACCGTGGCTTGATTGCGCGCATTGGAGATGTAATTAAGAATT
>JAIRKR010000040.1 GCA_031260015.1 Puniceicoccales bacterium
GTTAAATTCCTTGGACCCTAATCCGTACCGTCCTCCAAAGATACGCGGCAAGTGGCGTTGTCCTAAACGAACTCCTTCTTGAAAGGCGGATTGTACGTCTTGGCATAGAGGTTCGGCCACAGCTCCCGGTTCTTTGGTGCGGTCCAACACAATGACCTCCTTTACGGACTGCGGTACCGCCTGCAAAAAATGTTTTATGGAAAATGGACGAAATAAATGTACGCGAAGCACACCCACTTTTTCCACCTGTTCCATGAGATACTGTACCGTTTGATGCACCGTTTCGCTACCTGAACCCATGAGGACAAAGATGCGTTCGGCCTCCGGATGCCCCATGTAATCGAACAAGCGATAGCGCCTGCCCGTCAATTGTCCAAACAGCCGCATCTTTTTTTCTACAATTTCGGGAACCGCTTGATAAAAGCGATTGCTGGCCTCACGACATTGAAAATAAACATCGGGATTTTGAGCCGTTCCGCGAATGACGGGTGCGTCGGGGGAAAGTCCACGATGACGAAAAGCCAAAATGTCTTCTTTGCCCGCTAAAACTCTTAACGTATCATCGCTCAAAGGATTGTAAGTATTGATTTCATGCGATGTACGAAACCCGTCAAAAAAATGCAAGAATGGGACTTTGGCTCTTAAAGTGGATGCGTGCGCAATGACAGCTAAATCTTGAGCTGATTGGACAGAATGGGACGATAGAAGTGCAAATCCCGTTTGACGAACGGCCATTACATCCGAATGGTCTCCAAAAATGGATAAAGCATGCGTAGCCAAAGCCCGAGCTGTTACGTGCATGCAAAAAGGCATTAATTCTCCGGCAATTTTATACAAGTTTGGAATCATCAACAGCAATCCCTGCGAAGCCGTGAATGTGGTTGCTAATACGCCCCCTTGTAAAGTTCCATGGACGGTACCTGCAACACCTCCTTCCGACTGCAATTGAACCACTTCGGGAACCATTCCCCAAAGATTTTGTTTATGCTCCGTGGACCACTGGTCGCACCATTCTGCCATGGGCGAAGACGGGGTAATGGGATAAATAGCGACGATTTCGCTCAGTTTGTAAGCAACCGATGCCACCGCTTCATTGGCGTCCTTAGCAATTCTATTGGCAGAGTAACTCATGAATAGATTTTAAGCTGCATAAATGTTTTCTTAGTCTTTACATTCGAATGCAATACTTTTTCTCATAAATTATTTTTTTTCCCAACTTGGACAAACTTGAGATTCCAGTTTTTATTTCAAATAATTGGGTAATGTGTTGGTGTAAGTAGTTATAGTGTAGGATGTATGGGTGGTATCCGCATCGTAAATATTTTTAAAAACCTTGTAGGTGGTGTCACCGATCGTTTGCGTCTTACGGCCGCGATTGATGCGATGATAAAATGGCATGCATGCCGTAGGACGCATGGAGTTAAAATTGCTGGATGGCTTAATGCTAAGCGGTATATACCCCTTCGGAGATCGTGCGCTGGCACCAAAATTGATGGGAGGCTCCCATTGCATTTTGCAGTAATAAGGTAACATCAATGAACCTTGCAATACGGGAGTCTCATTTTCGGAAATATATTCTAAAGATCTAAATGCACCCTGTATTCCCAAATCGGGATTTAATTCGCTTTTATTGTCTTTTAACCAAAAGTCCGGATGCGTTGTTCCCGTCATAACGTGTGCACAAATATCGGGAGGCCTTACTTGAGGAGATGTTTCATCTCCTGAGGGTGAACGCAGGTAAGAATTGAAAGGGTCCGTACCGCTTGACCAATCTTGCCAATTATCGCTTAATAGGGTAATAGAATCCGCTACGATAAAAGCTTTGGGCTGCGTATTCGTAGTATTAAAGTTTCCTTTTATGTATAGCGGAAATGGGCACACAATACTTAATCCCCCGGCCGGTAAGGTACTTGCATTAATAATACGAACACCAAAATCTAACACCGGTGACAAGGATGACGGGTATACATAAGAACCACTGTTATACGAATTCAAAAAGGTAGTTCTGGATGCTACATAGTTCGTACGGATATCCTGCGAGGTACTTGCGGGAGCTTTATAGTTGTCACCATTGCGCGCGCCTAACCAATATCGATGAAAAAGGAGCGTACTATTAACATCGTTTTGAAAGCTTGCAAGAGTCATGGGAGAACCGCTGTTGAGAGATGTTATGAAAGCAGCTACGTCAAAATCCAGCAACTGAATCCACTTAGCCCTGTTACGATCGTAGATAAAATTGTAATGCGATGGGATATACACTCTGGCGATTTTATTATCGAAATGTTCCGGTCGCCAGTACGTACTGTAATCAACCAATTTTGCGGGTGGGGCAGAGGTGTCCGAAACGGTTCCCGCCGTTTCCGTTTTTAGTTTTATAAAAGAAGTCCCGGAAACACTACTGCCACTCATCGTACGAACCGTCAATTTGTTGTTATCCATTTGCGTAAAGATGCTTTCACTTTCAACGTTAAATGTACCACTATTCGGTGTATCATTATCCGCCAAATAATAATAACGGGTACTCGATAATGAGCTTTTCCACAGACTAACCGAATCGATCAGACTATTGGTGGAATTACCGACATAGGGATCCACAAAATTCAGGTAGGTTTTTACGTAAAGATTATCTTTTGTGGCGGGGAAATGGGTCGTACCATAGGTGACGTAGGGAAAATTGATGGTGGGTGTAAAACTAAATGTTGTGGCTGACTTAATATAAACATCTATCGCGAGCTTGGGGAAATTACAAGGTTTTTGTGACTCTATCAGACGCGCTTTTTCTGTAATTTGTTGATTGGTTAATCCACGCAACGAAGAAAATGCCGATCGAACTTTAGCGATGTTTGTACCATTGTAGGCATGTGGGCCAGTGGGATTTTCAACATTGCACAAATTGTACAGACCGGCACATAAGTCCACTACATGTTCATTCGTTGCGCCCGCAACGGTCATATAATTGGGGTACCACCATCCCGAATAGGCAATGGGATCAAATCCCGCAGGTCTGTAAATTCTTCCGCGGGTAGTCACATTGCCATACCACCATGACAGCATACAATCCTTATCAAAAGTGCTGGTTACGTTACTGTAGTAACTTGCATCTACTAGTTGACCGTGATTATTACTTTGACTGGATCCAATTTTATAGTCCTGCAAGTAAACATTATTTGTACCACTGCTGTAAGGATTCACATAGCTATTGTAAAATGTACCGTTGTCGTAAAGACAATGTTTTGAAGGAATGACTATCGATGAATACGATTCCCCACTTTGTTTAATTCTTAACAAATGCCCTGCTATGTTAAACCTATTTAAAAAATAAGTTGTATGGGTATTTCTGCCAGTAAATCGAGCTATGCGAAAATTACCGTTAATTTGGACGGGGCCTTGAAAATGCGTTGTTAAACTTAGAGCATTTCCATTATAATAAGCGGTATCGCCTTCGGAGTATATTTGGAAATCGCATAGGGGATTACGTTCAATTTCCATCAACTGAACCATACGCATCGTCCAACTGGGCACAAAATTGGAAACAATACTTAAATTGAGCAACAGAAATACCTCAGACAAGTAGCGTTCATCGTTGGCATCTTTCTTTTTATCTTGCCAAAAGATAGGACCTCCAAAAACTTCCCATGTACCCGGCTGCAGTGGAAAGTCTGCAGGTGCAATCTGTGTTTTGGCAAAAGAGGTATTAAAATTAATCACACCGCTATTGGCCTTACGCTTGTAGGCATCAACACCTAAAAAAATATTGGGCATCTTGGGGTTCTGCGTCAACTGATACGCGTAATCACGTACCAAGTGCATTGCATTTTCCATGAGATAATAACCCTGCGTTTCTTGAACAAAAATGGCACTTAATCTGGCTTCATACATCGTTGTATTGCAGCAGATTCTCAAAGCTCCAGCTAAAATGAATATGAATATAATAGAAGCAAAAAACCCATTTCCACACTCTTTTTGTTTCGTTTTACACTGCGGACCCATGGAAGAAGTTTAAGGGTTAGCAAAAACGCCTGCAATAAAATTTTGCCGCAAAACATCGTCGACGATGGTCAACGTCTTGCAGCCGTTTTTAGTTCTTGTGAAAAAGAACTCAACTTACATGTACCTGCAACGTATTCAAAATATAACTGCAAACGGTTGAGAAAATTTTAGCCAACCTCCGTTGGAATAAGCCACGACCGTCACTTGGAAAAGTATAACGTAAGCACTTTTCTAAAAAAGACTACGACGTAAAGTTTCACCGCATAAAAATAATTTTAAATTGCAAATTTTTGTTGACTTGTGGGACCAAGTGGGGCTTAATGGGGGTAAATGGGGCAAGATATGGTCGTCGGCAAAAGTGTATTCGTAGGTGAATTCTTACATCAATTGGATGCAAAAAATCGCCTGTGCATACCTTCAAAGTGGCGATTTTCCGGTGATCAAGAAGACGTTTATTTGGCCCTTCCAAATCCCCTGGGCTGCATCACCATCTACCCTCCCAAAATGATCGAAAGGCTGGAAGAAAAAGTATCGGCCGTCAGTCTGGGCGACACGCGTGGCCAAAAAGTGCTGGCAAAATTATTTTCTCAGGCAGACACCTTCGGATGCGATAAACAAGGACGCATTATTCTTTCGGAAAAACTTATTCGGCACGCAGGTATATCTAAAAACGCATTATTGGTAGGAAGTTACGCCACGTTTAACATCTGGGAGCCTAAGGGCTACACGCAATACTTAGCCTCTCCTCTCGAAGACGATAACGAGATGAGCCAACTTTTAAAAACATTAGGGTTATAGAATGATAAATCAGCCACAACACATCCCGGTTCTCAAAGACGCAGTGCTAGGTTGTTTCAAAGACATCCAGGGGACCTTCTTAGACGCCACATTTGGAGGCGGTGGACACACGAAAGCGCTATTGGAACAAAATAAACATATCTACATTATCGGCTTAGACACGGATCCGGATGCAATATTGCGTGCCAAGGATATCCGACGGACATTTCCACCGAGATTTCAATTCTTCCATTGTAATTTTTCACACCTCAAACTGCTTTGCAGAGAGTTTGACGGTATTTTAATGGACTTGGGGGTTTCTTCATTTCAACTCGACCAGGCACAACGTGGTTTTTCTTTTCAACACGACGGCCCCCTGGACATGCGAATGAATTCCAATGAAGGTATGTCGGCAAAAACTTTTTTGGAAACAGGCAGTGAAGGGGAACTGGTTAAAGCCATTCGCGATTTTGGAGAAGAACCCCAATGGCGCTCTGTCGTAAAACAAATCCTCTCTTTGCGCCATTCAGCATCTTTTGAAACAACCTTCGATCTTGTAAACTTTTTACTTGAGCACACATCCCTGCGGCGTTCCAAAAAACCGGGCATACATCCCGCAACTCGCGTCTTTCAAGGAATACGCATCTACATCAACCAAGAGCTGGATCATTTGCAAAGTGGGTTAACACAAGCCTTTGCATGTCTGAATCCGAATGGAATTTTGGCGGTTATCACGTTCCATTCCCTCGAGGATCGCATTGTGAAACAATTTTTTAATGAAAAATGCGGCAAAAGTCTCCATTGCCTGGATGCGGAGCCGCGACAATTCAAGCAAGCGCAAGCATCCTTAATTTTTAAAAAACCTATTGTTGCCGACGACAATGAAATTAATTCCAATCCACGGTCACGTTCGGCCAAACTCCGTGCTATTCGAAAAATCTTATGAAAATCATCCCCTCAAAATGTGCCTGCTGTTTAATTTTCGCACTTAGCCTAACCATTACGGGAGCCTTTGGACTCCTGTGGATACGACAGCAAACTTACTTGCAAGCTTCTTATGGAAAACACTTGGAAAAGGAATTGTCGCTGCTCGGTCAAAAAATACAGCAAACGGATTTACGCATATCTCAAATTCAATCAACAAGCTATTTAAAGCAACATTGCGAACATTTGCAACAGCCCACCCATCGGCAAACAATTTGGACGCGGTCGCAAGTGAATCCTTCAAATCTCCCGCACATTGCAGCTAAATAATGTTACCTCTGTGCTCAAAACGTTACCGCCTACTGCCAAGCACATTCGCATTTGGATTCCTCATTTTAAGCGCACGTACTTTATACTTATACCAACACAGGCATACGTACCAAGATACCCTACAGGCTCGCCAGCGTACGCACGTTTTAAATGCACAACGGGGAAAAATCTTTGACAGCACCGGGCAATGCTTGGCCAACAATCGGCGCGTTTACGAAGTGGGGGTCGATCTGACTCAGGTGCAAGAAAAAGATTTATTTCAACTTACACAGCTGGCAAAGTTATTAAAAGTTTCTCTCTCTTACTTGGAGTCCATTTGGAATTTCAATGCCGCATGTCGTTGGAAAAAAATCAGAGACAACGTCCCCGAAAGCATTTATCAAAAAATTTGCACATTGCAAATGAAAGGGGTTTATGGAAATGCAAAAAATTTGCGCATTTATTTCGATACGCATTCATTGGGGCACATTATCGGTTTTGTCGACCGTGAAGGTCAGCCTGTTTGCGGAATTGAACGTTCCATGCATTTTTATCTCAACGGGCAAGTGGGAGAAAATCGACTCGAAGTGGATGGTAAGCGCAATGAATTGGTCCAATTTCGTACGCACGCCATTGCTCCACAACACGGGCATAGCATAGAAATTACGCTGGATACAAAAATTCAAGCGCTGGTTGCACAAGTTTTAGAAAAGGCCGATCAACGATACCATCCCAAATCTATTCAAGCTTTGGTTACAAGGCCTAGATCCGGCGAAATTTTAGCACTTGTCGTCTACCCAGGATTTGATCCGAACCATTATGGACGTTACCCGCCCGAAAATTTAAAAAACAAGGTCGTATCGGACGTCTACGAACCCGGTTCTGTATTTAAGGCCATCACCGTCAGTGCCGCATTGGATATGCATAGCGTGCAAGAAACCGACCTATTTGATTGCGGGGTACAAACCGCCGAATACAAGGGAAAAATGTTAGCTCTCCCCAAAGATTGGAAACCTTTTAACCAGCGCATGTCCGTTGCTGACATTTTGTCCCATTCGAGCAATCGTGGTATCGTACAAATTGCGTTTAAATTGGGCGCGGATAAACTATTTGATTACGGGCAACGTTTCGGATTCGGCGAATCAACAAAATCGGGATTTGCGGGAGAAACTCGAGGCCTATTGCATCCCCCCAACCGATGGGACGGGCTTACCATAACTCGTCTTCCCATCGGGCACGCACTCGCATGCTCCCTCATCCAGATGCATTACGCCATGGGAGTTATTGCCAACGACGGTAAACTGATGTATCCGCAGCTTGTTAAACGCATCTACGATTCTAACGGAGAAATTATGCGAACATTTTCACCCGCTGTGCGCAGACAAGTTATCCAAGAACAAACCGCTAAAAAGATGCGGCAATTGCTTACCCATACGACATCTTCAAAAGCCTACATCCCTCACTACTTTGTGGCGGGGAAAACGGGAACTTCACAAAAAATTATCGATGGCAAATATTCACACACCCAACACATCTCCTCCATATCCGGGTTTTTCCCCAGTCAAAATCCGCAAATACAAATTACCATTACCGTTGATAGTCCACAAAGTCAAGGTACAGCCTACGGCGCACAAATCGCTTCTCCCATTTTCAAAGAAATTGCCGAAGGTATCATTGCCTACTTGGGAATTCCGCCCGAATCTCACGTTTCCTAAATCCTATGTTTAACACTCACCCACTCTCTTCCGTTTATATGACCCATCCTATCATTTCATTTCCATTACTCAAATTTATGTCACAACCTGTGGATCTAAAAACATTGCTGAAAAATGTTGAAGTTATAAAAATTATGGGGCCCAAAGGTAACCCACAAATTAAGAGTCTTGCCATACACAGTCAAATGGTCCAATTGGAATCTTTATTCTTTGCAATTCCAGGAACAGAATACCAAGGTTCCGACTTTATAGAAGAAGCCTCCCGGCGTGGAGCCATAGCCTGCGTCTGCGAACAACTTATCCCCCATGCTGGACACATCCTCCAAATTCAAGTGCAAGATGTACGGCAGGCCCTCAGTCAAATTTCAAGCAGATTTTACAATCGTCCCGATACGCAATTAAAACTCACAGGGATTACGGGGACAAGCGGTAAAACGACCACTTCTTGGCTTCTCAAGCATATACTAACCACACATTGTAAGGAAGGTACGGGATTGTTAGGGACACTCCATTACGACCTTGGGAAAAGAATTTTACCCGCCTTAAGAACGACACCCGATGCACTCAGTATCGCCGCTTACCTGAGGGAGATGGTACAGTCTCAACTTAAACATGCCGTCATGGAAGTTTCTTCGCATGGCATCGAGCAAAAACGCGTTGCCACATTGCAATTCGATACCGCCATTTTTACAAATTTAAGTACCGAACATCTCGATTACCACCCTACGATGGATGATTATTTTAGGGTGAAAAAGTCTTTGTTTTGGCAAAAGGGTCTCAAGCACGCTGTGGTCAATCAAGATGACCCCTATGGCCAAAAATTACTCAAAGACCTACCGCATTCATTGAATATAATTACTTTTGGCATTGACCCATTGGCCACTTTACAAGCCAAAAATGTGCACATCCATTCGCAGGGAACTCAATTTGATTTGGTATGCTCACAAGGACAATGGACGGTAAAAACGCCGCTTTTGGGTATTTTCAACGTTTACAATTGCTTGGCCGCTTTAGCCGTCTGCTGCGCGCAAGGGTACGACTTGACCCAATCCATTGAAGCCTTGAAAACCTTTTCGACTATTCCGGGACGTTTGGAAAAAATTCTAAGTGTCCAGAACGATGGCATTGATGCTTTTGTCGACTATGCCCATAAACCCCAAGCGCTCAAAAATGTTTTGCAAACGTTACGCCCATTAACCCAGAGGAAAATACACTTGGTATTTGGATGTGGCGGCAATCGCGATCGCACCAAACGGCCCCTAATGGCACGCGTTGCCGAAACCTATGCAGATGTCAATTGGGTAACGAGCGATAATCCACGTACGGAACCCCAATTCCAAATTTTTGATGACATAAGAACAGGGTTTCTATACCCCGACAAAGTTACTTTTATTGAAGATCGTGCAGAGGCCATTCGCAAAGCATTTGCAAATTGCAAATCGGGAGATTGCCTTCTCATCGCCGGAAAAGGGCACGAACGTTATCAGGAGATTAATCACCAATTTCTCCCCTTTGACGACCGAACCATTCTCGCAAGCTGTTGTTCCCCCAAAAATGATAGGTTACAAGTGGTTTAATCCCATAAATTTGGCCCAGTGGACTCGAGGTACTTGGACACATCTTCCTAGGGGAATTATTCAAAATTTCTGCTTTGATACACGCCTACTCAAGGCGAATGAATGTTTTCTTGCCATCAAAACAGCCCACAACGATGGGCATGCTTACGTGGAACAAGCGCAACAATTGGGCGCCACTGCCGCCATGGTGGAACGTAAAGTATCGTGCTCCCTTCCCCAATTAATCGTATCTAATACCTTGCAAGCATTGCAACGCGTTGCCTTTCATTATCGCAATACGCTTTCCACAGAAATCTTTGCCATCACGGGCAGTTGTGGAAAAACAACGGCCAAAGAACTGCTTGCCCTTCTGCTAGGCCGTGAAAAAACATTTAAAACTCCCGACAATTTCAATAATCAATTGGGCGTTCCCCTATCGCTAACCCAAATCGACCCCCATCAGCACGTCCAGGCAGTCATTGAAATAGGCATCGGTAAACCTCGCGAAATGGAGGCATTGGCTAAAATGGTATACCCTAACACATCCATTTTACTCAATGTCGGACCTGCACATATAGGAAATTTTAACGACGACATCGCACAACTGGTTAAAGAAAAAATGACCCTATTTCAATTTTCAAAAAACAATATTTTTTTGCCCGATGAATTGCTAAAGTATCTTAGGCCACCCCATAATTGTCAAATATACGTTATTTCTCAAGCAACGCCTCAATATATTCCAAGTAAAAGCCCTGTCCCCTACTTATATTACATGGCCCAAGCAATGCCTTATGGATGGCAACTTCAATTATATAAAGATGCCCATCATTACGTTTTTACATTGCCCTTTCGCATAGGAATGGGTCAGCTTCACACGTTTGTCCACATGCTACACGTTGCTTTGGAATGCAAGATTCCTACCGATATTCTCCAGCAACGATTAAACCAATGGACACCGGTTCATCGACGTGGAGAATGGTTGCACATTGACAATAAGCATTACTTTGTGGATTGCTACAATGCAAATCCTTTGTCGTTCGCAGACAGTTTACAGCATTTTCAGCAAGAAGTACCTCCCCATATCCCTCGCTGCTATGTCCTTGGTTCCATGGCAGAACTCGGTTCCAAAAGCTCATTTTATCATCGTCAAATTGCCCAGTCGATACGGCATACATCGCAGGATATTTTTGTACTTATTGGCAACTTTACGGATGATGTGAAAACTGGACTTTTAGATCAAAACATACGGAATACTCAAATAAAAGTATTTAAAAACCCCCAAGAGGTAAAAGCTTTTCTGGCAACGCTACCATTTGCATATTTTTTCCTGAAAGGGAGTCGCCGCTATCGTTTAGAAACCTGCATACCAACAGGGTAAAGAATACATAAAATCTATTTTTCTAATTTACTTACAGAATATCTAACAATCGGTAGCTCATCACCCCTCCTATCAAGGATCAATTTTAAATACCACAAAAGCAATTTTGAAATCTTCTACTGACCGCAGCTTTTCTTAGCTGATCTTTGAGTAGATCACCAAAATTATGAACTACTTGTCGTTGCCACGGGTTTTTTTAGGAATTCAAAACCGATTGTTCCGTTTTCTTTCAATACCAAGTAGGCAGAGAAAAATTTCCCCGTCTTTTTTGAACGAAAACGGTTTATGAGGTCCGTTTTCCCCGTCGTCAACAGTTTTTCAAACTGTTCGTTTTGAATCGTACGATGCAACAAAGTCCTTGCCATTCTGAAAGTACATGCATCCCCTTGTACGCGTTCACAAACAAAATTAATATCGGTGGCTCTCACAGTACCTTTACACAAAGGGCAAACACCTACGGAAGGGTATCCCGATAAGTCTTCTAAAGTTAAATAATTACTTTCGCCTTTCTGAAAATTAAATTTAACCTGATAATTATCCATTAATTCCAAAATTGCACTGAAAGCTTTTCCTGTTTTTGAACGAAATCCTTCCAGGGGTCCAATTTTTTTATCTTTTAGCAATTCAATAATTTCTTTTTCAGACATCCTTCGATTTCCTATCATTTTAAAGATAGAAATTTTCCCATCTTGCGAACGAAAACTGCGAAAAGTTTCCAACATGGGTAACCCATCGCTTGGGGAAATAATCTGCGTCTGGCGACCTTCTTGGTCACTTTCTTTGAATGCAAGTATATTTTCTACAATTTTAGAAGTCATTAATCGAATGTCCGACATAAACTGTGTCCTACTGAGTTGTCTATTTTGGATCTGGCGCAAACGACATTCCCATTCTCCCGTTAATGCGGGACTTGCCAACTCTTGTGATTGGACAACCTGCAAAAATTCAAGCAATTGTTCCGCTTTAGAGGTCGGCACCAATTCTTTTTCTTGACGTTCTATATACCGAGTGCCGATAAGATTTTCAATGATTTGAGCACGCGTAGCCGGCGTACCTAATCCTTTTTCTTTCATGGCTTCGGCGAGTTCGTCATCTTCTACGAGCTGTCCTGCGTGTTCCATACTTGCCAATAAAGTTGCTTCTGTAAAACGAGCGGGAGGACGTGTTGTGTCCTCTAAACGCTCAAAACTCACCACAGATGCGCGATTATTGTCTTCAGGAACCAAAGCGGGCAAGGTTTCCTTTAGATCCGTTTTTTTGACCACCTCTAACCATCCTGGATAAACCAGAACTTTGCCTTCTGTTTTAAAGACAAAACCTGCAAGGGAAGTTAAGCGAGTGGTCACTGCAAATTCAGCGGGCGGAAAAAACACCGATAAAAATCTTTGGACAACCAAATCGTACACTTTACGTTCGGAATCTTTCAAATCACCTGGAGTTTTTTCGGTCGGAATAATGGCAAAGTGATCCGATACCGCCTTATTATTAAAAATTGTTTTTGGGTGCCCATCGAGCCATTGGTTGGATAAAATTTTTTGAGACAACGGCTGATAGGCTTCTTCCAAGTGCTTCAAAATTAATGCGCATACGGGTACATAATCTTCGGGTAACGCACGAGAATCTGTACGCGGGTAAGTCAACACCTTATGCTTTTCGTACAAAGCTTGTGCCGTATCCAATGTAAATTTCGCAGGGTACCCATAACGTTGATTGCATTCTCTTTGCAGTGAGGTAAGGTCAAAAAGACGGGGGGCCGATTGTTTTGTTTTTTTGGTTGTTTCGGAAACCTCTGCAAAATTACCGAGAAGCGATTGCAAGGTTCCGAGAGTTTGATCAACCCTATCTTTTTCCCAAAATCGATCGCTGCGATCGTTGGGATTAGACAAGTTTTTATTAAATGGCACTTTTTGCAACCAACCTACGTAGGTACCCTGCATAATCCTAAAATTACCCTGTATACGCCAAAATGGAACCGCAATGAAATTACGAATGCTCTTTTCGCGTTCACACATGAGAGCGAGTGTAGGCGTTTGTACCCTTCCCACAGAAGCTACCTCACGACGCCGTACTCCCAACATCCTTCCGGTTACCACACGCGTACCATTAATTCCCACCAACCAATCTGCCTCGGCTCTACAACGTGCCGCATCCTGCAAAGGTTGCATACTTTCGGCTTCGCGTAGATGTTCGAACGCTTCACGAATGGCCTGGGGAGTCATTGAGGATAGCCACAAGCGTTGTTTGGGCTTTTGACAATCGGCCAGTTCGCACACGTAGGTAAAAATTAATTCTCCTTCACGTCCCGCGTCACAGGCGTTCACCAGGCCTCCCACCTCCCTTCGTTGCATTAATTTTTTTAACGCTTCAAAGCGAACCCGGCTTTTCTCAATGGGTTTCAGTAAAAATTTTTCTGGGAGAATGGGCAAATTTTTGAGCGACCACCGTTTATATTTTGCATCAAAATCTTCCGGCATGTACAATTCTACAACATGACCTACGGCCGAAGTTATGATCATATCCGCCCGCTCAAAATAACCTTGTTTATTTTGCTGGAATGAACCCAAAGCACTTGCCAAATCTCGGGCGACGCTTGGCTTTTCGGCGATGACCAATTGCTTCATACATCAAAAACTGCAAAATTTGTTGGACAAATTTTATCAGCTAAAATCATTTTCACGTCCATGTGAACTTAATCATTAGACACGTAATTTCATTCAACTTCAACACTTTTTATAAATAAAATTCGCGACAAATATCTTGCTAAAAAATGCAAAAACCGATATTCTAGGCAAGTCATGATTGTAAACACGCCTCAAAAATCAAATGTTTCGAAATCTTTAAGACGTTCTTTATTGGTTAAGATTATATCGAAAGCCATACCTACAAAAGAAGACCTAGATTCAATCATTGAACTCACGGCCAATAAAGTCATCGATGACTTAAATGCTCAAAGTATCACTTTGTATCTTGTTGAAAATGAACAAATATCATTCAAATACGTTTATTATTCACCTTCCCTTTGGGAAAAACAACCTGATTTAGAAAATAAATTCATAGAAAAAAGAGAACAATTGCTTAAGTTAAAAATTCCGCTGGGTACAGGACTCGTAGGGAAGGTAATCCAAACCGGAGAAAGTAATATCTTTACCATAGAGGATAATGGGAATGAGCTGTATAACTTAAGTAAAAATACAGATTTTGAAGTAACTTCCATGTTGACGGTTCCACTCAAAGATCAGCGTGTTATCGGAGCCATACAAGTACTCAACAAGGAACCAACGTCGGAAACACCTTACCTAAACAACAAAGATCTCATTTATTTGCAAGAAATTGCCGAATATACGTCCTTCTTACTTTTGCGTATTTTAGATCCAAACTACAAATTGAGCGAACAGGATACAGCTCGGTACGTGGCGAGTTTTACGGACAGTCCTCTCATCACCGAAGAAAAAGACTTGGTGGTCGATGAACGTCTTGTAAAAACTATAAGTGGTGAAATAATAGTTAAAACAGGCGTATTTCCCTATAAATTTTTAGGCGATAAGAATGTGGGTGCCTTGATGAAAAATCCTCTTGATTACCAGGGCCGCGAATTGTTTACACTCAAGACCCAATTTTCAATTGATGAAGTTATCGTTATACCCAATTCTCTATTTGACAGCTTGTATAAACGTTTTTTCAACGAGGATTCAGCCGATCAGCAGAATGCCCTTGAGGCCGGCCAAGAGATTCATGCAATCACCTCGCAACTCAAAGAATCTTACGAAGAACTGGAAAAAGTCTCCGATATTAACCTTGAAGAGTTAAAATCTGAAAATGAGGCGAGTGCACCCCTCGTCAAATTGGTAAATCAAATCATAGAAGATGCCTATTATGGGGGCGCCAGCGATATTCACATTGAACCCCAAGAATCCCGTCTTCTGATACGTTATCGCATCGACGGTGTCTGTATTGAAAAAGTTAATTTGCCCGTCAAATCGTGCGCGGCTATTGTGGCACGCATAAAAATTATGTGCGATTTGGACATTGCGCAGAAAAGATTACCTCAGGATGGACGTATTGATTTTGCAAAATTCACAAAAAAGAAATTAAGCATCGATCTGCGTGTTGCCACGTGTCCATCCCTATTTGGCGAAAAAGTAGTAATGCGTATTTTGGACAAACGAAAATCTGCACTCCCCATAACCTCGCTTGGTTTTTCCGATTACAATTTGCAGATTTACCGTCACTGTATCCAACAACCCTACGGTATGATTTTACACTGCGGTCCTACGGGTTCCGGTAAATCGATGACTTTATTCTCCGCACTCAAGGAAATTGCAAGTCCTGATATTAATATTCAAACGGCCGAAGACCCCGTTGAATACACTCTCGCCGGTGTTAATCAGGTGCAGGTTCACAAATCGATTGGATTAACTTTTGCAGCTGCCTTAAGGTCTTTTTTGCGCATGGACCCAGATGTTATCCTGGTGGGGGAAATTCGTGACCAAGAAACGGCAGAAATTGCAATTGAAGCGGCCTTAACGGGACACTTATTATTAAGTACTCTGCACACCAATGATGCACCTTCCACCGTTGCACGTTTTACGGACATGGGAATCGATCCATTTATGATTTCTTCTTCACTCTTGGTCATTTGTGCCCAAAGACTCATTAGAAGAATATGTAACAAATGTTGCACAAAGTGCATGCCCGACGATACGGAAAAAAAGCTCTTGGAACAAGCAATCCAATGGTCGGGAGAAATCCCCAAGGCCACCGAACATGGCTGTTTTCACTGCGGTGAATCCGGTATGCGGGGACGAATAGGCATACACGAACTCATGCAAAATTGTCCTGAAATTACCAGCGCGATTAACAACAATGCCGATACCGCAACCATTAAAGAAATTGCCATCAAACATGGCATGCGCACTTTACATCAAGACGCCATGTTCAAAGTTAAAGAAGGTATTACAACTATTCTAGAAGCTGTTACCACCGCCCCTCCGGACAAGTCTTAAAAAGTTCTTAATTCTTTACCCGAAGTTGTAAAAACGTATAGTAATATGTAATTTTTGCACAATTTACGAAATGCATCAACGGAAAGTAAGGCATTTAATCCTCTTGAACTGCATTAGCTTAGTTGTTTTTGGTGCAAAATTTAAAAGAGCACCTTTAGGCCTAACATCAAAATTCAAGACAATATTTATCCATTAATGTATTCTATAGTTCTATAAAGACTTAACTGGGTATCTTTGGAACATATTTTATATAAAACCTAAAAAAGAGAAAGAACATGCAAATTTAGAGCCCATCAATGCGTACAGTTGATAAATATTACTTTAGAATCACCTAGAAATAGCTATTTTAGATAGGCATGTTTTGTCACTCATTTTGGTCAAATGGCTACATTCATTATTTGTCGTTGGGATGTCCGGGAATCAGTTAGAAGATGTCACTATTTTTAGCGAAAGCCGCCTCGTTAACATTGAAAAAATGAGTCTTATAATTGCCCAGCGACTGTACGTGCAATCTATAAAAATATCGTGATTCGTTGCAAAAAACAAGCATGAGGGAATCAATAATACCTATTTTCACTTGTAGGCTTGGGAACATCCGGGAAATAATAGGTAATGGTACTCCCTTCCTGAACAAAATGATTTTTGTGATCGCTCAATGATTGTAGCTTTTCCCCAGCAAGCTGGAAATAGGTACCCAACTCGCGAGCCTTTATGGACATCGTTCCGTTATCCATATAATTGTCAAAATCAAATTGAGTGGTACCGCCCTTTTTGAAAGGCGAGTACAAGAGTTGACTGCCTTTATACAAGTGATTGGGGAGAAAATAACAAATATTGCCAGGCGGGATATATCCTCTGCTAGTGTCTCCTGGCCATTCGTTAAAAATCAAATAATAGTTACGACAAGCCTTAATCAAACTATCAAAATTGCATGCAAATTCGTTGAGTCGAAAGTCTTCCGTGGCTTTCCTAAAGCCCGGAACGGCAATGGCGGTCAAGATGGCCACAATACACAGCGCAACGATAATTTCAACCAACGTAAAACCATTTCGAGTTACGGATGGATGTTTTAATTCAAGGACTGGCTTCAAGTTCCGATCAAGTTTCAACCCATGGACTGATTCCAATCCTTGACCCGGTCCGGATGCTCGGAGAGGAACCAACGCCCCAGGACGTCCCGCTGCCTGACCGGGTACCGATTTGGGACGTCCTTTTGCGATTAAACGGTCAGAGGTCTTGGTGTTTCGGTGAAAATCGTGTTGGCCTACGGATGGATATTTTAATCCCCACCCCGGATTCAACCCCCAGGGTGATTTCAACTCCAAAACTGGCTTCGGATTTCGGTTCGATCCTAACCTTTGTTCTGATTCTAACCTTTGTTCTGATCCTCGACTCGGTCTCCACTGAATGCCCCCAGCAACTAAATGCTTAGACGATTTGGCGACTTGATGAAAACCATTTCGGGTTATGAATGGATGCTTTAGTCGTTTTTGACTTGGTCTCAATTCCAAGACCGATTCTAATTCTTGGCTGGGGCCCAACCTCCGGACCGGCTTTAATTTTAATCTCTGACCCGGCTTCAATCGCCGACCTGGTTCTAATCCCCATTTCCGACCCGTTCTTAATCTCCGAACCTGCCTCTGGTCCAGACCCAGTTCTGACCTTTGCCACAATGCTTGACAGGATTCTAATACTCGGCCCGATCCAAAATCTCGGTTCGTCCCCAATTCCAAGACCGATTCCAACAGCTGGACGGATCCCCATTCCCGGCTTAGCTTTGTTCCTTGGTCCCATCTTCGACCTAACTTCAATCCCGGACCGGCTTTCAACCTTTGCTCGGGGTTCAGCCTCTGAACTGGCTTCAGGTCCCGGTTCGGGGTCAATTCACGGCCGAATCCCAATCTTTGTTCCGATTCCACCCGCTGTTTGAGGTCCAATTCATGGACCGGCTTCAAGTCCCGACTTGGTTTCAACCATTGTTTTGGCCTTAATCTTCGATCTGGATTCAACTCCCGGGATGATTTCAACTCCAAAACCAGCTTCGGATTTCGGTTCGGGGCCAATTCTTGATTAAATCCTAACCGTTGAACCGGATCTGATGCCCGGCTCGGTTTCGGTTTTGCAAAAATCCTCGCGGCAATCCTCGATCCCAACCTTTGACCAGATTCAAACCATTGTTCCGAATCATATTCTCGGTTCGTCCCCGGTTTTTGACCGGATCCCAACCTTTGACTGGCCTCCCC